>NZ_JAXDEQ010000016.1:0-134215 GCF_035065025.1 Pseudomonas sp. YuFO8 | reverse complement strand
GCTCATGATGAAGTCCTTTTGAAGTGAGTGAATGTTGTCGTTCAACATGGGCTCAGATTAAGGATCTGGAGGGTGGGGAAAAAGCCGGTGAAATGCGTTTGACTGTCAACTGAGATGTGACAGTTCAGAATTCCAAGCGGTCCGCAGTTTTTGCGGACGAAAAAAAACCCGCGATGGGGAGCGCGGGCTGGGAATCACAAAAGGAGCTAGATCGACTGTACGTAAGACGATGTGAAAATATTGTGAGAGGTCGTTGCCAGTGCGCCGCGCACACGGATTCGCCGCACCAGGTAACGCCTTGATTTTCAGATCCAGGTTTTATTCGAAATCTCAGGTTTCCAGGTGCAGCTCACATAAAGCGGGGAACCCTCTAATACACGATTTTACAAGTGGGCCATGTCATATGTTCATAGGCAGGCCGTTACTATGTTTTGCGGCAGGTCCGAAGGCTATTGGCGTGGAAATGTTCATCGGTCCAAGTTCATGGAAACCGGGCTGCAGCTTCCGAACTGTCCGGCCCAGCAGAACGGAGCACCCCGACCATTCCAGCCAAACGGCGGCAATCTGATACTGTTTTTTATGTTGGATCTGAGCCTTTTTTTAGCGGGTCGGTGCTCTATAGAGTGCGCGTCCGACGCACTAGTGGACAGTGATCGGCCGCCCACTGTTTCAGGCTCTCTGAAGACCGGACGACCTCGAGAGTCTTCAGGAACCACCATGAATACTCGTCCGAGCTTTCACAGCAAGACCTTCCCCGAGTCGCAACGTGACATTCTCGGCATGATCGCGACCGACCATCATCTGGGCGACATACTCTGCGCCATCTGTCAGATGCACGACGCACAGACCCCCGAAACTTTCTGCTCTATCCTGCTCACTGATGCCGAGGGCAAACACTTGCTAAGCGGCGCGGCGCCCGGGCTGCCGGCCGAGTACAGCGAGGCGATTCATGGAATGGCCATTGGTCCACAGGAAGGAACCTGCGGCACCGCAGCATTCCGGCGCGAGCTTGTGGTCACCGAAGACATCGCCCAGGACCCAAACTGGGAGCGTTTCCGCAGCCTGGCGCTGGGGCATAACCTGCGTTCCTGCTGGTCGGTGCCGTTGCTCTCCCATCAAGGAAACGTGTTGGGTACATTTGCCCTGTACCAGAACCGCGCCCATGCGCCGGACGAGGCGCAGATTCAACGATTGGCCTTTGCAGCCCAACTGGCAGTCATTGCGATCCGCCGCGAACGTGACGGCCAACGTCTGGAGGAAAGCGAACAACGTTTTCGATCATTGTTCACCTACAACCCCAACCCGGTGTTCGCCCTCGATCTGGCCGGCAACATCCAGAGTGTGAATCCGGCAGGCCTGAAGCTGAAACCGCACACCGCAACCGATTTCCTCGGTCATCACTTTTCCCGCCTGTTGCTCGAAGAAGACCTGGAACGGGTCAGTCAGCATTTTTCCGCAGCCCGCGCTGGAGAGCCTCAACGCTTCGAGGCACGGCTTCTCGACGAGAGTGATAAATTGCTGACCATGGACATTTCCAACCTGCCGATCATGGTCAACGGAGAGATCGTCGGGGTATTTGGCATTGCCCGGGACATCAGCGAGCAGAAACATTTCGAGCGCCAATTGAGCTTCAACGCCAGCCATGACCGCCTGACCGGTTTGCTTAACCGTGTTTCGCTTGAAGACCGGCTTATGCTGGATTGTCACATCAGTCGTCGGCGCAAGCGTCGTCTGGCGGTGATGTGCATTGACCTGGATGGATTCAAATCCATCAACGATTCGATCGGGCATTACTTCGGCGATCAGGTGCTGATTGAGGTGGCGCAGCGTATGACTCGGCAGGTTCGTCCCGGTGACACCATCGTGCGCATGGGCGGTGACGAATTTATCGTGCTGCTGCCGGACCTGCTTCGTGATGAGGACGTTGTACCGGTGGTCGAGCGCTTGATGGCCAGCATTGCCAGACCCTACTGCATCCAGGGCATTGACCTGCACGTGAGTGCAAGTATTGGCATCACCCTGAGCGATGGTCACATCGAGCAGCCGATGCAGCTGATCCAGCAGGCTGACATGGCCATGTACAAAGCCAAGCAGCAAGGGCGCAACAACTTTCAGTGGTACACCAGCGATCTCAATCAGCGCGTTTGCGAGCACGCGAGCCTGCGCAATGACCTGCAAAAGGCTATCGAAACTCAATCGTTCAAGCTGCATTATCAACCGCAGATAGAGGCGCGCACGGGGCGGGTGGTCGGGATCGAAGCGTTGCTGCGCTGGGAGCATCCTGAAAAAGGATTTATCTCACCCGCAGTGTTTGTGCCGGTGGCAGAGGACAGTGGTCAGATCATCCCGCTGAGCCTTTGGGTACTCGATACGGCCTGTGCGCACTTGCGCCAGCTAGGCGAGCAGGGCATCACCGGCATCTCGATGGCGGTGAATATTTCGCCGATGCATTTTCAGCGTGGCCATTTCGTCCAGTATGTACAAGCCACCCTGGAGAAACACGGACTCTGTGGTGAGCAACTGGAGTTGGAGATCACCGAGTCGCTTCTGTTGCATAACGCTGAACAGGCGATCGACACATTGCACCGGCTCAAGGCGTTGGGGGTGTGCATTGCGCTCGATGATTTCGGCACCGGTTTTTCCAGCCTCAGCTACCTCAAGCGTTTGCCCATCGACAAGATCAAGATTGACCGCTCGTTCATCCAGGAAATCGCTACCGACCATCACGATGCAGCGATCACCCAAGGCATTATTTCCATGGCCCATCACCTCAGCCTGACGGTGGTCGCCGAAGGCGTGGAAACGGCGTTTCAGGTGGATTTCCTGAAGGGCAGTCGCTGCGATATTTTTCAGGGGTATTTCTTTGCCAAACCGATGCCCTATGCAGAAGTCGAAGCGTTCCTGAGCCTTCTCGCGTCCCATCCCTGACCGGCAATTCTGTCCGGTCCCAAACCTGAAAATCAGACGCTAAGGCAAATTGTCAGACTCCAACGCAGAACTCCCTCTCCCCAGGCAGGGCGCTCCCTGCGCCTTTCTCACACACTCGGCTCTAACGCTATCGCGCTGCAAAACAACAAGAGCCGCGAAAAAATGACTAGTTTCCAACCTGCTACCGAAAGCCAGACCGGCCACATCGGCGCCCGTCAGACCCGTGTCGAGGACGCCGCATTGTTGCGCGGTCTCGGCTGCTATGCCGATGACGCTGCGATCCCGCCGGGTACGCTGCATGCCGCAATTATCCGTTCACCCCACGCTCATGCGCGGATCACCTCGGTGGACTTTTCCAAAGCGCTGCTGATGAAAGGCGTGCACGGCGTGCTGGTCGGCGAAGACGTCAAACGCTGGGCGCTGCCGTTCCCGGTGGGTGTGCGTCAGCCGATGGAGCACTGGTGCGTCGCCGTGGACAAGGTGCGCTATGTCGGAGAGCCGGTGGCCGTGGTGATCGCCGAGAGCCGCTATCTGGCCGAGGACGCCATCGAAGGTGTGCGCGTTGAATACGAGCCGCTGCCCCCGATCATCGATCCCGAACGGGCCACCGCCGAACAGGCGCCGATCCTGCACGAAGCCGTCGGCAGCAACGTGGTCAACGAACGACGCTTTCGTTATGGCGAGCCGGAGCAGGCGTTCGAGCAGGCGCCGCACAAAGTCTCGCTCAAAGTGAAGTTTCCGCGCAGTTCCTGCACACCCATTGAATGCTATGTAGTGCTCGCTCAGTACGAGCGCGCCACCGGCATTTATGACGTGCTGGCCAATTTTCAGGGCCCCTATGCGTTGCACACGGTCATGGCCCGTGCACTGAATGTGCCCGGCAACCGCTTGCGTTTGCGCACACCGAAAGACTCCGGCGGCAGCTTTGGCATCAAGCAAGGGGTTTTCCCTTACGTGGTGATGATGGGCCTGGCGTCACGCAAGGTCGGCGCACCGGTGAAGTGGGTCGAGGACCGTCTGGAACATTTGCAGGGGGCTTCCTCGGCGACCAATCGGGTGACCGAAATTGAAGCAGCGGTAGAAGCAGATGGCCGCATCACCGCTTTGCGTTATGACCAGATCGACGATTGTGGTGCCTACCTGAGAGCGCCTGAACCGGCGACTTTCTACCGCATGCACGGCAACCTGACGGGGGCCTACGCGATCCGTAATTTGCAAGTGCGCAACCGAGTGGTGCTGACCAACAAAACCCCTTCCGGCCTGAACCGTGGTTTTGGTGGCCCACAGGTGTATTTCGCCCTGGAGCGTCTGCTGCAACACATCGCCGTGCAGTTGAAGCTTGATCCGTTGGACGTGATCCGCCGCAACCTGGTGCCGGCCGATGCCTTCCCTTATCGCGCGGCCGCCGGTGCGTTGCTCGATTCCGGCAATTACCAGGCAGGCATTGCCTTGGCGGCGGCTGACGGTGGACTCGACGAGTTGCTCGAACGTCGTGATCAGGCGCGTGCCGAAGGCCGGATCTACGGCATCGGTTATGCCGCCGTCATCGAGCCTTCGATTTCCAACATGGGATACATCACCACCGCGATGACACCCGAAGAGCGGCGCAAGGCCGGTCCGAAAAACGGCGCTGTCGCCACCGCCACCATCAACGTCGGCCCATTGGGTGACGTCAGTGTGCACGTGTCCTCGGCACCGCAAGGGCAGGGCCATCAAACCACCGTCGCTCAGGTCGTCGCTGAAGTGCTTGGGGTTGCGCTGGAATCCATCGTGGTCAACGTCGAACTGGATACCCAGAAGGACGCTTGGTCGATTGCCTCGGGCAACTATTCCAGCCGCTTCGCCGGCGCTGTGGCCGGTGCCGTCTACAAGGCGGCGCTGAAGATCCGCGATCGCCTCGCCGCGATTGCCGCCGAGCAATTGCAGGCCAGCCCCGAAGATATTCGTTTCGCCGGCGGCAAGATTTTTGTGGTCAATGGCGGAGCGGTCGCGCCATTCCATCGGATTGCCGGTGCGACCCACTGGTCGCCGGGCCTGCTGCCGGAAGGTGAAAGTGGCGGACTGCGCGAAACCGCGTTCTGGAGCCCGCCGCAATTGGTGGCCCCGGACGACCAGGATCAGGTCAACAGCTCGCTGTGCTACGGCTTTGTCTTCGACATCTGTGGTCTGGAAATCGACCGCATGACCGGCGAGATCCACATCGATCGCTACGTCACCTGCCATGACGCCGGCCGCCTGCTCAACCCGGCGCTGGTCGATGGCCAGATTCGTGGTGGCTTCACCCAAGGCCTCGGCGCGGCGCTGATGGAAGAGTTCGCCTATGGCGAGGACGGCAGTTTCCTCTCCGGGACCTTCGCCGATTATCTGGTGCCGACCGCACCGGAAGTGATCGAACCGGTGATCCTGCACATGGAAACGCCATCGCCATTCACCCCACTGGGCGCCAAGGGTGTGGGCGAGGGCAACAATATGAGCACGCCGGTGTGCATCGCCAACGCGGTGGCCGACGCCCTTGGCCGCTCGGACATCCGTCTGCCACTGACGCCATCGAAAGTACGCACGCTCATCGGGATCGACGAGCCGCCACGGCCCGCCGGTATGGAGCCCGATGAAAACCTGGACGCGGCAGCTGCCGGTGGACCGGCACTGCGGGCCAACGACTCGGTGGTGATTCCTGCTGCGCCGCAACAGGTCTTCGATACCTTGCTCGACCCGCAGACGCTGGCGGCAATCATTCCCGGTTGCCACGACCTCGTGCTTGAAGGCGAAAACCGTTACCGCGCAGACGTCACCGTCGGCGTCGGCGTGATCCGTGCGCGCTTCGAGGCCAAGGTTGCCCTGAGTGATCTGGACCCGCCGCATTCATTGCGTCTGTCCGGTTCCGGCAGCAGCTCGATGGGTTCGGCCCAGGGTCAGGCCAAGGTGCGTTTCGTCCAACTGGAAAATGGCCACACACGTCTGGAATACCAATACCAGGTGGCGGTCAGCGGCAAAGTCGCCGCGGTCGGCGGCCGAATGTTGCAAGGGGCCTCGAAAGTGATCATCGGACAAATCTTTACTCGCCTGTCGCAACGGGTCAGCGGCCAAGCCATCTCCACCGGCTGGTGGGCGCGACTGCGGGCCTCGCTTGGCGCGCTGTTTGGCAAGGGAGGTGCGCAATGAAACCGGCTGCTTTCGATTACGTTCGGGCTGACACCCGTCGTCAGGTGGTTGAGTTGCTCGCCGAGTACGGCCAGGAAGCTCGCATCATCGCCGGTGGCCAATCGCTGATGGCAGTGCTGAACATGCGCCTGGCTCAACCCAAGTTACTGATCGATATCAATCATGTGGCTGAACTGGCCTATATCGAACTGCGCAAGGATTGCCTGGCGGTAGGTGCCGGGGTACGACAGGCGCAGTTGCTGGCGCGTTCGACCCTGATGGACGAGGTGCCTTTATTGGCACTGGCGATGCCCTGGATCGGTCACTTCCAGACGCGTAATCGCGGCACCGTCTGCGGTTCGGTGGCTCACGCCGACCCCAGCGCCGAGTTGCCACTGTGCCTGGTGACGCTGGGCGGCGAGATCGTTCTCGAGTCGAAAAAAGGCAAGCGCATCGTCAAGGCTGCCGACTTCTTCCAAGGCATTCTCACCACCGACAAGCGTGCGGATGAACTGGTCGTCGAGGTGCGTTTTCCGCTCAAGCGCGAAGGCATCACCTATCGCTTCCGCGAAATCGCCATGCGCCACGGCGACTTTGCCATTGTCTCCCTGGCCGCAGCCATCGGCGCGGATCAGGTCGAACTTGGCATCGGCGGGGTCGCTGACCGTCCACAACGTCGCAGTCTGCCTCGTGGTGCGGGGCTGCCGGACGCGCTCAATCAAACTGCCTGGTCGCTCGACGCACAAGACGATGTGCAGGCCAGCGCTGCCTATCGCCGCCAACTGATTCGCGAGCTGGGTCATCAGCTGATCGAAGGAGTCTGAACATGCGTGTAACTGCCGACCAAACCTTTCCGATTCGCCTGGAACTCAATGGCCGCTCCCGTGAAGCGCTGGCCGAACCGCGAACCCAACTCTGCGACTTCCTGCGCCACGACCTCGGTGCCACCGGTGTCCATGTCGGATGCGAACACGGTGTCTGCGGTGCTTGCACGGTGCTGGTGGACGGAGTCGCCATGCGTTCCTGCCTGATGCTCGCGGTACAGGGGCAAGAGCGGCGTATCGAGACCGTCGAGTCCCTGGCCGACGACGACACACTGAGCGACCTGCAACAAGCCTTTCGCCGTCATCACGCCTTGCAGTGCGGCTTTTGCACTGCGGGCATTCTCATGTCCTGCGTGGATTTTCTCGAACGGGTACCCAACCCGGACGAGACCCAGGTACGCGACATGCTTTCGGGGCATCTATGTCGCTGCACGGGCTACACCGGCATCGTCCAGGCCGTGCTCGAAGTCGCTGCCCAGCGCCAAACGAACAAAGGGGTATAACAATAATGTTCGATCTCGGACGCAGTTTTCTCGCTGCCGTTGAACGCCGACCGCACGCCGTGGCGGTCAGTGACGGTGCGTTGAAGAAAACCTATGAAGACTGGTTCGTCGATATCCAGAGCGCAGCGCGGGGCTTGCAACGCCTTGGGCTGCAACGCGGTGACCGACTGCTGGTAGCGATGCAGAACCGCTGGCAGATGGCGACCCTGCATTGGGCCTGTCAGTTTGCGGGCGTCGTCATGACTCCGTTGAACTGGCGTTCGACTGCCGATGAACTGGGCTACTGCATCGAAGATGCGCAAATCCGCGCACTGGCTTACGACGACGCGACCGTGGCCGCGGTGGCCGGTTGCAGCGCCGCCACCAGGCTGCCTCGGATCGCCGCGGGTATCCGTGCCGCCGACACCGACCTGAGTTTCGAGGAACTGTGTTCGCAGACCCCCTCCGACATCATTTTGCAGGCAGACGCCGAAGACTTTTCACTGCTGCTGTACACCTCCGGGACCACCAGCAAGCCCAAGGGCGTGCCCCGTCGGCACCGTAGTGAACGCGCCGCGGCGGTGGCCCACGTCGCGCAAAACCTCTACCGCCAGAACGAGTGCACGCTGGGTGTCATGCCGCTTTACCACACCATGGGCGTGCGTTCGTTGCTGTCCATGGCGCTGATCGACGGGCATTTCGTCTGTGTGCCGAAGTTCGACGTGGAAGCCACGCTGCAGGCCATCGAGCGGGAAAAGGTCAGCAATCTGTACCTGGTGCCGACGCTCTACCACATGCTCATCGAACACCCGGCTTTTGCCCGCGAGCGAGTAGCCAGTGTCGAGAAAATCGGCTTTGCCGGCGCGCCGATGAGCGATGGCTTGATGCGTCGCGTCGAGCAGGCGTTCCAGCCGCAATTGTTCGTCAATCATTACGGCAGCTCGGAAATCTACACCTTCACCATCGACCAGCAAGCCAGCCGCAAACCCGGTTCGTCAGGGCGCAGTGCAATGAACCAGCGCGTGCGCGTGGTGCCGATTGATGCTGAAACGCCGGACGTGCAGGTCAACCCAATGGAGGAGGGCCAGATCATCGCCGACCTGGCGAGTGACGAGGCGTTCGAAGGCTACCTGAACCGCCCCGAAGCGACCGCCAAGGCCTTGCGTGATGGATGGTATTTCACCGGTGACATCGGCTACTTCGATCTGGAGGGTGATCTGTTCGTCACGGGGCGTGTCGATGACTTGATCATCACCGGCGGCGAAAACGTCAGCCCGGCGGAAATCGAAAACATGCTCTCTCTGCACCCGGCAGTGGAAGAAGTGGTGGTGGTCGGTCTGCCCGACGAGCAGTGGGGCAAGATCATTGCCGCGTTTATCAAGTTGCGCGCCGAGGTCACGGAAGGCGACCTCGATGCCCATTGCATCACTTCGGGCCTGGCCAAATTCAAGCGGCCACGGCGTTACCAGTTCATCGATCAGATTCCAAAATCTCCAGTGGGCAAGGTGCTGCGGCGCGTGCTGCTGGCCCAATTCCAGGAACAGGCCTTGAAGGCCATCAGCTAATCATCCAGAGGACACTCTCATGCAACAACAAGCGATCCAGCAATTTCTCGACACTCAGTTCGATGGCTTCCAGGTTGAAGTCGATGTGTCCCGCGAGCGCGCCGACATCATCCTCAACCGCGCACCGTTGAACGTCATTTCCATGGGTCAGCGTGATGAACTGCGCCAGGTCTTCGAAGCCCTCGATGCACACAAAGGCGTGCGCGTCATCGTGCTGCGCTCGGTGGGTGAACACTTCTCCAGCGGTGGCGACATCAAGGGCTTCCTCGAAGCGTCGCCAGAGCACGTTTCCAAGCTGGCCTGGAACGTCGCGGCACCGGCACGTTGCGAAAAACCGGTGATCGTTGCCAACCGTGGCTACACCTTCGGCGTCGGTTTTGAACTGTCGCTGGCCTGTGATTTCCGAATTGCTTCGCAAACCACTCGCTACGCCTTGCCTGAGCAGAACCTGGGCCAGATCCCGGGCTCGGGTGGCTCCGCACGCCTGCAGAAAATCATCGGCATCACCCGCACCAAGCACATGGTGATGCGCGCCAAACGCATCACCGGCGACCAGGCCTATGCCTGGGGTATCGCGACCGAGGTCGTGCCGGATACCGAACTGGAAAGCACCGTCGACGCGTTGGTCGATGAACTGCGGCGCTTCTCGCCGTTGGCTCAGCGCACGGCGAAAAAACTGATCAACGACAACGAAGATGCGCCGCTGACCGTCGCGATCGAAATGGAAGGTCACTGCTATAGCCGTCTGCGTAGCTCCAAGGACTTCAAGGAAGGCGTTGAAGCGTTTCACAGCAAGCGTACGGCCGTGTTTATCGGCGAGTAAATCGTACTGGCGAGCGGGCCCGGGAGTATGTTGGTAACAGCGTACGCCTTACGGAGCAGGGCCTGCCGCCCCTTCAATGCAACTGAAAGGGCACATCAAGGTTTCACCGCTGACCTGCTGATTACTCGCAACCCGTGCACCGGGATGCAGAACGTTCGATCACCGTTTGTGTGAGGCAACCATGACTACGACAACAACAATAACTGCATCACCCTCCAGCGCCGCTTGCGATACACCACAGATTCCACCGGGCAAGGCCTTGCTCGCGGCATTTGCCTCGACATTCGGCTGGGCGCTGGATTTGTTCGACCTGTTCATTCTGCTCTACGTGGCGCCCATCATCGGCCGCCTGTTCTTCCCCTCGGACACCCCGACCCTGTCGCTGGCCGCGGTATATGCCTCGTTCGCCGTGGCCTTGCTGGTGCGTCCGCTGGGCTCGGCGATCTTCGGCGCGTATGCCGATAAACACGGCCGCAAGCGTGCGTTGATGGTGTCGATGGTCGGCGTCGGTATTTCCACGGCACTGTTTGGCGCGTTGCCGACCATTCATCAGGTCGGCATATTGGCCCCGATACTGTTTTTGGTCTTGCGGGTGATACAGGGCATTTTCGTGGGTGGCATCGTTGCCTCCACTCACACCATCGGCACCGAATCCATCTCGCCGCGCTATCGCGGCTTGATGTCCGGGTTGATCGGTGGTGCCGGCGCCGGTATGGGCGCGCTGTTGGCGTCATTCACTTATCTGGTGTTGTCGGAGATCTTTCCCGGGGAAGAATTTGACGTCTGGGGCTGGCGCTTCATGTTCTTCTGCGGCCTGCTAAGCACGTTTTTCGGTCTGGTGATGTTCCGTTACCTGGAAGAGACCCCGGTCTGGCAGCAACTGCAACAAGCGCGCAAAACCAAGGGGCCGGCGGTAGTTGTCGTGTCGCCGCTCAAGCGTCTGTTCGGTCGCGAGTACCGCGGCGTGATGCTGGTCAACCTGCTGATTACGTTCGGAGGCGGTGCCACGTATTACCTGGCCTGCGGTTATCTGCCGACGTTGCTCAACGTGGTCGCCAAAGTGCCTCATGCGCAGACTTCGCAGATGCTCATGTACGGGTCGGTGGCAACCATTGTCGGAGCACTGGCCTTCGGTTACCTGAGCGACCTGATCGGTCGCAAGAAGACCTTCATGCTGCTGGGTGTGATCAACCTGGTGAGCCTGCCGATGATGTTTCTGGGTGTCGCCGAATCGGGTTCGCTGACCCGTACTGCGCTGTATTGCGTGGGTATAGGCTTCATAGGTGGGGCGATCATCGCGCCGATTCTGATCTTCCTCAACGAACGCTTTGCCACCGAGCTGCGAGCCAGCGGCACCGGATTGTCCTGGAACATCGGTTTCGCCCTCGGCGGAACCATGCCGACCTTTGTGTCCCTGGTCAGCGGCAGCCCGGCGCAGATCCCCATGGTGTTGGCGATGTTCGCCGTCGGTCTGTCGGTGATCTACCTGATCGGCAGCGTGGTGATTCCAGAAACCCAAGGCAATTTCAAGTAAAGGCGGGGAGGCGCTTCAGGAATTCGCAGATCAGCTGCAAGGTCTGCTCGGTCGCTTCGGTCTGGGGAAAGTGCCGACAGTTATCCAGCAACACACAGCGGCACGGTCCAGCGACCTGTCGCTGGATGACCACCAGTTGCTCGGGCGTGGCGTAGTGGTCTTCGCGACCCTGAATGACCAGCAACGGCTTTTCGATATAAGCCAACTGCGCTTCGAGATCATCCAAGGAAAAGTCCGGGTGCAACCAACTGTCGCTCCAACCGTGAAAAGCGCCATCGACATTTGTCCCATGGTGGCGTGCCAGGCGCTCGCGCAGTTCGCCCAGATGCCAAGCCTCGGTGGTGTGGCGAATGCCATCGAGGCTCTCGGCCTCGACAATCACGTGAGGGGCCAGTGCGATGCTGCCCAACACGCGTGGATCGTTGGTGGCGGCATAGGCAAGGACGATGGATGCGCCGTCACTGTGACCGAGCAAGACCACTTGCGGCAGTTGCAAGGCATCGAGCAATTGCCGCAGTTCCCGAGGGCCGTCGCTGCTCAGGTAGTTCAGCGGACGCGGCAGGGTTACCGGGCTCGATTGCCCATAACCCTGACGGCTGTAAGTGACCACACCGTAACCGCTGGCCTGGGCCAGGCGCAGGGGGAAGTCTTTCCATTGGTCGGCGCTGCCGAGGCCTTCGTGCAACAGCACCAGTGTCGGTCGCGATGGGTCAGCCGGAGGCAGTTGGCGATGTTCCAGGCGCAGCGCCCCGAGTTGCAAAAACTGTTGTGGCGACATGTTGAATCAACGATTGAACAGGATTGCTCGCAGGTTACCGTAAACGTAACCCTGCATGCAGCACCACGCTTTGCTTGAGGTACAGAAAATATGCGTCATCTCGATGTTCAGGTGATCGACCAGGCACTGCAATGGGCTCGCGCCGGGCAGGCCCAGTGGCTATGTACGGTGCTCTCCACCTATGGCTCGGCACCGCGTGCGCCGGGTGCGATGCTGGTGACCAATGGCACAGGCGAACACGTCGGCTCGCTGTCGGGTGGCTGCGTCGAAGAGGAGTTTCTCGAAAGCCTGACGCGCGGTGAGTTACGCGAACCGGCGCAGATCGTCAGTTATGGCGACAGCGTCGAGCAACGCCACCGCCTGCGATTGCCCTGTGGCGGCGTGCTGATCGTGCTGGTCGAGCACCGCGCTGCCAGTCTCGAATGGATCGCCCACCTGGAGAGTCTGCAAGCAGCGTTGCTGGGTCAGCGTCGTCTGCTGCGTCACGTCGAACTGAGCAGTGGTGCCTTGCGCCTGGACCCGGACACCGGACACGGCAGCGAGCGGGTGCAAGTCGTCGACGAAAGCGTGCGCATCAGCGTCGGCCCGGCGTTACGACTGATTCTGGCGGGGCTCTCGCCGGTCGCCGAATTCTGCGCCAGTTTTGCCCGCGCCATCGGCTGCGAAGTCATCGCCTGCGATCCCCGGGAAGAGATGCTGCAAGTACAACTCGAAGGTGTGGAGATGCAACGCGTGCTGCCCTCGATGTTCATTGCCGCCGGAGGTTGCCACGCGGCGACCGCGGTGGTGGCGCTGACTCACGATCCGCGAATCGATGACCTGGCGCTGATGGAAGCGGTGCACACTCCGGCGTTTTACATCGGCGCCATGGGATCTCAGGCAACGTCGGCCAAGCGCGCCGAGCGGCTGAAACGCATCGGTGGTCTGACGGATGAACAGATCGCCCGTTTACACATGCCCATCGGCCTCGATCTGGGCAGCAAGGCCCCGGCGGAAATCGCACTGGCGGTGGTGGCCGATATCCTGCGCGTTTATCACGGCAAAGAACGCCATGCCTTGTAAGGCGGTTTTTCCGACGAACGTGGGGGCTGCGAAAGTCGAGGTAGACGCTCGGTCATTCGCGCGCGATAGTGGCCAGCCAAGTGTTGCTGAACCATGGACCGATCGACGGGCTTGTGAAATAGATAAGCGCCCCGATGATATGCATTGAGGCCGATAACGATATCGCTTCAAGCGAGCGGAGGAATCTGATGTCGATTGCCCAACGGGTTTTCCACGGCAGGTTTGGCCGGGTCGCCTTGCTGAATATGGATCATTCGCTGGTCACCCATACCCATTCCGAATGCCATGTGCTGGTCAAAGTGTCCGGCGAGGACACTTACTTCAACGTTAACGGTCGGCGGGTTCCGCTCAGTGATCGCACGGCGGTGCTGGTCAACGCCTGGGAGCCGCATTTCTATGATCCGCAGCCGGGTGCCGGTGCCACCCTTATCCTGGCGCTTTACATCGAGCCCGCCTGGCTGGCCACTGCCCAGCAGTCGCTGGCGCTCAGCGGTCGGCCGGACTTTTTCGCCCAGTCATGCATCGAGCTGTCGAGTCGAAATCGCACCCTGGCCGACATCCTGGTCGCCGAAGCGCATGGTTGTGGGATCGTGCCGAAAGAGCGCTTGGAGTTCATGCTGTTCGACTTCCTGATCGAACTGATCGAGGCCTTTTCCAGCTGGCGGCATTTGTCTCTACTGGGTGCGCCCAACACAGGTGAGTTCCGGGATGCGCGCGTGCGCCGTGGCACGGCCTGGTTGCTTGAACACCTCGATGATCCGAACCCGATCGACAACGCCGCGCGGGCTTGTGGGCTGTCTAGGGCGCACTTCTTTGCGCTGTTCAAGAAAGATACCGGCATGACGCCGACCCTGTTGCTTAACGACGCGCGCATGCGTCGGGCTTTTGCCTGGCTTGAGCGTGAGCGCAGTGGAACGTTGGGCCTGTTGTCGGAGAATCTCGGATTCTCCGAGCAAGGTCATTTCACACGGTTCTTCCGTCAGCATATTGGAGCTTCTCCCAGCCAGTATCGGCGTGTAGTGGATTGTTATGCGACGGTTTGAACCGGGAGGAGGGCGGGGGGTATTTTAGGCAATACTCCCCTATGATGAAGTTTGACTTTAATATTGAAAGTTAGCGGCTTGAATAGTTACAAGCGTTGGGTCTGCCAAATACTCGGGAAGTCATAAATCTCATTCATGCGTTCTTCACGCATCAACTCAAGTTTCTTCTGAGTATCCGCATCTTTCAGCGAGCTTGTAGTTCAGCTCGCTGAGTTAAAAATGATTTTGTAAATTGGCGGCCAGGCAATTCTTCAGGGCGAGATAGGCTCTACCTCGCGATACTATCTTGCGTCATAAAATAAGTATCTATTTGTTCGAGGTCAGGCAGCGCTAAATAGGGTCGTGTCAATTTCCCGCCATCATCCATCCTCTAACACCATGACTTTCAGTCAACTCTTTCACGACTCGGGCCGCGTCCTGTTTCTGTTTGTACGGGCCGATGACTACAAAGTTGTTTTCTTTACGCGCTACCGGTAACTCCAGCTGTTGAATGGCTTTTTTGGCGCGATGTCGGCTGGGTGTGTTCAACGCAATTTCAATCACCCACAGGCCGGATGAAGACGTGGCTGAAGCAGGTTTTACAGCGTGGGAAATGAAGCCTCCACACGTCAAACACGGGCGTTCCAGCGTGATTAGCGACCTTGGCATGGTGCGAAAGACATGCCATTGCGGAACAATGGTTTTTTTGCGGGCGAAGAGTGCCAGGAGCAGGCCGGTAAAAGTAATCATACCGCTGAGAATAATCGTCCAGTTGTGTGAGGGTGTGGGCAATGAAGGCAGCGTAAGTACGGGTGATTCGTCTGGCTTTTCGAGTAAAAACTGTACGGCGTCAGCCTCCGTTGAATCGGTTATATGGAATCCGTTTTTCGCAATGGGTGCGAGCTCAACGGAATGTTTTGTATTGAGCTCTGTCGCAATTTTATTAGCGGCGTCATCGAGTAATTGTTCGAGCTTTGTCACTTTTTGCTGAATGTATGAATTGTCGACGTTATTTTGACAAATTGGTCCTGTGGACGTGTAGGTCCATAGTAGTGCTGATAGTTGCCCAAAAACGCCAGTTACCAGGAAGCCCAAGCCAAGCTTTCGCACGGCACCATCTCCAAATCAGGTGAATAGTAATTTGTCCCATTTGTCACGGATAAAACGGGGTTCTATTGTTGATCCTGGGATGGACTAAATTCTTGAGCGCGTCAGTGTGCCCAAGCGCCAAAATTAGTCGGCTGCTTTTTGTTGTTTTAAAGAATATCGGGCCTGCACTTTATAGACTGTTGGTTAACTAAAAAGGCTCAGATGATCGAAAAAGAACCGAATCAGATGGATTGCAAGGTGGTCCATTAAAGCAAATGACCTGCTCGAAGAGCCGTTGCAACCGATATTCCTTGAACAGGTATCGGCCTGATGATTCAACCTGTTGAACCGCACCACCTCGGCCGGCATGGAAGCGGCCGGCGTATCAATTCGCTCCGGGGCGCGGCTGTACTCCGAATTGCGGAACGATGTGAGTACCCAGTTCCTCAATAACTTGCGCAGCAGGGCGCTTTCCGTATTTGAGATTCAGGATAACGTGGTCCACTCCGATTTCCTCAAGCGACTCGAGCAAAAACCGGAGATGGTAGCGTCCAAGTTTGAACCCCAAATGAATGCGAGTGGGCGGCGTAGACGGGTTCTCATCAAGGTCGATGTAGAGCGACTGAGTGAAGGGCTTATAGACGGAGCCACATTGCTTTATGACCTCCTGCCGCCAATCTTCCACGATCATTCGCTGCATGTTCGGAATGCGTGGATAGTTGATCCATCCGACGCTTTCGCGCGCGATCCAGTCCAGTGACTGGCGGCTATTGCCGGTCACGAACATTGGAATGACTTGGGTTGTGGGTTTCGGAATGAGATCTGCGCCCCGCATCTCACCACCGCTCCAGCGAATGGGCTCAAAGCTGGTGCTGTGGGCTCGGCGAATCACCTCGTAGTGCTCGCGAAAGATTTCTCCGCGCCTTTCGGGATCGACGCCAAAAGCCGAAAACTCCACAGGGCGATCGCCGGAAGCGACCCCCAGTATCAAGCGACCTGCGCTCAACTGATCAACGCTGGCTGATGCCTTGGCCGTGTGTAGAGGATGGTGAACCGGGATGGCAATGGATGCTGTGCCAAGCGCTATCTCCGACGTATGAGCGGCCATGTAACCCAGGTAGACCCAAGGGTCGAACAGTTGGCCAACATCGCCGAAGCCGGGGTCCCGAAGAGGCACGTCGCGAAACCACAGCGCGCAGAAGCCCAGCGCCTCTGCTCGTTTGGCCAGTTCGACCTGGTTGAGCATGCTCGGAGTGTCGCCCTCGAAGGCCTCCAAAGGAAAGAATAATCCAAGGCTCAAATGGCCCTGAGTGAAGGTTCGGCTGAACCCTCGGTGCTGCTGATAAGGAATCGTGCTCGGCCGATACATACTCATTTTCCTCAATGGAAGAAACTTGAACAGCGCCCCTGTTTCCAGAGGTGCTACGGCATCGGTCGCTTGGGAACGACAGGTGGGGTTAGGGTGCAGTCTTCGCCCGTTGCGCTGTACATGTTGGTCGGGTCGACCGGTGTGAAGGGCCAGTTGCTGGCATGCGCGCGGGCGGGTCCGGATTGGCGATGAGCGGACGGTCAAAATAAATCAGATCGCTCCAGCCCGATACATCGCCTGAGCAAAAGCATGGGGACCATCCAACAAGCGTAGGCGGCTTTGCGCGGAACCGCCATGTCGTTCTCCGTCTCGGTACCCGTGACACAGGACGGGTCAGGTCATTGCGCTGAGCTTTTGGGTACTCGATACGGCCCTGGCACCGGGCATTTGGAATTGGAGACGACTGACAATGGGGTCCGGCCCCAGTCCTGACATTCAGACGATAAGGTTAATTGTCATACCCCAACGCAGAACTCCATCTGCCCAGGCAAGGCACTCCCTGTGCCTTTGTCACACACTCGGCTCTAACGCAATCGCGCGGCATAACAACACGTCTTCAAGCGCTGGCGGCACGCCCGGTTCGAGGCATGACGTCAAGGCCGACACGTGGCCCGTATGCTTATTTCCGTTGGCCTGGAAGATTTGCGTTGCTTCTATTACCTGAAAATAACAAATGGAGCGCAGTACAAGTGAGTAGAAAAACAATAACTGCAAGTTCGGTGTTTTTTTGCATGACGCTGAGTGCTCAGGCGCATGCTGACTTCCTGAGTGACAGCAAAGCCACCTTGGGAATGAGAAACTTCTACTTCAATAACGACAACCGCGATGGCATGGCCGCCCCTTCCAAAACCGAAGAATGGGCGCAGGGTTTCATGCTGGACTTCAAATCGGGCTATACCGGTGGCATGGTTGGCTTTGGCGTCGATGGCCTGGGGTTGCTGGGGGTTACCCTGGACAGCGGCCAAGGACGGCATGTCGGCAGCAGCATGATGCCTTCTGACGGTGACAACCGTGCCGTCGACGAGTGGAGCCGGCTAGGGCTGACCGGAAAAGTCAAAATGTCGGAAACGGAATTTCGCTACGGCACCTTGATTCCGAAACTTCCAATACTGGTCGCCAACGATGGGCGCGTGCTTCCACAAACCTTCGAGGGCGGTCAAATAACCTCGAACGAGTTCAAGGGGCTGACCTTGACTGGAGGTCGGATCAACCAGGCAACAGGACGTGGTTCGAGCGATCAGACGGGGCTGGCCGTTGCTGGTGGTACGCGTGAAAGCAATCAGTTTGACTTCGCCGGGGCCGATTGGAAAGTCAACAAGGATGTGACAGCTCAGTACTACTACGCCAGCCTCGATAACTACTATACGCAGCATTTTTTGGGATTAATTCACACCCTTGCTCTCTCGGACAATCAGTCCCTTAAAACCGACCTGCGCTATTTCAAAACTGACTCGTCAGGTGCAAATAGCTCCGGTACGTCTGGCTACAGAATGAGTGGCTACACCAAAGACGGTAGTGGAGAGATCGATAACCGCACCTGGAGTGCCGCGTTGATTTATACACTGGGTGGCCACGCGATTACTGCGGGGTACCAAAGTGTGTCGGATGGCAGCAACTTCACTCAACTCAGTCAGGGTAGCCTTTCTGACAAGGGCGCCGGTGGAGCAAGCCTGTATCTGTATACAGACCGTTTTATCCAGACTTTCACCCGCGCAGGCGAGCGCACAGCTTTCGGTCAGTATGCTTACGACTTCGCCGCTCTGGGTGTCCCTGGCCTGAAAGGCTCGGTCATGTACCTTTCTGGCGATAATATTAAAACTACGACAGGCGACAGCCAGAAGGAATGGGAAAGAGACATTAGCCTGGACTACGTCGTTCAGTCCGGAGCGCTCAAAGGCGTCGGGTTCGGCTGGCGTAACGGCAAGTCCAACAGCGAAGCGGCTCGTAGCGTAGATCAGAATCGTGTTTTTGTGAGCTATAGCCTTCCGCTTCTCTAACTATTGTCATGAGAGGTTAATTCCCAGCTTTGTTTTTGTTTTCAGAGCTAATGATGGATTCAGTCGTCTTGTTCCACTTGAAGAGCTTGGCAAGCGCTGCGGGCGCTGAGACCTGGAACTGATGGCAGACCTCTTTGGGCGTTAATCCCTCCGCCAATAACAGCAGAATTTTGGCCCGCAGCCCAAGACGTTGCCCCAGCCAGCCCATCCGCGACCAGCCTTGTAGTGTGGCGTGGTCAAATCGCATTAAAACGAATGGGGCGGCGGGTTTGTCTACACCCTCTTAGAAGCCTTCCAGCACGACCTTGCCCTTCGCCTTGCCGCTTTCCAGCAGAGCATGGGCACGACGAAGATTTTCTGCGCTGATGCGCCCGTAGTTGTCGCCAACGGTGGTGCGCAAGTCACCCGCGTCAATGCGCCGCGAAACTTCGTTGAGGATGTTGTGCTGCTCCTGTATGTCCTCTGTCTCGTAAAGCGAGCGGGTGTACATCAGCTCCCAGTGCAACGACAGGCTCTTGCGCTTGAGCGGTACGGCGTCCAGCGTGGCCGGGTCATCGATCAGGCCCAGCTTGCCCTGAGGCTTCAGTGATTCGATGATTTGCTCGTAGTGCCGATCGGTCTGGGTCAGGCTAGCGACATGGCTGACTTGTGCGATACCGATGCGCTTGAGCTCCTCGCTGAGTGGCTTGGTATGGTCGATGACATGATGCGCACCAAGCTCGGTGACCCAGGTCTGGGTTTCAGGGCGCGAAGCCGTACCAATGATCGTCAACCCGGTTAGCTGACGCGCCAGCTGAGTCAGGATTGAACCCACCCCGCCTGCAGCGCCGATGATCAGCAGCGTTTCGCCCCGGTCGGTGGTATCGCGTGCAACACCGAGGCGATCAAACAGTAATTCCCAAGCGGTCAAGGAAGTCAGTGGCAATGCCGCAGCCTTGCTGAAATCCAGCGACTGGGGCATTGAGCCGACGATACGCTCGTCCACCAGTTGCAGCTCACTGTTGCTGCCCGGGCGGATCAGCGATCCGGCGTACCAGACCCTGTCACCGGGCTTGAATAGCGTCACGTCGCTGCCGACCGACTTGACCACGCCGGCAGCGTCCCAGCCGAGGATGCGCGGCTGGCTTTCGTCCTCGTGCGGTACGTAGCCCTGCCGCACCTTGGTATCGACAGGATTGACCGATACGGCCTTTACCTCTACGAGCAAGTCGCGCGGCCCCGGCACTGGCTCGGGAATATCGATCTCCACCAAGGCGTCGGGATGTTCAATAGGCAGGCATTTGAAGTGTGCAATGGCTTTCATTCGAAGATCCTCAGGAGATGCGATACATTTTCGTGATGGTGAGCTTTTCAGCTGCACGTTCGATGAAAGGGAGCGCTGCCTGAAAATGCGGTGTCGCTTCGTGATCAGTCAGCGCCGCTTCGTCCCGCCACTGCTCGATCATGTGGAAAGTGCGAGCCTGCTCGGCATCACGATGGAAGTCGTACTGGATACAGTCCGCTTCGCCTCGGCTTGGGCCTTGCAGGCCCTGCAGCGTTTGCTCGAGCTCGGCTTCGAAGCCGGCCTTGGCGACCAAGGTGGCAATCAGTGTCAGAGGGGTGGTCATCAAACCTCCTGTCTGTGTGCGATATAAAGAGGGAGCGCATTGGCTGGCACGGAGTATCGAAGATGTCCATGCCGGCCATGCGGCCAAAAACCTGAATCCGGGTGAGAGCGCGACAACAATCTTGCCCGCTTGGGCATTCGACCAAGTTGATAGCCCTAAGGCCATGCGAGCGCCCTCGCTCCGGCGGGATCACCTGTAGCGTTCAAGCCAATGGGCATAGGGAGCGGGCAGGGTCCAGGCAGCACGCTCTACACCCAGCGCCTGGGCGGCTGAATAGGACCAGTTGGGATTGCCCAGGTGCGCCCGGCCAATCATCGCCAGGTCCAGTTGACCACTCTTCACCGCTTCTTCGGCGACGCTCGGCGTGCCGAAGCCCCATGCCGAGGCCACCGCAATCCCCGCCTCGCGCCGTACACGCTGGGTAACTTCGCCCATGAAACCGGGGGCCCAAGGAATGTTGGATTCAGGGATGGTGAACCCGATACTGACGCTGAGTAAGTCCAATCCACCGTCCTTGAAACGACGTGTCAGTTCGATAGCCTCTGACAAGGTCTGTTCATCCCGACCGTCGTATTCGATGACACCCAGACGAGCGGTCAGCGGCAAGTGCTCTGGCCATACTTCGCGAACCGCCGCCAGTGTTTCCAGCAGAAAGCGGCTACGGTTATCGAAATTTCCGCCATAGGCGTCGTCACGAAGGTTGGAGTGTTCAGAGAGGAATGACTGGGCCAGATAGCCATGGGCGAAATGCAGCTCCAACCACTCGAAGCCGGCTTCACGTGCACGGCGAGCGGCGGAGACAAAATCCTCGCGCACTCGGGCGATATCCTCCAGCGTCATGGCTTTCGGCTGCTTGGCGAGATGAGCGCCAAAGGCAACAGCCGACGGGGCGATGGTCTGCCAGCCACGCAAATCATCCTCGCCGATATGATCGTCACCTTCCCAAGGACGGTTCGCACCGGCCTTGCGCCCCGCGTGGGCAATCTGGATACCTGGCACTGCGCCGGCAGCCTTGATCGATTGCACCACCGGCACGAAGGCACGAGCGAGCTCATCATTCCAGATACCAGCGCAGCCAGGCGTGATCCGTCCTTCGGGTGACACGGCGGTCGCCTCGACAACCACCAGTCCCGCCCCGCCACGCGCGAGGGTGGCATAGTGCACAGTGTGCCAATCGTTGATCAGGCCATCATTGGCCGAGTACATGCACATGGGGGGAATCGCGATCCGGTTGCGAAGGGAGACATCCTTGAGCGTGAAAGGTTGGAACAGTGCAGACATCAGGTTTTTTCTCCGAGGGATACTATTACTATTGTTCGATAATATTCGAACTATTGACCTATAGCAAACCCGTGTATGATTCGCTCATGCGCCCCTTCAAACACCTTCCTCTCAGCGAATTCGTTCTTGAGCGTCTGTTTTACGCCTTGAGCGACCCTGTACGCCTGGAGATTGTCCGGCGCCTCGCCGAGCTGGGAGAGGCCAGCTGCGGCGACCTGGACGGTGGCCGCGCGAAGTCCACCATGTCCCATCATTTTCGGGTGCTGCGTGATGCCGGCCTGGTTCAAACCCAGACCATCGGCACGACCCACATGAATTCGTTGCGCAGGGAAGACTTGAGTCACCGTTTTCCGGGCCTGCTGGAAACGATCCTGTCCCAGCACGACTAAGCCTGTCGCTCAATGACGACTTTGCCAATGGCACGGCCTGACTCAAGGCGATCATGTGCCGCGCTGACACCCGCAGCAGTGAAGTCATGACGCTCATCAATCAGTGGTTTAACCAGGCCGCGATCAACCAGGGCGGCCAGTCTTTGCAGGATCTCGCCATGGTGCTTGCGGCCTTCGTTATGAATGATCGAAATAGCCATGAATACAAAGTCGAGTCTCAATGCCTTAAAGTGCATTTCGGTCAGATCGTAGCTGTCGTAACCGATGATCGAGACAACATGGCCCTTAAGCTTCGCGGCTTTCAGTGAGTTTTGTAAGACCTCACCGCCCAAGGTATCGAAGACCGTATCGAATCCTTTTCCTTCGGTGATTCGCTGACTGTATTCCTGGGGCGTCTCGCTGTTATAAAAAATAATCTCATCGGCGCCCAGTTGACGGGCAATTTCCGCTTTTTCTGGCGTTGAAACCGTCGTCGAAACCCTGGCCCCCAGGATCTTGGCCAATTGAATGCCTATGTGCCCAACACCACCGGTGCCACCATGCACCAAGACGTTGTCATTGGGTTTGATCGAGGCTCGGTCGATCAGCGCCTCCCAGGCCGTAATTGCCACGAGCGGCAAGCTGGCTGCTTCGCCAAAAGAGAGCGACTTGGGTTTTAGAGCAAGCATCTCAGCATCGGCCTCCATCTGATCTGCCAGCGCACCGGGAATCCCCACGATGCCGCCGAAACAGCCATAGACTTCATCGCCTACGTTAAAGCGGGTCACACCAGCACCAATGGAGCTGACCACCCCTGAAACATCGATGTGAAGAATTGCCGGAAAAGTCAGACCGGCCGTACCTTCGCTGCCCCGACGAATTTTCGTGTCCACTGGATTCACGCTTGTCGCCCGCACGTCGATAATCACATGACCTGGGCGGGCAACGGGGTTTTCCGTATTAATTTCTACAAAAAGGTCTGAGTTACCATGCTGATTCATCACAATGGCTTTCAAGGCTTAAACTCCGAGGAACAATAGGCCAACAAATTTATCATCAGTAATATGGGATAAATACGCTAGAATTATTGAATCTTTCGGTCCTTTTGGTTGGTAATAAATGCTGGATTCCATTGATGAATTGCGGTTGTTTATTGCTGTTTTCGAGGAGGGTTCCATCCGCGCAGCGTCCGAACGAATGGGGATGACTGCCGCAGGCGCAAGCAAGCGTCTTCTGGCCCTTGAAGACAGCGTTGGTCGGAGACTTTTTAACCGCACCACCCGCAAGCTAAGTCCCACTTCGGACGGTGAGAAGCTTTATCAACACGCACTAAGCATCCTGGAAAGCGTCGAAAAAGCGGAGCGAGGATTTTTCCAGAAGACCGAGATTACCGGTCATCTACGCATAACCGCTTCCGCGACATTTGCCCAAGGTTATTTATCGAGCGTCGTGAGCAGTTATCTCAAACGCTACCCTGGCGTTATCGTTGATTTACACCCGACAGATCAACTGGTTGATTTGGCCGCCCATGGTACCGACCTTGCGATTCGGCACGGAGTAATGGCCGATTCATCCCTGATCGCGCAGAGGATTTCTGCGTCCCGACGTCTGATTTGCGCCGCCCCCCAATATTGGGAAAAACAGGGTATGCCTACCTCTCCAAAAGACTTAACCACGCTGGACGGCCTCATCGTCGGAAAAGATTCCAGTTGGACCATGTCCCGAGGAGGCGTTAAAAAAACATGCAAAATACGCAACCGTTTTTCATCCAGTTTGGGGGAAGTGGTTCGCCAGATGGCAATAGATGGGCATGGAGTAGCGCTGCTGATGGACTGGCATATACGAGATGATCTTGATTCAGGAAAGCTGGTGGAGGCATTTTCCGATTGGGCCATTGAGCCGCCGGTGGGAATCTATGCGGTATACCCTTCAAGAGAAAACATCGCTCCGACTGTTCTCAGTTTTGTTGCTCATCTCAAAGAGTGGGTCGCGGCCCACCCCGTTTAAACTGAGCGCTGATGGGCGACAATCCACCTTTTGAAGCGCTTTCGTTAAGGGAAAGCTTTGGGCGCCGCCGGTAAACGGTCCTCGGGTAGCCTGGACCTAGATCTTTTCTTGCAGCGCTTTGAAAAAGGCATCGATATTTTCGTCGTGACGTTTGTAATAGGTCCAAGGGCCTATCCGCTGCGAGGTTACCAGGTGCGCGCGCTGCAGGGTTGTGAGGTAAAGCGATGTAGTGGACTGCGAAAGGCCTGTGCGCTCCTGGATGATGCTGACGCACACGCCTACTGTTTCCGGGTCGACTTCCTGCTCGGGAAAGTTCGTCCTGGGATCCTTGAGCCAATTGAGGATGTCAAGGCGCGTCGGGTTCGCCAAGGCTTTCAGGGCTTCGTTGATGTCAATGTTCATAAAATTGGCGATACCTGTTTTTCGCGATATTGCGATATCTTCGTCGTTCGCACGGAGAATTGGAAGGCACCCAAAGTGACCTCTGCGTCCGTTTGTTGCCAGGCAAGATGTTCCCCTTCCTCGGTCAGCAAGCGTAAGCCGCGCCCTGGAGTCTGGGACGCGGCGCGGATTGCTCAGGGGCGATAGCTCGGATAGTCGGTGTAGCCCTTGTCGGTACCGCCATACATGCTTGTCGGGTCGACCGGATTGAGCGGCCAGTCGTTGGCGATACGGGCGGGCAGGTCGGGGTTGGCGATGAAAGGACGACCAAACGCGATCAGATCGCCCCAACCCGCCTGGATGACACGATTTCCGCGTTCAGCGGTGTACCTGCCGGCATAGAGAATCTTACCGCTGAAGATACTGCGAATATCTTCCCGGAACGCTTCAGGTAGATCGGGTGCGTTCTCCCAGTCGGCCTCGGCGAGCGACAGGTAGGCGATACCCACTTCCTCGAGAATCTTCACCGCTTCGACATAGGTTTGATGGGGATCTTTCTCGACGAGGCCGAGGTAGACGCGATCTTCATCGGTGGTCGCGAAGAGCGGGGCGAAGCGAACGCCCATACGCTCCTTGCCAACGACGCCAGCAACTGCCTGGGTGATTTCGCGCAGGAAGCGCAGTCGATTTTGCAACGAGCCACCATATACATCATCACGCTGGTTTGTGTGGGCGGAAATGAACTGGTTCACCAGGTAGCCGTTCGCGCAGTGCAGTTCCACCCCGTCGAACCCAGCGTCCAGGGCATTGCGGGCCGCCTGGGCATAGAGATGGACCAGTTCTTTCACCTCTGCGGTGGAAAGAGCGCGCGGGATCGATGGATCGGCCAGTGCACCCGTGCCAGGGCCGGTCTCGATGAATACCTTGACGTTGTCCGCCTTTATGGCTGACGGCGCGACCGGCGCTTCACCGCCGGGCTGCAAGGACGTGTGCGACACGCGGCCGACATGCCAAAGTTGAGCGAAGATCACACCCCCTTCGGCGTGAACGGCGTCGGTGATTTTGCGCCAGCCTTCAATCTGCTCGGCGCTGTGAATGCCGGGAGTCCAGGCATAACCCTGTCCACGAGGCTCGATCTGGGTGCCTTCGGTCACCATGAATCCCGCGCCAGTACGCTGGCGGTAATACGTGGCCATGAGATCGTTCGGAATGTTGCCAGGCTGGGAGCTACGCGAACGGGTAAGCGGTGGCAAAACGATTCGATTCTTGAGGGTGTAGGGCCCCAGCTGTGCGGTTTTGAAGAGCGCGGTATGTGTCATTTCATTTACCTGCATATATAGAAATATCGATGTATTAAGCTAAATGGATGCGGCTCCACGGGATCAGAGCAAACCGTAAGGCGCTTCGTTGAGGTGTTCACCCACATCTTCTGCATTTGGCGCTTCCTGAGATAAGGGGGGTGGCTTCGAACTCAGACTATTTACAATATCGAGATATGTCAATATCTAGTTTTTTCTTTCTCAATTTGGTCAGCTATCGCAGGTTGCTCAGATCGAGATACTGATCAACGCTGCGCAAAAGATGATGTGTTGGGATGCGATCTTCCATCCGGATATCCACCGTATTTGCGCTGCTGGTTCAGAACTTCGATGTAGTAGTCGCCCTAGGCGCGGGCCTGGAGTCCGACGCGCCAGTACTGGTCAAGCTGCACGTCGGTGCCGAGGTAGGTATGTCCTTTTCTACCGGTCGGGGACCATGCACCTCGGGGTGCATTTGAAAGTGTCCCTT
Source organism: Pseudomonas sp. YuFO8 (assembly GCF_035065025.1). Classification (NCBI taxonomy): domain Bacteria; kingdom Pseudomonadati; phylum Pseudomonadota; class Gammaproteobacteria; order Pseudomonadales; family Pseudomonadaceae; genus Pseudomonas; species Pseudomonas sp. YuFO8. Next base: position 108,169 of record NZ_JAXDEQ010000016.1, on the reverse strand, counting down.
GGAAGGCATACGATCGAGGATGAGGCAGTTTACAGGCAAGCTACAGCGCCGCCACGGTGACACCACGCCGAATGCGGTCAGCAGACCGGGAGGCGTTACTTGAAGTGCACAACTGATATGCCCGCTAGCGTCATCACAAAACTCACCTACCTGGTCAAGCACGATGCGAAGCCCTATGTGCATACAGAGGCTCTGACCGGTGACAGTGAACCGCGCTACTTTGCTGAGCAGGAGGAGCGCGAGGTCACGATACACAACGGTCGTCCGTTGGCAGACAGCCTTTCTCTGGACAAGCAGGGGTTTGAACTCCATCGGCGGGATACGGTGGTCGACGATCTCTACGACGATACCTCAGTGGACAGCGTCTACTATGACGAGGTCAGGGCCTTGATCAAGGAGTTGACGGGCGCGAGCCGGGTCGTCATCTTCGACCACACCAGGCGCAGCGACGCCGAGCGGCGGGATATTCGTGGGCCAGCCAGCCGTGTGCATAATGACTACACCGACCGCTCGGGACCTGAGCGTATTCGCGACGTGCTGGGCCAGGATCAGGCCGGCGCACTGGTGTCGGTGGCCCAGATTAACCTCTGGCGCCCGATGAGCGGGCCCGTCAAGCGCTCACCGCTGGCCGTGCTGGATGCCTCGACGCTCGACCCCAATGACCTGCTGGCCACCGACCTGGTCTATCCGGATCGTATCGGTGAGATCTACCACCTGGCCTACAATCCGCAACAGCGCTGGTACTATTTTCCGGACATGCGCCGTGACGAAGTCTTGCTGATCAAGGGGTATGACTCACGTCACGACGGCCGTGCCCGCTTCACGCCCCATACCGCCTTCAAAGACCCAAATACGCCGCCGGGAGCCCCGCCGCGCGAGAGTATCGAAGTTCGCACCCTGGCCTTCTTTGATTAGGTTTTTGCCGCTTGGCGCGGGCCTCCCGCCGCGCGGTGTTTCCCCCCCGTGCTTTACCATGCGACCACCCGCTTCTCGTTGGCAGGGATGTGTAGCGACTGAGTGAAGGGTTTGAACAGCTAACCACATTCAGCACGATCCGCAGTGCGCCAGTCCTCGACAATCAGCTGCTGAGTCTTTGGTGCGCGCGGATAGCTGATCCATCCGTGATATGGCCCAACTTTAAAGATTCAACGATACCTGAAGTTTAATAAAACATAACAGATCATGGTTGCTGTCAGGCCGACCAATATGTACTCGACGCGGGGTAGGAATATAACCAAACCACCTAGAGAAAACACGATCAAGGTGTTTTGTAGTATGTATTTCCTTATTTTAGGTACCGCTATGAAGTAGCCATATTGCTTACCTAAGAAAAATAAGGCCATGCCGATGATTGACGTAATCTGGAAATCGCGCATCGCAATGTCATTCAGGATCGCATGCCTGATCAAATTTGCGAGAAGTGCTAGCCCCATAAATAGAAAAAGGTGCGAGTAGATTAAGGAGTGTCCACTCATACTACTTTCATTTTTGCTCAGCAGGTAAAAGCTATCAAAATAGATCCACCAGATACTGCAAATCATGATAAATCCGGTGATTGCCGCCATCACATTATAACGATCCCATTGAATGTCAGATAACCCTCCAGAAAGGCTAATTACCGACTCGCCCAATAAGATAAGGGTGAGTAAACCTAGTCGTTCAACCAAGTGTTCTGTATGTGCGGGCAATGGCTTTAGCTTACCCCAAGAAAATAAAGGGAGCAGAATGTCAAGAAAAATCCCAATGTAAGCGACAAGGTAACGCATAGGTGGGTCAAAAAAAATGGATGAAAGACTAATCACTGCGCTAACTAACAGGGCGAAGCCAAGCCTGGAGGAGAATTCGCTACGGTGATCAAATTTATTTATGGACGAAATGTACATAATACTGATGATGGCACGTATACCAAAATAGCAGGCAATAACAAGCGCATAGTTTACTTCCAATTCTTCCCCAATCCGTGCAGACAGCACAATGAGCAGCAACATTAAAAATAATGTTGCCAAACGGTGAAGGTTACTGTCTGTATCAAACCTATTTGAGTAAATCGTGTGGCTGGACCAGATCCACCATAATGGAACAAAAAGCAGTAAAAATGTCCATAATTGCTCCTGTTCAAAGTGGCCGTGATGAAGATGTCCGAGAGTATGCGTAACCTTGCCAATTGCTACAACAAAAATCAGGTCAAAAAACAACTCTAACCATGTGGCGTGTCGATTTTTTTCATAATACTTCAAAGATTTCATTCGCTGCTGGCTCCGTGTGCACCTCTTTAATGTAGAAGGAAACTAACGGATAAGCGAACGGGTGGACGGGTATAGGCGTCAACCTTGGGGGCGGTCGCAAAAACTGAGTGCAACACCTGACCTAGTCCACCACCACGTCTGTTAGTACGGTCAATACAGAATCCAGCGTGCCATCGGGCCGATAGCAACATTTCGCACGGGCGGACCTTAGCGGGCAACTGGGCTGCTGTTCCGCCAACCATTCATTCAGCGCCTCGACCAGGACACGGGCCTCGACTATGGAATCTTCCGAACTGTCAAAAATTAACATCGCCATTTTTTATGTCCTCGGTTCGCTGGGCTGATATTTTCGTGCCGCTGCTTTATGAGCGATGCTTATCGTTGGCAGCACCGTGGATTCTTCAATCTCCCGTATTGAAATATTATCGAACGCACACCTGGTGCGCTGCGCAATAGGGCACGTTCGCCCTCGGCTACGGTGTGGGTGATGCCAAGCGATTTCACTATCTAGCGATTTCGTCAACTCACTAACGAAAGCTCAATCATCTGACTCATCTCGGTGAACTCTGGAGCCCCGTCATAGCGAAGCCCGTCAATGTAAAACGCTGGGGTGCCATTCACGCCGCTCCGTACGCCGCCATTAAAATCGGATTTTATTTTGGGTACGTAGGTACCGTCTTGCATGGCAAGATAGAGTTCTTCGTCGGAGAGGCCATGTTTTAGAGCGATGGCCCGAAACAGCGGCAGGCCCAATCGATCCTGATTTTCATACAATTCGTCGTGCGCCTCCCAGAAGAATCCTCGACTCCCGGCAAACTCAGCGGTGACAGCTGCAGCCATCGCATGCGGGTGAGCAGTGGTCAGTGGAAAATTACGGAACACGAACAGCAAATCATCGCGAAAATGCTGTTGCAGATTCTTGACTATCCAATACGCTTCAGCGCAATAGGGACATTGATAGTCGCCAAATTCCACCAGTGTGACCTTGGCATGCGCACTTCCCTGGCGATGGTCGCTGGCACTTACCGGGACTTTGAGAGTGGCCATGGGATCACCTGTTAAATTTAGGTTGGCGTGCTTTGTGATGAATTCGCCAGAGCATCCAGCGCATCCAGAATGCCGTCCGCCCCCGGATTGATTGCCATCGGGGAGACGTAGCTCCAGGCGACCACCCCCTCCTTGTCAATCACGAACAGCGCCCGCTTACAAACCCCCAGGTGGGACTCGTAGGCTCCATACTGCCGCGCCACAGCCCCTTTGGGCTCGAAATCGGCCAGCAGGCTGAAGTGAAAACTCCGATCTTTGGCAAAGGCCTGATGACACCAGGCGCTGTCAACTGAGATACCCAGTAGCGTAGCACCGTATTCTCTGAATGTGGGTAGCAACTGGTTGTACAAAGTCAGTTGGTCGCCACAAACCGAAGTCCAGTCTGCGGGATAAAACGCCAGTATCACGGGATTTCCCTTTAGCTCGCGTAGCGACAACTGCTGATCAGGGGTTGCGTACAGAGTGAAGTCGGGCGCGACAGTGCCGGCCGGCAGCGGCCCCTGAACCAGGTCGCCATTCGTTTCTTTCGCATCATCCAATTCTGAAGTGTGCATGGCTTGAGCCCTTATAGATGGGCGGTTGGGGTCTGCTCAGCGGGATACGACTTGCCCGGGGGGATAACTCCATCCACCGCCAAGTGATTTATAAATGGCGACGATGCCTCGATACACCTCGTTTGAGGCCTGAGCCTGAGTGTCTTCGGTTGCGAGACGTTCACTATCCGCATCAAGAAGCACGAGGAGATCCGCCGTGCCTTCGCGGTATTGGATTGAGGCCAGGTTGGCAGCGGAAAGGCTGGATTCGCTCTGACGCACCATTGACTATAGTCGTTGTTGGCGCTTGCCGTAATCGCTGAACGCGTTCTCCGTTTCCTCCAATGCCGGCAAGACCTCGCGCGCTCGTTCTTTTGCTGTCATTTTCGGCGGCTTTTTTATCCGATGGTTTTGGTGCGAACCGCAATCATGTCCTTGCTGATCGATTCGCCCCTGCGAATTCCGACATCGAAGCGTTGCTCGATCACGCTGGTGATTCCATAGCCTCATTTGCTGATGAGTTGGTGGTTTACGACTGGCGGTATTTTTGAGCACAAATTTATCAGACGTCGTTCGTCGGTATCCTGGGTCGCCCATAGCGTGTTTTGATGAGATCCGACTATCGTTATTGGATGGCGTCGTCTGCCGAGACTGCCATTCCCTCCAACGTAATCGTCTTCCTGAGCAATCTCAGCGTATTGCGGATCTCATGCCCCTGTTGCTTGAGCATCGTTTACGGGGCCGTAGATCCATCTGAATGAGTCCGTGTTATCCATCTTTGGAGACAACTCATCATGGCTACTCTCTGTGAAATATGTAATGCGAGACCCGCTGTAGCGCGAGTGACCGTATCGCAAAATGGCCAAGCCAGGACAATGTCCATTTGCGACCACGATTACCGTCAACTCTTACGCCATCAAAGCATGTTGAATCCATTCGACTCTCTGCTGGGCGGGGGTGTGTCCCGCTTTTTCGACAGCATGGGCGGAGCAAAGGATCAAGCGGGTGATGACTTCAGGCTCTCTGCGCAAGTGCCTCGAGAATCTGTCGATGCAACCGATGCATTCAGTTCCCAGACGCTGGAAATCCTGCAACGCGCGGGTGAGAAAGCCCATGAGCTCAACCGCAGCGAGCTCGATACTGAGCATTTGTTGTATGTGCTTGCGGATACCGATGTGGGTACGGCGTTGCTTAAGGAGCTGAAGCTTTCTCCGGACGAGATCAAAGGTTACATCGATCAACATGCTCAGAGGGGCACAGCGGAGGCCCAGGCCCCGGTGGACCAGATGAGCATTTCGCCGCGGTTAAAGAAAGTTTTCAATTTTGCGTTCCAGGCATCTCGTGATTTAGGACATTCGTACGTTGGCCCAGAGCATTTGTTGATCGGGCTTGCCTCTGTACCAGAAAGTATCGCCGGGACATTGCTTAAAAAATACGGCGTAACGCCTGAAGCCTTGCGGCAGAAGGTGGTAAAGGTGGTGGGTAAGGGGGCTGAGGATGGGCGAGTCGACACCCCGACGGGAACACCGACACTCGACAAGTTCGGTCGCGACCTGACGTCACTGGCTCGTGAGGGCAAACTGGATCCCGTACTGGGGCGCGCGCAGGAAATCGAAAATACCATCGAGGTGCTGGCGCGGCGCAGAAAGAACAATCCGGTTCTTATCGGCGAACCTGGCGTCGGTAAAACAGCCATCGTTGAAGGGCTTGCACAACGAATAGTAAAGGGCGATGTCCCTGAGATTCTGCGTGGCAGACGGCTGGTTGAGATCAATCTGAACTCAATGGTTGCGGGCTCTAAATATCGTGGTGAATTCGAGGAGCGAGCCAAGCAACTACTTGATGAAGTCGCCGCAAAAAGCTCGGAGCTTATTCTGTTCATCGACGAGTTGCATACGATCGTTGGCGCGGGGCAGGGTGGTGAGGAGGGCGGCCTGGATATTGCCAACGTACTGAAACCCGCATTAGCGCGCGGGGAGCTCAGTTTGATCGGTGCGACGACACTCAATGAGTACCAAAAGCACATCGAAAAAGACGCAGCGCTTGAACGACGTTTTCAGCCTGTGCTGATAGCCGAGCCCACCGTCGAACAGACCATCATTATCCTGCGTGGGCTGCGCGATAAGCTTGAGGCTCACCATCAGGTCACATTCGCCGATGAAGCATTTGTGGCGGCAGCAGAGCTGTCGGATCGTTACATCACCTCGCGCTTTTTGCCGGATAAAGCCATTGACCTGATCGATCAGGCAGCCGCCCGCGTTCGAATCAGTTCCTCCTCGAGGCCGGCTGGCATTCAGGAGCTGGAAGCGGAAATCACGCAACTTAAACGTGAACAGGATTATGCATCCTCCCGTAAACGTTTTGATGAATCCAAAGGCTTCGAAGAACGCATTGGTCAAAAACAGACGCAACTGGGAGAGGAAACAGAAGCCTGGGAGCGCAAGACAGGTTCCGAAACCCTTGAGGTGACACTGGAGTCTATTGCCGAGGTGCTGTCCCGTCTCACCGGTATTCCTGTGACCGAGCTTACGCAGGAAGAGCGTCAAAAGCTGTTGAATATGGAAGACACATTGCGTGATCGGCTGGTCGGGCAGGAAGACGCTGTTCGCGCGGTCAGCGATGCCGTTCGTTTGTCTCGAGCCGGACTTGGCCAAGCCAACAGACCTATTGCCACGTTCCTCTTTCTTGGCCCTACGGGCGTTGGCAAAACTGAACTTGCCAAAGCGTTGGCGGAAACGGTGTTTGGTGACGAGCAATCGATCATTCGTATTGATATGTCGGAGTACATGGAGCGGCATGCGGTTGCTCGTTTGATCGGCGCGCCACCCGGTTATGTGGGATATGACGAAGGCGGTCAGTTGACAGAGCGTGTCCGCCGCAAGCCCTACAGTGTGATTCTGCTCGACGAGATCGAGAAAGCGCATCCCGATGTGAGCAACGTATTGCTGCAGGTATTCGACGATGGGCGTCTAACGGACGGTAAGGGACGTGTCGTGGACTTCAGCAATACGATCATCATTGCCACCAGCAACTTGGGCTCTCCCATTATCATGGAGAATCTTGAGCGCCCCGAAGATGAACGCCTTACGGATAAAGCGTTACGCGATGAATTAATGGGCGTCCTGAAAGGGCATTTTCGTCCCGAATTCCTTAACCGTATTGATGACATCATCGTGTTCCATGCCCTTACCCGTGACAACATCCGATCGATTGTGAGCATTCAGCTTGATCGGGTCATTCGAACCGCAGCTGCACAGAACATCACAGTGAAAATTGATGGCTCACTCATCGATCATCTGGCGGATGTTGGTTATCAGCCTGAGTTTGGCGCGCGCGAGTTGAAACGTCAGATTCGCCAGGCCGTCGAAACGCGGCTTGCGAAGGAAATGCTCGCTGGCAAGCTGCAAGCCGGCGACAGTGTTGAGTTGGGTTACGACAAGGGGCGTAGCGAAGTGGTCTTCAATAAGGTGGAGGTGGATGCGCCAAAGGCCTCCGAAAGGAGTAGTCCGCCAGACCAGCCAGATGATCTGGCACCTACTGCGGAGACTGGGACTTAGCCCCAGCACACTCACGTAACCTGGGAGCAGGCCTGTTGATCACGACGTGCAGTGGTGTACTGGATCCTCTAATGCCTGGACGAGCCCGGCAGACTGAAGACGCAAGTGTGGAGGGTTATCGTGTCAAAGCCTGATTCTGAAAGGCGTGAGCGCAACTCGACGCTGAAAAATTTCAGGCTTCAGTGGGCGCTGATGAATGCTTACGAACGTTTCGAACAATTGGTTGTTATTGCGCTCAGTCTCATCATCGCGTCTGTGATTTTGATGGCTCTACTGCAGCTCTGTCGCAGGGTTGTACCGTTGGTGATCGGTGGTGCGATTGACCCACTAGATCACGATGTTTTCCAGGCCCTCTTTGGCTCAATCTTCACCGTGCTGATAGCCCTGGAGTTTAAGCATTCGATTGTGCGCCCGGCCCTACGACGCAACAGCATCGTTCAGGTTCGCACAGTGCTGTTGATCGCCTTGCTGGCGCTCAGCCGGAAGTTCGTTATTCTCGATTCTGCCGCTACGCCTGCGCTCACCATTGCCGCACTAGGATTTGCCACCCTGGTGCTCGGCATCGTCTGCTGGCTCTTACGGGAGCGTGATAAGGATGAATAGCTACGAGGGCTTCGCAATGCCAACAATTTTCCACCGAGAGAACATCGAAGCCCGCCAGAAATGGCTCGACACCAAAAGCAAGATCAGCCGGTAAACGTGCTCAGATCGCAAAGTCGGTGGAAGGACTCCTTGCATGAGATGATCACCGGTGTGGCGTCGTTCAGTCGGGCGATGTCCGGGTAAGAAACCCAGTACGGAGCATGCACGATGACTTCATCACCCAAGTTTAAGGTCGCGACCAGGGCGTGATAAATGATGTGCTTGCCACCGCAACCGCGATCACTTCGTCTAGGGCATAGTGTAAGTCATTGTCGCGCTCAAGCTTCAGGCAGATCGCCTGAGGCAACGGGCCACGGCGATCATGAGTTTGATCCAGTCTTCTAGTTTGTGACATTTTCGCAAGATCAAATGCCAAAGAACATTTTTCGATCTTCACTCTTATGCAAGTTATGCTTTGCGATGTGATAAAATTTTGGCTCAACCTTATCTGAAAATAACATGAAAGGTAATTCATCTATGCAGATTTCAGCTACAACGGCGCCAAAATCCTTGTCATAGCAATCTTGAAGAATTTTTAGATTGGTAGAAGGGAAACTGTCCTTGAATTCTTTATTAAATTCTGGGTAAAAATACCTAATTAGCGCCGCTTCATACAGAGAAATTTTTTCCGCTTCTGTAGTGTTTTGCGCTTTGTCCAAGCCTTGTTTTATCCGTGCATCACCGCTATCACCATTTTTAGCAAATGGGTTCATCATTGTAATGAGTTGATTGCTAGGCTGAATGGAAAGCAAAAGCAAAGTCAGTTTGTGCCCTGGCGGAACTCCCTTCAGCGCTATTTTTTGCAAGGTTTCATGTTTTAGTAGTCGATCAATAGCATTTCTTGAACCGTCTTGACCGTATGCCTGGCCTATGTACTTTACGTCGAAAGTAACAGCTTTAAATTCATTGTTTAGACGGGCTTGTACATGCTCCATGTCAGGCCACATCCTTTCGCCGGTCGCATCCTCTAGGAAATTATAACCGTCTTCCATCTTGTAGATTAAATCAGGTATTGAATACGTGACAGTATACTCTTTGCCCAATACATTCAATTGTATATTAAGCTCATCTCCCGTTTGGCTTGCACCAGTGAAATCCACAATTGGTGTGTATCCGATGCAGTAAATATGACACGTTTCAATGACGCTCATCATAGATTGCAAAATGGCTTTATCGTAAATAGCCTCAGCGGGCATCGTGCAATAACTGTAGGCATACATGCCTATGGCATGCTCGACATCATTCAAAGCACGACCAAATACATGATGTTTTGAGGGCGACTCGGGATTTTCGATCAATTTTCCTACTCCTTGTGTCAAATCTGTAAAGCTTACCGTTTCCGGCAAGGGCAATGGGAGACCGTCAGCCAGTACATGAGCTCCCTTCCACGCCGGTAATTGAACCCTGCAGTGGTAGCTGCACTTTCTCAGAGGCGCTGCAGAGTCAAGGTCCACGCTCAATGGGAAACGTCATAATCGGCATTACCGGCTGCGCATTCAGCCGTGAGACGGCCAATGCCAAGTTCACTCATCCCAGTAGAGTGGCTCAACCAGGCGGTCAGGGTCTTACGCGCGTGGCGCGTCAGCGAAATGGCTTAAATCAGCGGAGCGAGATCACAACCCTGCTGATGTTACCTTGCTCGACCTCCAGCCCAGGGTCACATGAGTCGGTGTAAACCGCACCCTCTTCGACCTTGAAACGGTAGTGACGGATTGAGCCCTTTGACTTCGGAACGTATGCTATCTCCGTAAGCGGCTCCATTAACCATCTTTCTGTCCCGTTCATACCGGGCGGCGAGGCTAGGAGAATTGACTCAATTGTCACGCTCGATGTCCCGGCCAAGCTCAGTTCCTCCAAAGTTAGGACGTCAGAAATCATGAGCATGTGGCGCGAAGATGAATCGCCACCGCGTTTGAGGGCTGTGAGATAAAACCAAGGCAGTGAGATAATCTGCTCCACACACGACCACAACTGGAGATCTGACTCCAGCCGTGACGAGAGGGGCATTGCGTCTCGTCGATAGGTTCTGAATATAAATGCCTCCCAATGAACACTATAGATTGTAGCTCTATAGTGTTCGAAAAGGCTTCATCTTTCCATTTGCGAGTAAAGCAAATGGAGTTGAAACAAGCCTTCGGATCAGCGCTTCGCGCCTTGCGTATCAGCAGAGGTCTAACCCAAGAGGATTTTGCTTTAGTCAGCAGCCGCACGTTCATGAGCTCGCTGGAGAGAGGTATCAAAGGCGCGACCTTAGAGAAGATCGACGAGCTAGCAGGTACAATTGGAGTGCATCCGGTATCCGTTATCGTCGCCTGTTACCTTGAGAAAGACCCAGCCGTTAAACTGGAGGATCTGCTTGAGCAGATCCGTAGCGATCTCAAGTAGTTTGCGCCTCTCGCGTGTGGTTTTGGACATACATCAGACCGGACTCACATACTATGGGCTTCGACGTGAGTGATGATCCGCTCACTGCTTTCGCAACGGACCCAGTACGCCTTCGACGTCCAACCCTTTCAATAGGCAGTTATGCGCAATTACGGACAGCGCTTCGTAGAGCCTATCGCGCTGTGTAATCAAGGCGGCATTTTCCGCCTGTAGATGAGCAATGCGCTCTTCGAAGCTTCTCCGCCGGCGGGCACCGTCCGGATCTATCCCGCTTTCCTTCAGTTGTGCGATACGGGCGGACTCGATCCGCCGACCACGATCACCTACTAAGGTCGCGCGGCTTGTCAGGCCCAATCGACGCTGTACTTCGGGGCGTGAGATAGGCGCGAGCTCCAATCCTAAGCTAACCATTTGGGCGAGGAGGGCATCGATCGCCTCGTCCAACGTGCCGCCCCTCAAAGTCTGTCGTTGCGCCATGGTCGCCTCTAATCGTCTGAAACCGAACTGTGTCGTTTGTGCGTGTCCGCAACCGTCATTGGATGCCCATTTGGAAACACGCGTTGCACACCTGCATTGGTATCGCGTGCGAGGACTGATTTTAAATTGTTGAGTTTGTCCTCCTGGTCCGCCAGCCATACATCGCTGCCTGCCTCTCCGGCGCCGGCATCGCGCATGATAGTAATTGCGGTCGTAAGATTCTCGGCTTGTTTCTCAAGGTTGGCCCGTTCCGATGGAGTGCCCAGCAGATGGAGATGCGAGCAGCCATTCCAGCACTGAAGATGCTTAGGGCAGGGCGCTTGGGAGAAATCGTGAATGCAACCTCCGAAGGGTGTCACATGCAGCGCCGTGGCGTGTACGGCAAGGAATGCTTCTGCCGTGGTCGTGCCTTTATTTGACAGCAAAGCATGGTAACTATCAGTCAAAGCGCCCTGAATGCGCTTATCTCTTATGCCCGCGTGCAGGAAATCGATGCGCTCGTGATGGCTATTGAACGCCAAGAACTCTTGGTGGGCAGCAGTGTTTTCTTCAATGCTTGTGTGTTGGTAATAGGTATTTTGGTCGAGGCGTTTTCGCCCCAGGGCCAGCGCTTGCTGAACATCGCTCATGCCAGTCAGATGGTAAATAGTGTTTCGCCAGTGTCGAGGTTGGTGGCTTGTTAGCCGAATCGGAGCCCCATCAGACTCGGTCAATGACCGTCGCGAAAAAATGGACGCGTGCCTTTCATCGCTACCTAGCGCGTGATTAATATCCAAGAGGGTCACACGACGGGGGATTGCTCGAAATACATTTGCTTCCCGTCCACCGAGGCGGAATTGACCATCAAAAGCAATGGCTAGTGTTTCGCTGGTTTTCAGGACAATACGAAGCGTACCTCCGACATTTTCCGTTAATACTGTATGTCCACGAAGCTTGGGAACGAGCAGGCGCTCAATATCACCGGCCAAGTATCTCCGCTCGATCGCCTTAGACTGATGCTTAGTCTCGTCGTGGGGGTGAACTCCGTTCCGAGAAAAATACACATAGAGATTTCTAGCTGTGTCTCGGTTCTTGCTAAACCCGAGCCATTCTAGAACCGCAGCCTCTGACATTGCCGTCTGAGGTGAGTAATGCCAGAGACGCCCAGGATGGGCTTCTTGCCACCTAGCGAGTTCTCGTTGTTCTTGCGTCAGCACCTTCAGTCGTTCGACCGCGCGCCTAGCTAAAGGAACGTCGCTTTCCGCGAACCAATGAACACGGGATTGAAATTGCTTTTCCGCAAAGTACCTGATCCCGCATTCGACTATGGGTTTACCATTGGCATCTACAACTACCTTTCCTGCCGTCCCTTTGATTGGCCGTTCGACCCAACAGTCATAGGGAATTACTGCTACCTCATTACCCCGTTGCCCAGTCGCGATCAACAAATCGATCACACGCAGCAAAATTTCTTCGCCCTCACTGCGCGGATGGTTCGAGCATAAGGCGTAGGCTTCCATCGCCTCGCGAGAAGGCAACTTGTCATCAGACTTACGCTGTTTTACCGCACGATCAGGATCGTGCAATGAAATGTAGTTGTGGCGGCGTTTCTCTGGTTTTGCATCATGCTCAAAGTGGATGGCGATCTCGGTTAATTGCAGATTATCAATCGTATCCGCTATTACCTGAAGATGAGAGATCGCGTCGTAAAGGTTCTTGTAGCCACTTTCGCGGAGAAAGGCTACGACCCGATCAAAATCGCCTCGCGTCAACTGTGTGGGGTCGGGCACGCGTCTTTCAAACAAGGGATTGTAAAGCCGCCGGACGGCAATATTGTAGGCCGCGACCATCGAAAACTTCAGGTTCCGGGTGCGTTGCAGATACACAATCAAGGCCTTGCTAAAATCTTGGAAAGTGCAGGGGAGTGGTCCCTTAGGCGGGGCGGGATAGCCTGTCTTCTCAAGGGCTTGCCGATGCGTTTCGAAGGTAAGAGCATGTTGGTTATCCCGTTGTGGTAACCAACTTCCGACGCCCCACACCGGTGACGCCCACGGTGTTGAAATTGGTAACGACTGAAAAATCGCTTTTTCCTGTGTAATAAAGCCCTCGAGATTCGGCCTTGCCCTAGACAGCGTCATCTGCGGCACCCTCCGTGTGCTGCCGGCAGCGCTCGATGGTAGCGCTTACCGCCAGGATGGTTGTCTGATGCTGGGCGAGAGGCCGATTGTGAAGGAGGTCTCCGGCTTGTTCTGCCATGTCAATGAACCGTTGGGCTTCTCGTTGCAGCGCCTCTTTCACCTGCTCATGGCGGCCGTCAGCAAAGGGGTGAAACTTCTTGCAGGTGTAGCAGGCATAGACGGGATTGTAGGGGCAGTGCGTATGAACTGGGAGGGCACATGCACCGATGTCCCCGATGTACTGTGTGTCGATCACGCCACGGATCGCTCTTTCGGCAGCGGTATCGCGGCGTTGCACGACTTCCCCGGTCAAGAGACTGCGCATAATGCGTTGATAGGCGGGACTCTGCCGAGTGCTTTCTCTTTGACCCGGGCAATGTTGGGGGTTGCCGTGACGTAAGCACGCGCTGCAACAGTGCTGTTGTGGCCAAGCAGTTCGGCAATCATGTCTGCCGGTGTTCCCTGGTCCGCCAAACCTTGCCCTAGGTGATGACGGAGCAACATGGTTACTTGGTTAGGCTTGTCTATCCCAGCCTCTCTCAGTTCATGTTTGAGTCCCATTATGATTTCAGTTACAGACAGTCTTCTTCCGTTAGAATTTACAAATAATGGTTCGCAGTTGCTGCTAAAGCGGCGTTGAATTTCTGAAACATGCCGTGAGATTTTTTCACCCAGTCGGGAGGTGACTTTGCGCGGCCGTCGCTCAGGTCTGCGTTGGCCGACCTTTTTGGCCATGGGTAGCCACAGGGTGTAGTACCTCTCATGATCAGCACTTTCAATGAACTCAAAATCCGAGATGTCAAGGGAATGGAATTGAATCGAGCGTGGTGCGAGTTCGAAACCCAAGTGAAGCATTATATTAAACTGGGCTTCCCCCCAAGAGTTAGATGAAATGTATCGTTCAATGCGTTTGAGCAACCGAACTTCCTCATCAAGGTCTAAGCCAGACTGCGAGAGAAAAATTCGCGCATACGGGTCAACCCGTGCTGACTTTGTATCTTTGATCGTTAGGTAAGTATTTAGATCAAAACCTTTAATCCCTCTATCAACTGCCCAGCGATAAAGCCTGCGAAACCCAATGAGATTATGCCTGGAGCGCTTGAATCCTTCTAATTGGGCGATTAAATCTTGATGATCCCAAGGAAAGTGGCGGGCGAGATTGGTACTTGATAAATAGACAAGAGACCTTACAAATATGAACGCTGTTTGGGGAGCATATTTCTCTAACGCATATGCCATAAAGCCTTTGGCTATTTCATTAAACTCTGGAGTTAAGTCAAGCTCGGCCCAATCAATTGTCATCGCAATACCGCCGTCGTACCACGTCCAGGCGCTCAATCGAGTATCGACGTACCTTGGCTGGTCATTAGTGCGAGTTCGAATCGCAACCTGAGCCGGGCCCTCGAACTCGTAGGCCGGAAAAGAGGAGGAGGGTGAAGCCTGTTCTTGATCGGCTGATTTGGTCACGGCGAACCTCTTTAACTGTCAAGTCGGCTCCAGGCTGCCGAGGCACGCTGGGCATTGTGGAGGTTGGCCGACTCAGCTAGATAACGACTTGCATAACGGCGTGGCATCGTCGACGTATCAGACCAACCGCAGACTCGTCGGAGTTCGTCCGTAGCCCGCTCCAGGTCATGCCCACGCTTCTCGACCAGGTAAGCTAAAAAGCGGTCGGCAAACGAGTGGCGAAAGTCATGCGCGGAAAGTGTAGGCAACAAACTTGGATGAGCCAGTTCAATGGTCAGAAACAGCCGATCGAGGACGTTAGACAGTGCGCGAATCGACAGCGGGCGGCCTCGATCCGAGATGAACAGATAGCGGTACAGCAATTTCATCGGTTTGCCGTCACGCAGAGGGCGCCGTTCGCCCTGGATATAGTGTTCGTAGACCTCATACAACTGTGCGGAGATACCTACTGTCCGTCCGTGGGTTTTCAGCGCAGGCTCTTCAGCGCGTGGGTCGGCTGGGTCATGTTCGCGGTCATTGATGCTGACATAGGCATGCTGAGAACCCTGATTGATGTCCGTGGTGTAGAGCTTCAGAAGCTCTCCGCGACGGATACCGGTCTCCAGCAGCAATTCAATCATTAGCCAATTGCGCAACTGCAATCGTTCCGGAAACGGATTCTCCGCAGCGCCCGGGCGAATCAGTGTGCGAATGATCTGGAGTTGAGCATCTGTCAGGCTGCGGTAACGAGCGTGGTCGGGACGAACATTGATGATATGGCTCTCAAAGCGTCGTTCAATGACGTCGGCGACATCTGCAAATACAACCTCGATGTTTGCCAGGGTGGTTGAGTTCTGACGGGCGCGCGGGATGTATCGGGTGACACACCAGGACAGGTACTGCTTCAACAGCCGCAGGTACTGGTCACGGGTACGCGGATCGATCAGCGGAAAAGATGTCGTTTTAGCTGTGCCAATTCGGGCGACTAGGTTGTCGGCTTGACGGCCGCTCTGGAGCCAGATGGCGTAACCGTCCAGTAACGCCAGAATCGCCTCAAAACGGCCCGCCAAGATGGCCTCATCGATATCCAGCTCCCGGCTTTTGGCATAGGTGTAGAAAGCCTGGATCGCCCGCAGGTGCGCTGCTGCGGTGTTGTATGCACGATGCCTGAGCTTGAGCTGGACGTAGATGAATGGGACTAGCTTGGGCAATGGCGCCGCCTGACCATCCTGCACAAGCAGCGGTACACGCTGACCAGAAGAGTAACGGCACTGAATCAGCTTCATCGGCAGCCACCTCATTAAATAACGCGCCATGAACACGAAGGACATGGCCCGTAGAGAGCGTGGACGGTAGAAGCGGGTTTGTCGAATCAGTTGTGACCGACCGATATTAAGTGGAATTTTGTAATTTTTTGATTTTTGAAGGGATTCCACCAATTAATCGCTAATTGGTGGAATTGATACCCAAATAATTCTACGGATTTCCACTAATTAACGATCTTGTGTGGTGTCAATTTTATAATAGAGTTTTAACTCCAAATAGCTAAATGTGAGGTGATTCGCCGAGCGAAGGAAAGACCTTACCAATCATTCAAGCCTTATCGCCGTAGAAACAGCGCACGTAGCTGTCTGGGTTGACTGCGGGGTGATCCAGTCGCTAGCAAAGTCCCCCGTCAAGTGAATGCCATGGCTTGAGTTTAAGCTTGGGCAAAATTATGCTCAGAAAAGCATCGATCCCACCGTTGCGCTTGTGGCGCTAGCCGATAAATGTCAGAAAATTTTCTTTCTATGGATGATCAGAAGAACGCAATAACAACAAACGAAGATGGGGCGGCTATATTCGCCCGCCATGCGAAATTGGAAAAGCTCGAGAGTGCGAGACATCATGGCTTTCGCATCAACTGTACGGTATCAAGCTGGAGCGATGGATAAGTTAGGGTTTTTATGTAAAAGCCAAACAACTGTTGGAGGCACACCCATCTAGTATGGGGCGGAAATTAATTTAACTTAGACAAGAAAATACGCATATAAAATTGGTTTTCTTTGTTGCGTGTTGTTTTACCGGCGTCGGGAAGTGCTCACATGGGTTATTTAGTCAGCGTTGGGGCGGCGACTAAGTGTTTTGTTGAATTTATCAATTTGGAATGAAATATACCCCCATGCTTCTTTTAATACCAGGGCGTTGTTCATGAGGAGGATGACATAACGTGGGGGCAGGTCAAGGATATAATCAAATAAAAGATCGTTTCCTGGAGTGAAAAGATCGCGCTGATTGAGGGGGCGAGATAGTCGTATTGACGCCCCTTTGCGACAGTTAAACACAGAAGTCTCAATATTGTACGGACAGTCAACACTTGATTGGGGAGTGGTTGTCGGAGTTTTGTGCAATTGATTTGTTAGCAAAAAAAGCGCAGCACGGGTTGGCAAAGAGTCGATGAGAGCGGAAACTAAAACCAATCCCGTTCGGGTGTCGACAAAATATATAAGTTGAAGTCTCATGACTGGAGTTTTGAAGTCATCGAAAACAACAAGGCCAAGATCCAAATGCTCGGGTCTAAGATAATCGAGTCTGTTGGATTTGTTCATAACTCAAAGCCACGAAGAAATTTAAGATAAGCGTCACATTTCATCACGCTAACATATTCGTTCAAACGCTTGGTTATTGAAGTGGCATGCTCAGGAAGCATAAATTTACTCAGGCGGCCAAGATCATAAGGGGCTAAACTTTCAAAATAATCGTGTGAAGTGAGAACAGCAGTCAGGGTATTAATTTCTTCCTCGCCGATATCGCCTGAGACGATTCCGAGCATTATCAATGCACAGGCGCGTTCTAATGAGCTGCTCTCCACTGCGCCGCTTATAAACAAAAGCCTCCACCCCATGGCTTGTCTATGTCTATTCCGAGGTCGAGGGGAAGTCAGAAAAAATGAGGCGATGCCACCTGTTTGATCACCAGAGTGTAGAAACAGTTGAGCAATGAATTTTAATACTTCTGCTTTGCGATTCGTTGTGATTGCGAAAGAGGTGATTGAGGGTGCCGACGAATTGAGTCGAATTTGCTGCTGGTGTGCGGTGGAAACAATAACTTCAAGGGCCTTATGTTGCAGCCGTGTTCTCATCGAACGGGGCAAATTGCTTAGATACTGCATTCGATCCGTGGACCTAGGAGGAAACGTCGACAGCAGGGATCCATGACTGTTACAAATTGGATTCATCACATACCTCCATGATTTCTTGAATATCAAAGCGTGATGATTTTTGAGCGAATCTCTAAGACACAACTCACATACAAAATCTGCAACGCCGGGCGGAATAGTCCACATGGTCGAGGAATCAAATGCATTTGTAGAGACTATCTCCTCTCTGGATGCCAGAAAAGTTTTTAAGTCCGGTGTCGAGTCAAAGTCCGGGTCTCCATAAAATAACCTGCTTGATATGCGCTCGCGGGATTGCAAATAAAATTGTACGTCAAGATTGGCTCTGTGAGCCCATGAAGACAGCGATTCATCTTCCGTAATTACTGGCATATAGTAACTCCCCATTTTCCTGTATTATGCTCCTCAAGCTTCTATTTACGAGGTTAGGCTCTAGAGAGGGCTCATCCTTCAAAATAAGATTGATGCACCACTGCTGTATGATTCTGATAAGATTGCCCGTTATTCCATTGGAAAGTGCGTAAAGAGTTTCAGTGTGGCGCGAAAGATCCAAGCTTAAATATAGGTTGCTTGAGGCGATCATAGATAACATATCTAAATATCCGTTGAGCGATATCTTATCGCTCCAATTATGGATCAGATATTCAGGCCAAGCAGGTTGACCTGAGTGGCAATTTAGATGTGGAGCTTCCTCCGATGTACCTAGTACCACAGACAGCTCAGGGGAATGTGCAGCAAGGCTTCCCCACTGATAGAGATGAGCCCTTTTAGCTCTTAAGGAAACTACTCCATTGAGATAGTCCTCAACAATAATTACCGTAGGGGCGGCCATGCCTACGAGAGTTTGTATGGTCTGCGGAACGGGGGACACTAATGTTCTATTGAGGTACCCCTCATTTGGTCTGAATCCATAATGGTGTAGTAGCATTTCAAATGGTGAATGCAGGCTAAAATCAGACCTGGTTAATTTTACGACATTTACGCGCTGGGTTGTAAAATTCGCGACAGCAAGGGAGATTGCTGTCGAGATCCCAGAGCCAGAAACACCAGATACAACTAGGGGAAGCATGCGATCGTTCGATTTGCTGAACGAGTTGATCGCGGCGACTGCTCGCTCTACATGCGGAGTGGTGAGTTGGATCAATCCAAAAACTGCACTTGTTAAGTTCTCGGTTGTAAAGATCCGATCGGTCCGCTGAAACCAAGCATCGGAATGCATCATTAAGATGAGCGAATCATAAGTGCCACACCAAATCTGGGAGCAAGATCGGGAGCTTGCTGGACAATGTCAGCTGTTATTTGCTCAGCCCCGCTTACAATGGCTTCAGCAGCGCAGACTTGGATGATTTTGGCAACGTTATCCATGATTCCTCCTGAAGTCTTAAGAATGGCGCTGGAGAGAGACTCACTCCATAGCCTCGACTCTTTCCTCAGTAGGAGAGTTCGCTCGTAAGCGAGAAGAAAGGAGCGGAAATTTTCGTCCAGAGTCCATCTCTGCAGTGGCCACTGTAAGTAACGACGCTCAAGTTGTGGATCTAGACGCAGCGCCTCGCTGGCCTTATCAGTACCAAACGCAAAAACTCTCAAGTTGAATTGCTCTCCTGAGAGGTTTTTCAGTAAAGACAAATTTGCCCGCTGCTGAAATGGCGTTAAGGTCAAAGCGTCGTGAATTTCGTCTATCACAATGCCTTTTATGTTATTGCGCTCCACTGTCCTTGAGAACTCTTTAGAAGCATTGAATCCACTATATTTCTTCGCAAGCGGCATTCCGAAGGAATCGAACAGTAACTCACGGAAATTGTAGTTTTCCGGAGTCTGGCGAAAGCTCATAAAAACAAGCTTATGCGAATGAGCTTGATTTGCTTCTTTCAAATTTTTGATAATGCTTGTTTTTCCATACCCACCACCCCCCCAGACCAGCATGCAGGGCGCCTGTACCTTATTGTTGGTGCGAAGCATGAATTCGACAGACTGCATAATGGATTGCGCATTGGGGTAGTCTAAAAAAATGTCTTCCAGACAAATATTGATTCGTTGTGTTTCGCTAAGTTGTAAGAGATGCCTGCGCGATTCTCGAACATGACTATTTTCTGAATTGGTAGAGGAGGCTACCACACTGGTCTGAAGATCCTTACTCATAAAAATTCTCTGGGTGCTAAGGGTTTTTCTATAAAATAGTCAACTAATTTATAGGGTTTTAGGCGTCCAGTAGTGCGATCGAATCGCTGACCAAGAATTTATGAATCTGCAGAATACTTTAGAACTATTGGGTATTTATAAATTTTTAAGAAATGCGGTTATTATACTCCCATTGAATATTCGTTCCTCATCTGTGCTAATCTTTGAGGTCAAAGAGTGATGGTGGAAGAGAAAAATTGACTGCGGCTGACACTGTTGGAATATCCTGCTGCTCGGTTATTGGTGGCGGTAAAGCAAGCGTTACTGGAAGGCCAGCATTGATAAAGGTGTTATGTTGCATGTTAGCTTCTTGTTTTTGCTTGTTCGCTTTGGCTTGGCGAGTCAGCGTTTTGCTCGTTTTCACGATATTATTATTCTTTAAAACTTGTCGTAGCGCATTCGGATCGGTGATTGTTCCTGGTGGCGTTATTTGGTTGCAGGCTCGGTTGATGCGATATGCTTCATAATTTATGAATTTGTGCTCGGCAGCAATGCGAGGGATGTTGATGTAATTATCATCGATTTTTGCCCAAATTTGATTGAGGTTATAAGGGTCGTATTTAACGGTGATCTGTCCACGGCCCTGTTTTTTGCTCAACTCGTAAGAAAAATACCTGCCAGCATTCATTAGAATCCCCTTGTTGTGCACGGGCTTGCGTACCTCTGGAAGGAAGTCTATATACAGTTCATGTGGTTTCGTGATAATGCGAGGTACCGCATCTACGCATCCCGAGTAATATTCATTCCAGGCATCTTTTGGTGATTTTTTTAGCTCTGCATGGACAGTTCCGTGATATATCATTATCTGTCCAGAGAACCAAGCGATAAATTCACTGAAAGTTAGTGCCGACAGCTTCTCACTATCGTAGTCTTTGCGTTGTTGTGTATTCGAAAATGTCGTGCCGGGAAGAAAGTGAACTGCCGTGGTCATTAAAGTCCCAATTAGTCTTTCTATATGTCCGCCCATGTGTTTTTTGCCTTTTAGCCGCCATTCAGGTTTTACTCCGTACTTAACTAGCGCTGCTTCTAGAGTCGGCGAGTGAAACTCTGCGGCATTATCCATCAGTACTCTCTCTGGCAGACCATAAAATGGATAGTCCACATGTGGCTGGTCCGGCTGGTAATACCCCATTGCTTTTGGAAGAGCTGCCATGCCAATACACTGTTGTACGGATATCAGTGAAGGGGCAAACATCGTAATGTAATAGCCGAGTATGACCCTGGTGTGAATATCCATGATCAAGGTTAGCCACGGGCGTCCCACAATCACTGTTCGATCATGTTCTGCGCGCAGTAGCAGATCCACTTGAGTATGGTCTATTTGCGCTACGTGCAATGGATGATCGGTAAAAACAATTCCTGGCCTAGGTTGATAAATTTGGAGAGTTGCATCCACCCCGTGCTTCTTTCTGTGAAGTATTTTCGGGTCGAGTTTTTTTAGGTGACGTTGCACAGCGCTCAGACCTGGGGCTATGGTTCCCAACTCAAAGCAGCGGGCTTGCGCCTGTCGCCATACCTCTGAATAAGAAGCAGACTTTCCGGAGTAATGCTTTTCGAAACACTCCTCAACAATCCCAATAGTGGTTTCAGAAAGCCGGGAGGAACCTTTCTTCGGACCGGCTATTTGGCGAACCACGCTAATAGGACCGAAGTGCACACTGTAATTGGATACTAGTTTATAAAATCGACTTTTTTTGATATTGAGAAGATCTGCTGCTTGTTTAGCCCCTATTTCGTTATCTATAAAACGATTAATGATCAATGCACGCTCACCAGCTTCAATCAAGCGAACCGCATCTATTGATTGAGAAGGATCTAATCTCGCTGGAGTTTCCAGTTCGCTCATAACGTGTTTAGGAATGATTCGGAGATCTGCCAAGGTTATAGTCGCCTCTAAACCAGATTCGTACTCCTTTATTACTATACTGTCGGTCGCCTTGATTTCTCTGACCGTTGCTAATACTCCATTTGCAACTACAAAATCACCTTTCTCCAGCTTTTGGTCCATACCTACTACTCCTGAAGGAGTCCTGTTGTGGAACCGAGTCCGAGGGTGTAAAACACTTCGGAACGGTACAGTTGGCTAGAATGGATGCCATTGTATGCAGAGAAACGGGGCGAGATCAGGGGGCATAATATAAAATTTCTAGTTATAAAAAACTCAATAAAAACAGATAGATAATAGATTCAGTGTTCCGCGCATGGGGAAATCGCTATCCGCGCAGAATACATAGCCAAGGTGCGTACCGTATGCCTCGACCAAAAAAACTGTCGCTTGACTACCTGAAGATCTCGTTAGTAGCTACAATATTTGCCGACGAAGTTGGCATTGCACGCACTGGTTATGCGATTGCTAGATGGCTTGAGCGATTACATGGTTGGGAGGTAGGAGCGTGCGACGCTAAGCCATGGCGACGTTTTCTGAAGGGGCATGAACCTCGCGCCGAAACTTTCGGTATCATATTGGCTGCTTCGCCAGATGCCACTGCAGTGTTTCATCACATCCTGTGGAAACTACTTCGTCACGTTTTCCGCGGTACAGAACTATCGGACACTCTGGAGTATTACGGTTATCGTAAAGGTATGCCTGCGCATGCTTGGCTTGCGCACTACAAAAAACTGGAAAGTCTTGATCGGTTGGCAGCTGCGCTCGCAATGTATGCATATGGCCCGATATCAGAGGGGATATCATTGCAAGAAATCAAGACCGCGTATGCGCAAGTAGTTGTTGAACATAGGTGTTTCGAAATTCAGGCGGGGCTGCTGGATTTGTTACAGCTGGCAATTGAGAAGTTGGGGAAAACGGATCATTGTCTATTGTATTGCGAAGCCCATAGCGCCATAGAGCTGTGGAGCGCTATTTACTTTTTCTATCAGCAGGTTGAGCGTCAGCAGAACCAAGCTACTTGGTTTTCCTGGCGGGAATCCGTCGAACGCCTAGATTGGCAGGAACGAAAGGCATTAATTGAATTTTTGCATGCAAAGACAACCACTGGGGTAAGTGACAACTTAGGTAAAAGCGCATTTCGAAAAATTAAGCGAAGGGTGTACCGTACCAAAACTTAATCTAGTAGCAGTCACTGTTTGATAGAGGCGCGCAATGTGTCCAGCGCTTGTTTTTGAGAGGAGCGCAGGGTTTCTATGTTGGAGTGGCAAAGCATTAGCTCAAGTTTTAGTTGCTTTATGGTTAAGCATAATTCTGTGACGACGGTCCTGCTACAACCTTCTTGTAAGCTGACTTCAATCAGGGAGTCAATGGTGGTGTTGGTTTTTGCATCGGAGACCAGGTCGTTTATCAGGGCACGTCGAGCAGAGGAGATAGCGGGGACCAATTCTACGTCCGAGCTATCTTCATTGATACCTATGCTATTCAGGGATCGAAGAAGTTTGAGAATAGTAGTTTTAGAACCCTGATGCCCAAGCTCTGCTCTAATTGAATTTAGAGTGATTTTTGCATCGCGTGTATTAAGACGTCCAATCGCTCTAGCAATGTCAGCTTGAGTGATTTTGCTCTTCATTGACTTGCCCTGCCTGCAATTAATCTCCTTTGGCATTATGTATGGTTTAGAGTTTAATGTCAATTCTGCAGTTATAATCTGCAATTTGGAGAGTGCTGACGATATAAGGGATTTCCATTAAAATTGATAGTTTGAGTATTATGTTACTCCTGAAATTTGGTTGGCGCCGCTTTCTACACAAGTCAGCGCTTCCGACCTCCTGTAAGTATTACCACTAAGAGAGTTAACCTGCACTAGGTAGCGGCAGGTCAGCTCCATTTTTGCAATAGCTGGCCTTACTTAGCAGTATAACTTCATGCCATTATCAGGACGATTTAGATTGTACTGTGACCAAGAACATCCCGAGAGTGATCGTATACTATGCGTATGTTGCACGTATCCTGGGGGGCTGAGCATTCACCAATGACAAACGAAGAACCGTTATCCAGGGTGTAGGTATAAACAAATTGACTATCTTGCTGGTCAATCGCTTCGGTTAGCTGCATCAAGCGATCCATTTGCCAGCGTTCACTTCCATTGATATCTCGTGGTGTTACGACTAGCACTTGTTCCAGCCAAAGGTCGTCGTCGCAGTCGCTTAGAAGTTGTTCAAACTCACGAAGTGTCGCCAATAAAAGATTGCTGTGTCCGACTTTCCCTTTTCGATTGAATGCGATCGAGACGTGAAACCACGGGTCGTTGAGGGCAAGCTCGACATAACGCCAGTGTCGAATGCTGCTATCGCCGCACAGTTGCCCTATAGGCACCTCCGCATCATTGTACGATATGAACATCATTTACCTCCAAAACGAACACTATAGGGCGCATCAGGCGTTCCAATCAATGTGCCCGTACCTGAATGGGTGGGCCAGATGCGCAGTCTTACTAATCCGGCAGAGACGTCTGACTGCTCCAGGGTCCCCTGCGGCGCAGATTGCTTCAACAGTGGGCAATTCCGCGGAGCAGTATTGTGCGCAAATGAACCCTATAGATTGTAGCGCTATAGTGTGCACGCAGGCTTCATCTTTCCTTTTGTTGGGGAGCGAGATGGAGCTGAAAGAAGCCTTTGGTATTGCTTTGCGGACAAGTCGTGTACGCCACGGATTGACTCAAGAGGATTTTGGAATCATTAGCAGCAGGACCTACCTGAGCAGTCTCGAGCGCGGCATAAAGAACGCCACACTCGAGAAGATCTCAGCGCTGGCGGGCTTGATTGGCGTGCATCCTCTCACCTTGATAGCGGAAGCTTTCCTGATTCTGGATCCCGATATGGATCTCGAAACGCTGCTTTGTCAATTGAAGCGGGAGATAGATGTCGGCGACGGAGATAATCCGTCGTTCGCGTCTTGAGCTCAGGTCCTTTTGCCAAAATCTAGACATGCCCCACTAAGCGATATAACCCCAATAGATGAGGCGCCCGGTACTTGGTGAGTGGATCTGAATTCAGGTTCTTCTCAATTTGGTCACAGGACACAGCCTTGGACCAAATCGGTGGAGTCGAAACCGCCAAGGATATTTTGTGACACTTACCTGTACATCTCACGCGTGCCTACTGGCAGTCGTCACTCTGCAAGGTCACTCGGACGATGGCGCTCTCATCATGATCGGAAGTGTTCGTTGCACCTTTGTCAGGTTACCTCCTTCACAGCCGTGGCTGAGCTTAAGCAGCAGGGCCGGACACTGAACACCTCTGACGAATGCCCTGGCCTCTGGGTGTTAGTGCTTCTCGCACGAGCGCTCATTTACCGTCGACATGGGATAGTGAGTTTTTAAAGGGTTGGGAAAGCAATGGCATTAAAGCGATCGAAAGGGGCGCATGATAGTGGCGCGGTCATGCGCCGCAGGTTGGAAGTGAACCTGCCATAACGCCAGTTGGCTCCAACTCCTTTCCTCGTTGCCTGGCTGCCTTCATGAATCGGCGCTGATTCGCAGTGGTACTGCCACCGAGACGCTTGGCTTCAGCCGCGAAGGAGCGAATTTCTGGCGGCTGCTGTGGTTGACGGGTCATCTTCCAGGACACCTTTGGGAGTGGCTTGCAGTCTCACCTTAATCAGTTGGGTGAGAAAATCCAAACACCATTTTTGCCGCCGACTCGAAGTCATTCGCATAGCGGTGGGCGCACGGTCTGGTCGGCGGCGCAAACCTAGGTAACGGCGTCAACTTTAATCCTCACGCGTTGCTTTCTGATTGAGGTAAACAAGTAGCATCAGGTTGGATATGTCGACTTAGATGCCCAGTTCAATCGGCGAGTGGTGCGGATAAATTTTTTCGCCTCTTTCTTGGGTGTTAGCAGTTTGTCGGCTGCCACGCAGTGGATGCTGAAGTGAGGGGGGGGGCGGCGCGAAAAAACTGTGGTGCTCGTCAGGGCCTGTCAGACTGCAAACAGCTCAAGAGGGGAGAAACGTCAGGGAAGAGCTGAAGACCGGGCCCAGCACGCCGATAGGCAGTGACTCAGACTGCTCTTCGATTTGACCTGCCAATCGCACGTCCTGTTCGCTGGGGAAGTGACGCAGCAGGAAGTGCGCGTCGCGTCGAACGCCCTCCGGTAGCGACGGGTTGCCAGCCAGCTCCAACAGAAACTCTCGGGTTTGCACTACTGCACGAGTACGCTCGTGGGGCATTGTCATCTGGCCTCCGTGACTCAAATGGTCTTTTCGCGTGAAAATTCATCCGTGGCTAGAATTAGCATGATCTCGAGCCCGCCTACAAGGTAGTGACGGTGGGCGTGTCGGGCTCGGGTGGTTCTGATTGATCGGCAATATCATCGATGCAAACGCCACTGTGTTGATGTGAAGGTGAGAGGGCAATCGAAAGAACAGGGTCTACCGTTTACTAAAGTCCGATTGTAAATGACAGTTGGGTGGTGACGTTTCGCAGAAAATTCGGGTTAATTAGCATCGTCCGAGTCAGCGAGGAGCTCGGTCGCTCGACTATTCAGTAGGTTGCCCGCCTGGAAGTACCCCATCACCGTGGTTACACTGCGGTGCTCGGTCATGGCCATGACTTCTCCGAGCGGAACTCCCTGGCGTCCGGCCTCGGTGACAAACCCCGACCTCAAACTGTGCGCCGCCCAATCACCCTCGAGCCCCGCCAACTTGGCTCGGCGCTGGACGATGCGCGCCACTTGGTCCGCTGACAACGCGCTGGTACCAACCGCGCCCCCCTTGTACAGCCGCCGAAATAGTGGACCGGACTCTGCCGGCGCTATGTCTAGCCAAGCGGACAGCGCCTGCGCCGCCGGGCCTCGCAGTGGCTTCTCACGGCGCACGCCGCCGGTGTCGGTCTTGGTCGCGCCCAAGGCGTACAACCAGGTGTCGGCATCCAGTTGGCGCACATCGCCCACTTGCAGGCCCACCACTTCCGAGCGACGCCGGCCGCCACCGCTCCAGGCGAGCAGGAGCAGGGCGCGGTCACGAACACCACGCGCGCCATCGGTGCAGGTGGCGAGCAGCGCCTGCAACGGTTCCAGCACGATCGCGGTTTTCTTGCGCGCCGCCACGCCCTGGCGTGATTGGGCCTTGCGCGCCTCACGCAACAGGGTCTTCAACGCCGACGCTTCGGTCGGACTGTCCCAGCCATTGATCCGGTGCCATTTGCCCAGCACCGCCAGGCGGTGACTGACCGTGTTGTACGCCAGGGCTCCGGGTTTGCTTTTGATCCGCGCCTTGACCAGCGCCGCGTCGATGCCGGGCGGTAACAGGTGCGTCCAGCCGCCATCGGCCAGTGGACGGGCCAGATGATCGAGTATGAATTGAATCGCCACCGTGGTCGGCAGCGGGGCATCGCCCAGCACCTGGCCGTAACGCAATTGCAGCCAGGCCGACCAGTAGGTGAGGGCGCTGCGGTAGCTTCGTACCGTATTTGCCGCGGTGCCGGCTGCGAGAAACGCCGCCGCCGCTTCCTGGGCGTTAATCGCCAGGGAATGCGGGTTTAGCGGGGTTTCGTCGACCAACGCTAATTGATCTGTAATATTTAATACGTTCAACGTATGATAATTCCATTGTTCAAGATTTAATGTCGGATAAACTTCTTTTATCAGACCTAATATACCCGGAGGTGAGCCATGGCAGTAGGGGTACCGGAAAATGACGTGTTTGCGGCGGCGGATGCGGTGCTGGCCCGCGGCGAACGCCCGACCGTCGAGCGTGTGCGCCTGGAGCTGGGGCGCGGCAGTCCGGCGCGGGTCGGTGGTTTGCTCGATCAATGGTGGGCACGCCTGGCCGAGCGGCTGAGCGGCGAGACCCGTCTACCGGCACTGCCCGGTGAGGTCTCGCAAGCGTTTGTCGCGGTGTGGCAGCAGGCGATTCACCTGGCGCAGGGCGTCGCTGAACAAGGGTTGGTGGAACAACGCAAAATATTGATCGCAGAACGCGAGCGGGTCGCCGAAATCGAGGATCAGGCGCGTCAGGACGCGGCACAGTTTCGCCAGCAGGCGGCAGAGGCGTTGGCCGGGCGCCAGGCAGCGGAGTTGCGGCTGGCAGATCTGGAGCTGCTGCTGTCCCAACGCCAGACCCAGATCGAGGACCTGCAACAGCAGCGTGAAGGTGTACTGCATGAGCGCCGCGAAGCCCAGCAGCAATACCAGGCGTTACAGCAGGATCTGCAGGCGCTGCGGCTCAAGGCCGAGCAGGAGCGTGTGGCGCAGGAGAGCTACGTGCGCGGAGTCGAGGATCGCGCACACCGCGAGGTCGATCGTGCGCGGGAGGAGGGCAAGGCTGTGACGGCCAACTTCAAGGAGGCCGGGCGTCAGGTCGAGCAGTTGCAACGGCGACTGGAGTCGATCCAGGCCGAGCTCAGTCAAACCCAGCAACGTGTTGCAGCGCAGCAGGCTCGTGCCGATACGTTGGAGCAACAACTGACGCAGCTACGCCAGACTGCCGCCATCAAGCGTAAGCCAAGATCCCGAAAATCCGCGGCGCCAATGTCCGATCCCTGAAGGCGAAGTTGGCATCCGCACGTCGATATGGCGCAAGACGATACAGTAGGTTGTACGTTCTCCATCCAAGGCAGCAATCGGCCATATATAGACCTTCATCGCAGGTCACAAAATGGCCAAAGGTCTTCCGCGAAGTATTTACTCCGGAGTCATGAGGACTGCGAGCGTCATATTGATGAACTCGTCGTTCCTACCAATGGCCGCTAGAGCACCCCGGACGTCATCGGCAACATCACCCGATCCACGATGCTCAACCCAAAGCGTCAGCTCCATAATTGCGGCCTCAAGAGTAAGCTGGTTTTGGTTGATCTTGAAGAGCAGGGCAGCGAGGCTTGCCGGCGATGGTGTCTCCACCTACTTGCTATTGCCCCCCTTCAATCTATCCTTGGGATCGCGGGATCAGTATGGCTACCCTGGCGGGTCTGCAATGAAGACATTCATCTCAAGCCGTGTGAAAACATGGGTATCGACTCCAATCAGAGCCTTAACATAATGAAGACAAACCCATGGCTTCCACGCCCTCTAGTTGTTGCCATTATCGCAGGTACGACTTTCTTTATTATCACTCAGTCCATTCTGATTATTCAGGCGATAGCCTCTGGTGCAAGGCTCGGTTTTCTTAATTCGACAGACACCATCTCACTGTTGGCCGGAACAATGACCGCCGCGGGCCTCGCTGCAGTCTATATTCAAGTTTATGAGTCTGACCGCAACGCCCGAAGCCAATCAGCCCTTCACTTGGATGCCCTACATGCGCACTTTAACTCAACAGAAATGCGCATGCATAGAAACCTTGCATTTGTGTATCTCAGGTTTTTGATGGAGTCTCCAGAGAGGCTTCAAACATATGCGCGCTATTGGATTCTCGATATAAGTAAGGACGTGACCATCCCGACACCAGAGGATCTTGTCCGATTGTCGGGAGGGGCAAATTCTCATTCGGTCAATGCCTATGATGACCTGAAAAACGTAACTTTCATGCAATACGACTCAGCAGTTAGCGCCGTAGTGAGCTTCTATGCTCGGTTGTCCGCGCATCTTCGGCAAAATTTCCCTGAGATCGTGGAGTCTGGAACTCAACTGGATGAGGCGACGCTGGAAGCATTCGGTCCATTTTTTTGGAACTATTGGCAGGGCAAACTCATACCGCTGGGTAATCAGTGCCAGGAAATATATAAAACAGAAACAAGCGAAGCGGGCTTTGGCCCTCCGTTTTTTGTCGAGCATTTTAATCGCCTCAAGACGCACCTCGGCTCTAATCCCCCCTACGCAGCACCAAGTGCTACCCCCCATTCAGAGCCCTCTGAGTGATCCGAGGTCTTCGCTTCATCTGCACCACAACGTCTACGCATCGTATATCGGTGGCAATGAGTCACCATTAATCTCGAACGCTTTTGGCCGTTCACTTCCGGTCATGTTTGCTAGCGGGGCGGATCTAATCCGGTGCAAATGGCTGGTTAGGTCGAATGCAAATGGGTGGTCAAGTCAGTGCAATTACCTAGGTGTCAGCGGATCTGGAGAAGTGGCTCCAGCCAGAGGCGAGTTCAGCTAGTTACTCAAGGACGATTCCCATGTCAGATAACTCTGAAACCAACATAGCCACACCAGACGCTCTCACACTGCTCCTGCACAACCAGCACGCCATATGTGCGGCCATTGAAGAGGTGACCAGTGGCATTCTGAGAATGGAGTGGTGAGTGTTTCCGCTAACGCAATTGCGTCCATGGAAATGCTGGACACCAATGCTCAAGGCATCACAGACGCCATCATGCGACTACGGCAGTTATAGGCATCATCTAACGCCCGCTGCCCATTCTTCACTAGCGAGTCCCGATGTAATGCGGGAAAAAAGGGATTCTTTGGAGAGTGGGAAATTGCATTCCACTTGACCAACCAGTGCGTTGCCACTGACCAACCGTTTGCATTCGACTTGACCAACAGACGCCGCAGTGACGACCGACAGAGAACGACCCAATATAGATAGTCCGTCCCACCTTCATCGATACTGGTAACGGTTGGCAGGTAGCTGTCAGCGAGGGTGGAACATGCACCTGTAGACTACGAATAAAACGACCCAAACGCATGACGTTTGCAGCTTTAGTTCCGAGTCTACAGGTGCGCTTGCGCTCGATAACGAATACTCAGGGTTCGCCGTCGCACCGGCTCACTATATTGCCTTCGCTGAACGCAAGCATGCATGTCCCTAGCAGCTATTTTATCGCTTGCGGAGGTTCACGTGACAGCGTCCTTGAGTCAGCATTTCACAGCCTATATCGGCATTGATTGGGCAGATACCAAACATGATATTTGCCTACAGGCTGGGGATGACAATCATCGTCAGTTCGACTGTATTCCGCACCAGGTTGATCGCATTGATGAGTGGGCCAAGGCATTGCACCTGCGCTTCGGTGGCCCTATCGCTGTAGCTCTGGAGTTGGCCAAAGGGCCTATTGTGTCGGCTCTGCTGAAGTATGACTTTTTCGTGCTGTTCCCGATCAATCCCTCGACGCTTGCCAAATATCGCGTGGCGTTCAAGCCGAGTCGCGCCAAGGATGATCCCACCGATGCGGAGTTAGCACTCGATCTACTGCTTCGCCATCCTGAACGGTTCACCGCGCTCAGGCCGCAGAGTGTGGCCATGCGTTCGCTGCTTAGCCTGATCGAACAGCGCCGGGATCTGGTCAACGACAAGACACGTTTTACCAACCGTTTATGCAACACCCTCAAGCAATATTACCCGCAGGCACTGGAATGGTTCGAGCAGCGAGACACTCTGTTGTTTTGCGATTTCCTCACTCGCTGGCCGACACTCCTGTCAGCCAAACGGGCGCGTAAAACCACGCTTGAGGCGTTCTTTTATGCCCACAACGGGCGTCGCGCCACATTGATCGAGGCGCGTTTGGCGTCGATTCGTGCGGCATCTGCGCTCACAGAAGATGCCGGCATTATCGAGCCTTGCCGCTTACACGCCCTCGCGTTGGTGGAGCAACTACGCACCGTCCTCACGGTGATCGATCGCTTCGATAAGGAAATCGAGCGGGTCGCTTCTGCACTACCGGATTACGCATTGTTTCGTGGCTTGCCGGGCGCAGGCCCGCATCTAGCGCCACGTTTACTCGCAGCCTTCGGAGAGCAACGTGAGCGTTTCCATGGCGCGGACGAGTTGCAAAAATACTCAGGCATTGCCCCGGTGACGGAACGGAGCGGTAAGAAGAGCTGGGTGCATTGGCGCTGGCAATGTCCAACATTTCTTCGTCAGACCTTCGTGGAATGGGCGGGGCAGACCATCAATAAATCCTTTTGGGCTGGAGCTTTCTACCGGCAGCAACGCGCCAAAGGGAGCACCTATCAAGCTGCTGTACGCGCACTCGCGTTTAAGTGGATTCGGATTCTATATCGGTGCTGGCAGACCA
The DNA here is from genome assembly GCF_035065025.1 of Pseudomonas sp. YuFO8. NCBI lineage: Bacteria > Pseudomonadati > Pseudomonadota > Gammaproteobacteria > Pseudomonadales > Pseudomonadaceae > Pseudomonas > Pseudomonas sp. YuFO8. The sequence continues at coordinate 76,499 of NZ_JAXDEQ010000016.1, read as the reverse complement.
GGACGCTCTACGATGAAACGACCTATTTGAATGCCTTGAGGAAGCGCGGTTCACCGCTGCTGAAGAACCTCGATTTAGGTTGACTGACTTCCTCAGGGCGTGAAGCTGCCCTTGGTAGAGAGTAGCTATGGGCATCCCGAGGGTTTTCTAGACACTCTCCAAGCTTGCTGTGTAGCGCTTTTCAAACTCTACCGGTGACAGCTGATTGGTGAAACAGTGACGTCGTTTTGGGTTGTAAAACATCTCGATGTAATCGAACACATCGCTTCGAGCATCCTGCAGCGTTTTGTGGGTTTTTCGCTTGATCCGTTTCTGCTTTGGAAGCTGGAAAAAGCTTTCGGCTAGAGGAGGTGGACGGAAACACCATCACGAGCACTAGCTACGGGTGGGGCTCAGGTCGAAGCGTTAGCCATTGCGTGATGCCGGTTGGAGCTTTGAGATCTGGAAGCACCCATCGAAGTCCTCAAGGCCTGCTACAGGTGGATGACGGCAGCATTGGCTGCGCAGTCGTAATGGTTCGAGCGGCCTGATTCAGATCAGCAATTGCAAGGCATCAAACAGACGTCGGTCTTCGGCCTTCGACGAGCGTGAGCGGCGACGCACCACCTGCAGGATGCATTCGATGAAGCACTGCGCGGCGCTGCCCGGCTGGCTGTTGCGCGGGGTGACGATGCCGATGGTGTCGGTGGCGAAGGATTCGGTAAGGTTCAACCTGGTCACGCGCTCGCCGAAGACCGGCACGGTCAGCATCGGCTCGGGGCAATAGCTAAGCATGTCCGTCTGCTCAGTCAGTGAAAGCATCAGTTGCAAAGAATGGGCACGCTGCACATGCTCCACGGCGATCTGCGCGCCGTGTTGCCCGAACAGTTCGTGCATGAAACTGTCGTGGTTGGCGTCCGGATAGTTGACCACCCAATCCTGATCCAGCAAGTCGTGGATCGAGCGGCAATCCTGCCTGGGATGGCCATGGCGAGCAATCACCGTCATTTCGTAGGAAAACAACGGCTCGCAGGCGAACTCCGGGCGCGGCATCAGCGCTGACACCAGGCCCACCGCCAGTTCCATGGTGCCGTCCCTTAGCCGCGGCAAGGTGACTGCCATCAAACCCTCGAAAATCTCCAGCCGAACTTGTGGCATGTGCTGGCGGAATAACTGCACCACCTCGGGCAGCACGGTCATGCCCATCCACGGCGAAATGCCCAGGCGCAGGTGACCTTCAGCCTGTCCCCGCAGGTGTGTCAGCTCCAGCTGTGCCAGCTCCAGTTGGCCTAGCATTTGCCTGGCGTGCAGCAGCAACGAGCGCCCATATTGGGTGAGCAGCACGCCACTGGCGTTGCGCGTCAGCAGCGGCAGTTGCAGGTGGCTTTCCAGTTCCCGCAGCGACTTTGCCACGGCGGTCTGCGAGACCCCGATCTTGCGGGCTGCAGCGCGGATGCTGCCGCAATCGGCGATCGCCACCAATGCCTGCAACTGATGCAGTTTCATGTCTTATTCCTTCGTCAGGCGTAAACCAATGGTTTTCAGTACAACCATTTTGCGACTGCCGGCGGATGGGCCGGCTGTCTATTATCGGACCCGCAGCATGCCCGTTAATAACAACAAGGAAAACCCATGACCCAGCCATGCGTATTATCCGGTATCGCAGCGCTTGAAGAAGAAATGATTGCGTTGCGACGACACCTGCATGCCCATCCTGAATTGAGCTTTGAAGAGTTCGCCACCAGCGACCTGGTCGCCGCCCGGCTTGAGGAGTGGGGCTACGAAGTGCACCGTGGTCTGGGCGGCACGGGCGTCGTCGGGCGCTTGCGCCAGGGTTCCAGCAACCGCGTCATCGGCCTGCGCGCGGATATGGACGCATTGCCCATCGTCGAGCAGACCGGCCTGCCGTATGCCAGCCGCAATGAAGGCGTGATGCATGCCTGCGGCCACGATGGCCACACCGCAATCCTGCTGGCGGCCGCCAAGCATCTTGCGCAGAGCCGTGAGTTCGACGGCATCCTGGTGCTGATTTTCCAGCCGGCGGAAGAGGGCGATGGCGGTGCCCGGAGAATGCTCGAGGACGGTCTGTTCGAGCTATTTCCCTGTGACGCCATATTTGCGATGCACAACATGCCGGGACTGCCAACAGGCAAGTTCGGTTTTCTGCCCGGCCCGTTCATGGCGTCCACCGACACCCTGACCATCACCGTCAAGGGCGTGGGCGGTCATGGGGCGATGCCACACAAGGCCACCGACGCCATCCTCGCCGGCTCGGCGATTGTCCAGGCGCTGCAGAGTGTCGTCTCGCGCAACGTTAACCCGCTGGATTGCGCAGTGGTCTCGGTCGGTTCCTTTCACGCCGGCATCGCCCCCAACGTGATCCCTGATCACGCCGAGTTGCAACTGAGCGTCAGGGCGCTGAAGTCCGACGTCCGTGATCTGCTGATCGAGCGCATCACTGCGGTGGTCCAGGCTCAAGCCGCCAGCTTCGGCGCCACGGCGACGGTCGAGGTCGATGAGGCGCAGCGTTTCCCGGCGTTGATCAACGACCTCCGGAGCTCAGCATTTGCCCGCCAGGTAGCGCTGGATTGGCTGGGAAGCGACGGGGTGGTCAGCGACATGTCACCGCTCACCGGCAGCGAAGACTTCGCGGTGATGCTGGAGCAGTGTCCGGGTTGCTACCTGGTGATTGGCAACGGTGAAGGCGAGGGCGGCTGCATGGTGCATAACCCCGGATATGACTTCAACGATGACTGCCTGGCATTGGGGGCGAGCTACTGGGTGCGCCTGGTTGAATCCTTCCTGGCCTGATCGCCCACTGTCTGTCGGCCGGGGCAGTCGCTGCGCCTGGCAAAGGAGTAAGCATGTCCGTTACTGCAACCGCGCAGGGGGGCGAGGCTCGCGCCTGTCGTCCTGCCCTGAGTTCCCGTGCAATCGCCGCCATTACCTTCGGCTCGGCGCTGGAATTCTTCGAATTTTCGGTATTCAGTTTTTTTGCCACTGTGATCGGTCGGCAGTACTTTCCCGCGCAAAGCGAGCTCGGCCAGTTGTTGCTGGCGCTGGCGACCTTCGGCCTGGGCTTCGTTATGCGCCCGCTGGGCGGCCTGATCATTGGTGCCTATGCCGATCGCGCCGGACGCAAACCGGCGATGTTGTTGACCCTGTGCCTGATGGCGCTGGGTTCAACGGCACTGGCGCTGACCCCGACCTACGCGCAGATCGGTCTGGCGGCGCCGCTGTTGATTGTTGCGGCGCGGCTGGTGCAAGGGTTTGCCATCGGTGGTGAAGTCGGCGCCTCGACCGCGATGCTCATGGAGTATGCCGATGATCACAACCGCGGCTTCTATGGCAGTTGGCAGTTCTTCAGCCAGGGTTTGAGTTTTCTCATGGGCTCGCTGGTGAGCTTGGCCTTGAGTGCGGGCCTCAGCGACGCTGATCTGGAAAGCTGGGGCTGGCGCATTCCTTTCCTGGTGGGGGTGCTGGTGCTGCCGGTCGGCGTGTATATCCGTCGCCACCTGCAGGAAACCGCAGCCGAGCCCAGCGCGCATCAGGCGTCACCGCTGCGGCAGATATTCACCCATCATCGCCGCGTACTTATCGCCGGGGTACTGATGGCGATCGGTGGTACCGCCAGCAGTTACATCGTCCTCGACTACATGACCAACTACACCGTTGCGGTGTTGCATCTGCCGCTGCAGGTCGGAATTGGCGCGTCCTGCCTCGGCGCCCTGGTGCAGATCATTCTGTCGCTGTGGGCCGGCAAGCTCAGTGACCGGATCGGCCGGCGTCGCACCATTGTCCTGGGCAGCGTGCCGATGCTGATCCTGATTTACCCGGCCTTCCTGTTGATGACCCATTTCCCGACGCTTATCACGCTGATGCTGGTATCGATTTTCAACACCTTCCTGCTGGTGATGATCACCGTACCGTCGGTAGTCATGCTGACTGAGATGTTCCCTCGCGCCATCCGCGCCACTGGCCTGTCCCTCGTCTACTGCCTCGGCGTCTCGATCTTTGGCGGTTTCGCCCAGTTCTTTGCCACCGGCCTGATCAGTCTGACCGGGGACAATCACGCGCCTGCGCTGTACGTGATGATCTGTCTCTGCGCCACCCTCGTCGGCGTGACGATGTCCAGGGAAACCGCAGGCAAACGCCTCGACTGAGCAACCCCCGAAGGCCGTGGCACCGATCCACGGCCGAATAATAAAAACAGGCGCTCGAGCGCTCTTTAATCTGATGGATTTGTGCATGTCCCATACTTCGAAGTTGTGGCCGTTGGCTGTTGCCTGCACGGCGATTTTTTCCGGAATCTGCGTAGCCGATGAGCAGGGCTTCCTCGCGGACAGTCATCTGACCCTGGTCAGCCGTTTCAATGTCTTGAACACTCGGATCTCCGGCGACGGTCATGATCAGCGCCAGCACAATCGGCGCGATCCCCGCGACGTCGCCTTGGGAGAACGCCTGAGTTTTGCCTCGGGTTTTACCCAGGGCCCGGTCGGGTTTGGCGTCGATGCGTTCGGCTACGCCGCATTCAAACTGGACGGTGGCGCCGGCCACGCCGGTTACGGCAACATCCAGATCAATGACGAGAGCGAGCCCAAAGATGCCTTTGGCCGTGCTGGCGCCTCGCTCAAGCTGCGGTACGCGCAAAGCCAATTGCGCTACGGGCAAATGGAAGTGCTGAATCCGGTGTTCGCCACCGCGGACTTACGGGTTTTACCCAGCACCGCGACCGGCTTTCTGCTGAGCAGCAAGGACGTCCAGGATTTGCTGCTCGAAGGCGGGCATTTTACCGCGGGCACCGAGCCGGCCTCGACCAGCAGCCGGGGCGGGCTTTGGGCCAACTACGCCAATGTGCAGACCGCCGCTGTCGACTTCGCCGGTGGCCGCTATGCGCTGGGCGAGCAGGGGGCCATCAGTCTGTACGGCTCTGAGTTCGAAGATCTGTGGCGCCAGCAGTACATCGGCAGCAGTTATGCCTGGAAGCCCAGCTCAGGCAGCCGCTTCGACCTGGAGGGCAACCTCTACCACTCACGGGACCAGGGTCAGGCCAATGCCGGCGCTATCGACACCACGGCCTGGTCCGGCCTGATGGCCTACTCGCTGCTCAATCACAAGCTCACCGTCGCCTTCCAACACGTCATCGGCGATACCCCGTTCGACTACATCGGCTTTGGCAACAATGGTTCCGGAGCCTTCGGTAATTCGATCTTCCTCAGCAACGCAGTCATGGCGTCCGACTTCAACGGCCCCAACGAAAAGTCCTGGCAAGTGCGCTACGACCTCGACTTGGCGCCCTACGGCGTGCCCGGCTTGAGCTTTATGGGGCGCTATGTCTACGGCTACGACATCACCAGCTCGCCCAATCCGCACTACGGCGCCTGGGCCAATGCCGACGGCGCCTCGCACAAGGAACTGGACCTGGAAGCACGCTACGTCGTGCAAAGCGGTCCGGCCAAGGACATGCGCGTGCGCCTGCGCCGGGGCATGCACAACGCCATTGGCGGCCAGCCGGATGGCGACATCACCATGAACATTGTCGTGGTCGAGTGGCCGTTGCGGATCTTTTGACCGCAGTGCTTCCGATCCAAAACCGTTTCCAACAACAAAAAACAAAAGGGATACCCACCGATGAAATTTCCAGCCCCTCTTGGCCTCGCCATATTCGCGGCCATGGCTTCCACGCTGTGCAACGCCGCCGATGCACCCTGGGTGAATCCGGCCGTCACCGCAGCCAGTGCGCAAGTGATCGACCTGCGCCACAGCATTCACCAACACCCGGAACTGGGAAACATGGAGGTCCAGACCTCCGTGCTGGTCGCCCAGCAACTGAAATCCTGGGGCATCGAAGTACGCACCGGCGTGGGCAAGACCGGTGTAGTCGGGGTATTGCGCGGTGGGAAGCCTGGCGCTGTAGTCGCCCTGCGTGCCGACATGGATGCATTGCCGGTCAAGGAAATGACCGGCCTGCCATTCGCCAGCAAGGCCGAGGGCGTGCGCCTGGGCAAGACCGTGCCGGTGATGCACGCCTGCGGCCATGATGCTCACACTGCGATGTTGCTGGGCGCTGCCCGGGTCCTGGCCGAACACCGTGAGGATGTGCCGGGCACCGTGGTGTTTCTGTTCCAGCCGGCGGAAGAGGGCGCGGCCGACGTCGACGACTTCGATACTCACGCGGTGATCGGCGCCAAGGCGATGATCCGCGACGGCGCGCTGGATTCACCGAAAGTTGAAGCGGTGTTCGGCGTTCACGTGATGTCCGGCTACCCGAGCGGGCACCTGTACTACAAGCCAGGCACCGCGTTGAACAGTGCCGACGATTTCCGCATCACGGTCAACGGTAAGCAGACCCATGGCTCGGCACCATGGACCGGGGTCGACCCGATTGTCGCCAGCGAGAAAATCGTCGACGGCCTGCAGACCCTTGTCAGCCGTCGCATCGACTTGACCAAGGGCATGGGCGTGATTAGTGTCGGCTCGATCAACGGCGGCACCACCACCAACATAATTCCCGAAACCGTGACCCTGTCCGGCACCATCCGCACCAACAGCGCCGATATCCGCGACACCATCCTGGCTAAAATGCCGACCCTGGTCAGCGGCATCGCCAGTGCCTATGAGGTCAAGGCCGACCTGGAAGTGATGCACTACGCACCGGTGACCACCAATAATCCTGGCTTGACCGAAGCGATGGTCCCGGCGCTGGAATTGGCGGCGCCGGGCAAAGTCGAGCGGCTGCCGGCCTCACTGTCGCCCAGCGAAGACTTCTCGCTATACGCGGAAAAAGTCCCGGGGCTGTTCGTGTTTCTCGGCGCGACGCCTGAGGGGCAGGACATGAACAAGGCGGCACCCAACCATAGCCCGTATTTTTCGGTGGATGATGGGACACTGACCACTGGGGTCAAGGCGTATGTGCAGTTTGTGTTGAACTATGTGGGGCGGGTTACTGGGAAATCCTGACGGATTAGCGTAGGCGGTTCATGCCTTTGAGAGAGCGTGCTTGACAGCGATGAACCCGAGACTGCCGCGGAGCTCCAGGAACTCCGCGTCCTCGTTAAAGACCATCGCGGGCAAGCCCGCTCCTACAAGGTGTTACCGCCAATGCATTTTTGACCCAGGTGCCGACGCTATTCTGACCCACCCCAGCAGTCTGAAAGCGAAACTCAACAACGAACTCGGAGTTCGAAGCTAGGTCAATGAAATTCTGGCGTGTAGGTGAAAAATGCGTCGGCGGTAACAGATCGACCTCTGCCGGTCATAAACTAGGCACGTACAGGTCAAATTCGGTCCAAAGGACCGTCAGATCGAGTCCAAATAGCTGGGTAGATCTGGGAAAGGCAACGGCGAGATGAGATGAGCTAGGCTTCCGGCATCATTACTCAAGGACGACCGTCATGCCCGATAACTCAAATTGCAAAATCGCCACAGCGGACGCTCTGACATTGCTCCTCCACAACCAGCACGCTCTATGTGCAGCGATAGAAGAAATCACCAAGTGGCTGTCAGAAAATGGGGTAGGCAGTGTCGCCTCTAATGCGATATCGGCAATGGAAACGCTGGACACAAATGCTCAAGCCATCACAGATTCCATTATGAGGGTACGCCAGTCTTAGATCACTCAGAGAGGTCCAGGACTGCCCTCTGATTTGAATGGCTCCCCGACTTTTTAGACACAATTGACTGGTAAAGGAACGGATAGCGACGGTCTGGCATGACCGTCGCAGTGAATGGTCACACCTCCGTCTGCTCCGCCATTTCCAAGGCATCATCGACTTCGATTCCCAAGTACCTGACAGTGCTTTCAAGCTTCGTATGACCAAGCAGGAGTTGGACCGCTCTAAGGTTCTTCGTCCTGCGATAAATCAACGAAGCCTTGGTTCTCCGTAGCGTGTGAGTACCATACATGGTTGGGTCAAGGCCAATGGTTGTCACCCATGCTTTGACTATTCGAGCGTATTGCCTGGTGGATAAATGCTCTGAAGCGTGCAACCGGCTCGGGAACAAGAAATCCTCACTGCGGAGACGCGCCTGGCGCATCCACGCTTCCAGAACCGTTCGGGTCTGTTCAGTGATTTCAAATTGCACTGGGTGTTGAGTTTTCTGCTGCATCACGATGGCCCGTGACGACACATGCTCCCCATGGGCAATGTCTCGGACCCGCAATTTGGTTAAGTCACAGGCACGCAGCTTGCTATCGATGGCCAAGTTGAAGAGCGCCAAATCACGCGTCTTCTCAGCAAGCTGAAGTCTTACTCGGATAGCCCAGATATCTCTGACTCGGAGCGGGGCTTTCTGACCGACAAGCTTTCCCTTGTTCCAAGGCTGATGGCGGTATCTAGCAACAGTGTTCATGGCTCGTCCTCCACGTTGAGGGAAGACAAGGGTGGATCAGTCACAATGGCTGGTGGTGGCTATCAGACCCATAGCTGCCTGTCAGCAAAGGCATAAATCGACCCATAGCGGTCGCTCGTGGTGGGCCGCAAGTAGCCTTCCTCGCGAGCCAAATGCAGGGTAGAACGATCAAAGCAGAAACTTGATAAGCATAGGTGTTGAGTCCACCATGGACAAATATGCCACCGAGTGAACGGTGCCCGACACTTACCTGAGCCCCATCAATGCCGAATCAATCAGTCAATGCTTACGAAAAAATTGATAACTACAAGGTTGTTGCGGACTGCATCGCAACGCTGCTTTTCCCTCACGCAGAAGTCATTGTTCATCATGTGAAATCTCAGACTGTGGTCCACATCGCAAATAATTTCTCCAAGCGCAAACTGGGTGATGACTCAGCACTTGATCAGGAGCTGGGCGATCTCGGCCATGCAACCAGCATAGGTCCTTACGAGAAAATCAACTGGAATGGGCAAAAAATCCGCTCAATCACCGGTGTGCTCTGTGATCAGGATGGCAAGGCTGAATACCTGCTTTGCATAAACCTAAACTTCTCCATTCTGGAGCAAGCTCATCATGCACTGGCTGCATTCTTCCAAGTCAGCCGACTGATTCCGCAACCCGATGCGCTGTTCAAGGATGATTGGCAGGAGCGAATAAATACCTTCCTGCATGCATGGCTACATGAGCGCAATTTGTCGCTACGTACTCTCAAGAACCAGGACAAGCGCGCTTTGGTGGAAGCGCTATTTGCTGAAGGCGCATTTGAAGGCCGCAGCGGAGCTGATTATGTAGCTAATGTCCTTAACATGGGGCGCGCTACGGTTTACAAATATTTGAAACAACTTCGAGGCTAGCCAGCGTGTGCACGAAGGAGCCGACGTCAAACACTTGGCTCCTTGATGATCCACTCCCACGCATTCCTGCAAATAGCCGAAGACGCCCCCCTTAAAAATTTCTCAGCTGCTCCTCACTAGACAATTCCGGCGACGATCAGGTAGCCCCAATTTGTAGGGAGCTAATCAGACGCCGTGAACAGGGGTCTGAAGTAGCGAAAATTTCAGCTCACATACGAGAAGCAGCGCAACCTCTGCTTAGCAATACGCCTGTGCGCGAGTCTGAGCGGTGTGGTCCAAATGAGAAGGCTCCAAGAGAAGCAGCCTCCGAAGCGAGGGCGGGTTCGGGGGTGCAGCTCTCTCGATAGACATATTTTTTTCTACGGGAGATTTTAATTCCACAAATGTGTAGATAACTATTTTCAGCTTATAACCCCGTTTTAGAGCGGTCGAGACCATAATCGCAACTGATTTTCTGGCATGTTTGACCGCACCTCGCGCAATACAGGCTATTGTCACATAGAGAAATCGGGTCTATCCTGGACGCATATTCCACGTCAGCGATGATGCCGTCATGTCGATCGAGACCCGTTTTACGGATTTGCCACCACTCGGCCCGGGTAACACAGTTCGTTTGCATAATCACGAGTTCACCGGCAATGGGAGCTCGCGCAGTGCGTACATCCAGGCTGGCTTGCATGCTGATGAGCATCCTGGATTGTTGGTCATTCAGCATTTGCAGGAGTTGTTGGTGGAGCTCCATCAACAGAACAGAATCCTGGGCCGCATCGTGTTGTGCCCATTCGCCAATCCGGTTGGCATGACCCAAAACGTTCTTGGGTTTTGGACTGGGCGATTCAATCTGGCGAACGGTGAAAACTTTAACCGCAACTTCCCAGACCTGCTTCCTGTATTGGACGCGCAACTCAACGATCATGCTTGCGAAAAGCTGACGCCTACCCAGCGACTCGTGCACGCAGTCGCGGCGTTATCCCCGGCCGACACAGTTAGCGCTGTTCGCCAGACGCTCTTAGGCGAAGCGCTGCAGCATGACGTTGTATTGGACCTGCACTGCGACACAGCTGGTGTACTCCATCTTTACGCAAACGATGCGCAACGTGATCAGGCATTGACGCTCGCCGAATGCATGAACATCGAGATTGTTTTTCTTGAAAAGTCAGCTGGCGGCCAGCCGTTTGATGAGTCATGTAATCGGCCGTGGGACTGGCTTATTGAAAAAGGCCTTCGCAGCATCGAGGAGCGCCCATTTGCGGCGAGCATCGAGCTGCGTGGGCAGGCCGATGTCGATGATCAACTAGCTCGCCTAGATGCCTTGGGCATTTTGGATTTTCTCGCTTTAGAGGGGTTGATTCGGCTTGATAGCCCGGTCGAGGCGAAATGCATTCCGAAAGTGTATCCGCTGGAAGGTGCAAGCCACTTGCCGTCCCCTGGACATGGTTTGCTCGTTTGGAAAAAACGAGTCGGGGAAGCAGTTTCAAAAGGGGAGTTGATCGGCGAACTGGTACCAATCGACGCGGCAATTGGCGCGCATAGGTTGCCCATCTTGAGTGATGTGGATGGGGTGATCACGGTTCAACCCTTATTCAAACTGGTTCGAGCAGGTCAGCGAGTCGCGCTGCTAGCCGGCATTGAACCGTTGCCCAATCGCCGGGCTGGCCAACTACTCAATCACTTCTGATTCACGAAGGAATTTTGAAATGTCCGTTGATCAAAACAGTTTGTCGGCTTTGTACGACGCTATCTCCGAAGCACACAAAGCATTGCGACCCGAAGTGGCTGTGACGCCTCTTACTTACAGTGCTCGACTTTCCGCCATGACGGGCTGTGAGGTCTACCTGAAATGCGAGCACTTGCAACATACCGGCTCGTTCAAATTCCGGGGTGCCAGCAACAAAATCCGCCTTCTGCCTGAAGCGCAGCGTCAGTTGGGTGTGATCACCGCATCTTCAGGCAATCACGGGCAGGGTCTGGCGCTCGCCGGCAAGGTGTTGGGTGTTCCGGTTACCGTCTACACCACAACCTCGGCCTCCGCCTACAAGTTGGATGCGATCCGTGCTCTTGGCGCTGAAGTTGTTAGCCTTGATCTCGACCCATTGAGCGTGGAATTGGAAGCAGCACGTCAAGCTGCCATTCAAGGTAAACCTTTCGTTTCTCCCTACAACGATCCAGAAATCATCGCCGGCCAGGGCACGATCGGAGTCGAGTTGTTCGAACAAGCTCCTGATCTTGACGCTGTGTTCGTGGCGGTAGGTGGTGGTGGGATGGTTTCCGGTATTGGCGCTGCTCTGCGAGCCCTCAGTCCGAACGTCGAGATCATTGGTTGCTGGCCAGCAAATGCACCGACCATGCAACGGTCCCTCGAGGCCGGCGAGATTATCGAGATGGAAGAGGATGACACCATCTCTGACGGCACTGCCGGTGGTATCGAACCAGGCAGTATTACCTTCCCACTCTGTCAAAACTTGTTGTCCCGCACCGTGCTGGTTAGCGAGGAAGAAATCAAAGCAGCAATGCGCGATGTCGCAGGCTGTGAGCGCTGGATCATCGAAGGTGCCGCAGGCGTCGCGGTGGCCAGCATGAAGAAACTGGCGAAGGAATACCGTGGCAAACGTGTTGCGGTGGTCATTTGCGGTCGCAACATCCTTCTCGAAAAATTCCTTGGAGCCGTTAAATGAAAGTCTTCAACAAGCAACAGATCATTTCCCAACTTGACCTAAATCTGGCCGTGAAGCGATTGGAGGAAGGCTTCATAGCTTTCTCCAACGGCGAGGTACAAGTACCACCAGTACAAGCATTTTCGTTTGTCGAGGCCAATGGTGATTGCTGCGTTAAATCTGCCTACGTCAAAGGCAGCGATACCTTTACTGTGAAGATTTCTACGGGCTTTTACGACAACCCGGCCAAAGGCTTGGAGAGTAACGATGGACTGATGATGGTGCTGTCCGCGACTACCGGGCAGCCTCTGGCTTTGTTGCAGGACGAGGGCTGGCTGACTTGCATCCGTACAGCGCTCGCTGGGCGAATTGCTGCGCGCCTGTTGGCTCCGCGAGAAGTGAGGGCAATCGGCATCGTGGGAGCTGGTATGCAGGCACGGATGCATTTGGAGCAGCTTCATGCTGTCACTGATTGCCGCAAGGTTGTGGTGTGGGGCCGTGATGATGCTGAGCTTGAGGCCTATAAATCGTTCGCAACATCTCTGGGCTATGAGGTGCAAACCACTCGTAACCCGGAAGATGTCGCACGGTCCGCAAACCTGATCATCTGCGTTACCCCATCGCGTGAGCCTCTACTCAAGAGCGAGTGGATTCAACCTGGGACCCACATCACGGCCGTAGGTGCTGATGCCCCTGGCAAGCAAGAGCTGGATGCGGCTCTAGTCGCCCGGGCTGATCGCATCATCGTGGACTCCATTTATCAGTGCAGTCAGTACGGAGAGATCTCGCACGCACTGAAGGCAGGACTGATCGAGGAAGCCCAGTTGGCAGAGCTTGGTGCATTGCTCGCCGGTCGTGTGAAAGGTCGTGAAAGCGATGATCAGATCACGCTGGTCGACCTAACTGGTGTGGCTGTGCAGGATGCCCAGATCTCTAGTTGTGCGTTGGCATCCATGAACGGCTAATCCCCCTCGTTTATTTCCCCAACTCGTGCGCCAAACCTAAGCGCGCGAGATCTTCCTCGGAGCGTAATTATGAAAATAAAAAAGCTTTCCGTTCTGTTTTCTGTCTCAGCACTCGCCCTCGTGATGGCCTCTTACACAAGTGCGGCTGATACCCTTCGAATTGGTATAGAAGCCGCATATCCCCCATTTGCATCAAAAACAGATAAAGGGGAAATTACTGGATTTGATTACGACATCGGAAATGCCCTTTGTGCGCAGATGCAGGTCAAATGTCAGTGGGTGGAGCAGGAATTCGATGGGCTGATCCCCTCACTCAAGGTTAGGAAGGTGGATGCGATAATTTCCTCCTTGACCATCAGTGATGAGCGAAAGAAATCCGTCGACTTCACCAATCGCTACTACCAGGCAGCCAGCCGCTTGGTGATGCGTGAGGGTAGCGACTTGGGTACCAATTTTTCGGGGTTATCGGGCAAGCGAGTGGGGGTTCAGCGGGCGGGAATCCATGATCGCTTTGCTACGGAAGTTCTCACTCCCGCAGGCGCTCAGGTTGTCCGCTACGCGTCGCTCAATGAAGCCTACCTGGATTTGATTGCCGGTCGACTCGAAGCTGTTCAGGGAGATGATGTCGCGATTCAAATGGGATTCCTCGACACACCCAACGGTAAAGGCTACGCATTTGCAGGCGAACCCCTGAGAGACTCAAAGTACTTCGGTGATGGGGTGGGAATTGCTGTGCGTAAGGGCGACAAAGCCCTGACTGAGCGATTCAACAGCGCCCTGGCATCAATCCGGGAAAACGGTGTGTACGAGAATATCCAAGACCGCTATTTCAAGTTTGATATTTACGGCGAATAAATTTCAAATCCATCAAATAGGCTAACACAATTGAGTGGTATGCTTCGGCGAACCACTGAAAGATCACGAGCGAGCATATTCGATGCAACTCGAATCGCTAGAAGTTATGGCACTTCAAGAGATGCTGGGAAATTTTGAGCATGGATCTAGCAAGGTAATTGATCGACAACCCACCCCTGCCGGATTTTTCACCATCGTTCGATTAGGTGAATCAGTTCCAAAGCTCAATCAAGAAAGTGAGCGAACATGGAAGTTCAAACATCCGAAGCTGAGCGATGGAGGCTTTTTTGTATGTTGGCCTGTAAGTGATGTTGAGTTGTGTTTAGAGGCCGTCTCAAACAACGGTAGCTGGCCTTCAGGCATGCTTGTAACGCTTTAGACACCTAAAATGGCGAGCCTTGAGTGCTCGCCATTTCTATTTCCATGAGCCTGAATTTTTCCTAATTGTCTGATATTGCGTAGCTTTAGGGTGGGGGGATTGGTTAGGGTCACAACAGTTAACGCTGGAGAAAACCTAGGTTAACTGATTCGGTATGTATTTTTTACCCGCTATGTCCTTACTCTAAGGGGCGTTCTGAAAAATAAAAAATTTGCTCTTTAAGCACTCGCTTTCGCTTCTGCCCATCTCTTACACCAAACAAAAATTACGAGGACACTTCGATGTCCCGTGGAGATAGCAAATGCCCAATCCCCGTAATAATTCACAGCAGCCAGCGCTGATCGAAACACGCTCGATCGACCATATTCCAGAATCTGAGCGGCATGGCAGTCTCTTTAGCCAGTTCACTCTTTGGTTGGGATGTAATTTGCAGATCACTGCATTACTGACTGGCTCCCTGGCTTTTGTACTTGGCGGGGATGTATTTTGGTCCTTGATTGGTCTGCTCATCGGCCAAATCTTTGGCGGGGCAGTCATGGCATTGCATGCCGCTCAAGGTCCAAAATTAGGACTGCCTCAGATGATCTCCAGTCGGGTTCAATTTGGCGTTTACGGTGCAACCATTCCGATTGTCTTGGTGGCTTTGATGTACCTTGGCTTCAACGCAACAGGAGCCATACTTTCGGGGCAGGCAGTTGCGCAGTTGGCGGGAGTCACCAACAGCACTGGAATATTAATTTTTGCTGGTCTCACGATGTTGATGACCATAATGGGATACCGATTCATCCATTTGGCCGGCCGCGCAGCCAGTGTCGTAGGAGTGGTTGCGTTCTGTTACCTTTTTGCGCGATTGACGCTTGATAACGACATCGGAAAATTGTTGGCTATTCGTCATTTTGAATGGGGCAGCTTCTTACTTGCAGTTTCGCTATCAGCCTCTTGGCAGATAGCTTATGGTCCGTACGTTGCAGATTACTCTCGCTACTTGCCGAGCAACACGTCCTCGTCGAAGACCATACTCGCGGTAGGCCTTGGGTCAGTCATCGGCGCCCAAACATCAATGGTACTCGGAGTGTTTGCAGCCGCATTGGCAGGATCAAGTTTTGCTGGCCACGAAGTATCCGTCATCGTTGGATTGAGCAGCACGGGGCTGGCCGCAGCGCTGATTTACTTCAGCATCGCATTTGGCAAGCTCACCATTTCGACGCTGAATGCGTACGGTAGCTTCATGTGCGCTGCAACGGTAATCAGTGGTTTCCGTGGTGACGTTGTGATTACCCAAGCCCAGCGTATAGGTTTTGTATTATGCATTGTAGGAGCCTCCACAGCAGTTGCACTGATCGGTGAAGATTCGTTCATCGGGACGTTTAAATCGTTCATCCTGTTCCTATTGGCATTTTTCACGCCATGGAGCGCAATTAATCTCGTTGATTTCTACTTCGTCAACAAAGGTCGATACAATCTAAATGCTCTCTTCGACCCTAACGGTCAATATGGTCGGTGGAACGCTGTCGGTATTAGCACATACGTTTTCGGTGTGCTGATCCAGATGCCGTTCATTGCAACGAGCTTATATACCGGGCCATTGGTTGAAAGATTGGGAGGTGTGGATATTTCCTGGATTATTGGCTTGATCATTCCTGGGCTCGCCCATTATATTTTAGCCAGAAAAGTTGTTGCTGCGGTACCGGCATCGGTTCGGTAATTACGATAACAAATCAGCTCATTATACAGCCTCGCATTGAGACGGACTCGTTCTATTTCAATGCGAGAGCTGTATCAAGTTTTTGATGGATGATCAGGTGGGACTTGTGCTTTAAGTTCTCCGTGATCTATGAGCGACTACTCATAATTATGCTTTTGGTAATCATTTCTTTACACTCTCCATGCATCAATCGCTCAATTAATCTAAAGCTATAATCATATTTCGTGAGCAGATCGAAATTATCGAAGGAGCTCATGGCCATTCTTGCTATGCAGTTTTTGAGATCGTCGCTCCTGCTTGAGGAAAGCCAACGTTCGGAAGAAGCATATCTCACACAGGTGAACTTCATAGCGCTCCCCATCATGGACAGTGCCATGGCCCCAGTTTGCTTGTAGGGTGCCGTACTGATGCCCGCCCATATCCAAGCCGGTCGAACAACAGCATACATCGCACCTCACATCAGTGACGGTGTCGACTTCGACTCTTCCGATTATTTTCATCGTTAACTCCAACAAAAAATCTTTACCTTGCCTTTAACATACAATCTCTAGGGCTGAGTATCACTGCAACGGTCGGTGTGCATTCGTTAGCTTTCGGTAATTTCACTCGCCTGTTGCATCGGCAGATGCTTGAGACCGCCTTCAAACAGGCGTACTGACCATTCCTATTGAACCGCGCCGATTGGCAGCCGTGCTTGCCGCTGCGTAACGCGCCTGCTGACAACAAGTTAAATCACTTAGTACTCATGATCGGATTTGGTTGCACCTAGCAGCGCATCTCGGATTTAAGGCTGTAGTCTACGGGGCTCGGCGATGGCCGATCTTTCGGGAGCGCAATGCCTTGGGGCGAGCATGCTTGCGCGAAGAGCGACGATGATTGGCACTGCTTTTTTTTTGCGCCGAAGAGCCGATTGCGGTGGGAAGCGCAGCATGGAAGAGACAGACCCGGGGCCTTGAGGTGATGTTATCTATGCAGACCCATTGCCAAGTGCCAAGGGGACCCAACCTTGTCCAGGGGGTTACTCGGCACCCACTTAGCCTAAAAATCAGTTCGTCTCTGTGTCATGGAAAGCCCAAGAAACAACTGAAACCATTCGTCTCTGCGACCTGCAAAGGATCGCAGAAACAAATGCGTCGACTCAGAATAGTGAGTTAGCCATTGCTGGGAAAAGCAAATTGTGCGGCCTCCTGGGTCGCACGCTTTAGCCAGCGCTGGGTGATGGCTTTGCGGCGTGTGTAGAAACGCACGCCGTCCGGACCGTAAGCATGAAGGTCACCGAACAATGAGCGCTTCCAGCCACCGAAGCTGTGGTAAGCCACGGGCACTGGCAGGGGCACGTTAACCCCAACCATGCCAACTTCAATCTCGTCACAGAACAGTCGAGCCGCTTCGCCATCACGGGTAAAGATGCAGGTACCGTTGCCGTATTCGTGATCGTTGATCAGCCGCATTGCTTCTTCCAGGCTACTGACACGTACGATACACAAGACCGGGCCGAAGATTTCTTCCTGGTAGATGCGCATCTCTGGGGTGACATGGTCAAACAGGCACCCGCCAAGGAAGAAACCGGACTCTAAGCCTGAGACTACCAGGTTGCGACCGTCGACCACCAATTCGGCACCCTCTTGTAGGCCGTCATCGACGTAACCTCGAACCTTGTCGCGATGTTGACCGGTGACCAGTGGACCCATGTCCAGACCGCAGGATGTGCCGGCACCAATTTTCAGAGCCTTAATTTGCGGAACCAGCTTGGCCACCAACGCATCGGCTACCTGATCGCCTACACAAACAGCCACAGAGATCGCCATGCAGCGCTCACCACACGAACCATAGGCAGCGCCCATCAGCGCGCTAACAGCGTTATCCAGATCGGCATCTGGCATTAGTACTGCGTGGTTCTTGGCCCCCCCTAGAGCCTGCACGCGCTTGCCGCGTTTGGTGCCTTCCGCATAAATATATTCGGCAATTGGCGTGGAACCGACGAAGCTAAGCGCTTTGACTTCTGGCGCCGCGATCAACGCATCTACCGCCTCTTTGTCACCATGCACTACGTTCATGACACCCTTTGGCAGGCCGGCTTCCAGCAGCAACTCGGCAATCAACAGAGTGGAGCTTGGGTCGCGCTCGGACGGTTTCAAAATGAAGCAGTTGCCGCAAACAATGGCGAGCGGATACATCCACAGCGGTACCATTGCCGGGAAGTTGAACGGGGTGATGCCGGCGACTACACCCAGCGGCTGAAAGTCGCTCCAGGCATCAATGTTCGGACCCACGTTGCGGCTGTATTCGCCCTTTAGAATTTCCGGAGCAGAGCAAGCGTATTCAACGTTTTCGATGCCGCGTTTGAGCTCGCCAGTGGCGTCCTCCAGAGTTTTGCCATGCTCCTGGCTAATCAGTCTGGCAATCCGCGCTTCATTGACTTCCAGCAGTTGCTTGAAGCGGTACATGATTTGCGCACGTTTGGCTGGCGGAGTGTTACGCCAGGCGGGGAAGGCTATCTGTGCGGCATCAATAGCTTTCTGCACGGTGGCACAATCGGCCAAGGCCACCTTTTGTATCACCTCACCGGTGGACGGGTTGAACACATCCGCCGTGCGGCCGTTGTTATTGATCAACTCACCGTTGATCAGGTGTTCGATAGGGCGCATATGGGGCTCCAGATATTTTTTTTGGTTGTCATTCAGGGCTGGGAAACAGCAAGGGGAGGTGATCAGTCGACCTGGTGCAAAATATCGCCGACAGCGTTGAACAAGCGGTCGAGCTCTTCCGGCTGGGTGTTGAAGGTTGGCCCAAATTGCAGAGTGTCACCGCCAAAGCGGACGTAGAAACCGGCCTTCCATAACTTGATCCCGGCCTCGAATGGACGAATCGTAGGATCACCATCGCGTGAAGCAATTTGGATTGCGCCAGCGAGGCCACAATTGCGAATGTCCAGCACGTGTTTAGAGTCTTTCAAGCCGTGCAGCGCCGACTCGAAAACCGGCGCAAGGTTGGCCGACTGTTCAATAAGGTTGTCGCGTTTAAGCAAATCCAGCGTGGCCAAGCTGGCGGCACAGGCCACCGGGTGTCCGGAATAAGTGTAACCATGAGCGAACTCAGTTATGTGCTCAGGAATCGCCTGGTTCATGAAGGTGTTGTAGATTTCGCTTGAAGCAATGACTGCGCCCAGCGGTATCGCTCCGTTAGTAATTTGTTTCGCCGTGTTCATGATGTCCGGGACGACGCCGAAGTATTCCGAGCCTGTCCATTTACCCATGCGTCCAAAAGCAGTGATGACTTCATCGAAGATCAACAGGATGTTGTGCTGCGTGCAGATCTCACGCAGGCGCTGTAGGTAGCCGACTGGCGGTACGATTACACCAGCGGAACCGGACATGGGTTCGACGATCACTGCCGCAATGTTAGAGGCGTCATGCAGTTCAATCAGCTTCAGCAACTCGTTTGCCAGCTCGACGCCACCCGTTTCGGCCATGCCTTTTGTAAATGCCAGGTGCGGTTGCAGGGTGTGTGGCAAGTGATCGACATCCATCATCTGACCGAACATTTTGCGATTGCCACCGATACCGCCAAGGCTAGTGCCAGCGATGTTCACACCGTGGTAACCACGTGCACGACCGATGAATTTTGTTTTGCTCGGAAGGCCTTTCAGGCGCCAATAGGCGCGCGCCATTTTCACTGCGGTATCAGCGCACTCTGAACCAGATCCGGTGTAGAACACATGATCGAGTCCAGACGGGGTCAGCTCTGTAATTTTCTCGGCCAGTCGATAAGAAAGCGGGTGACCGTATTGGAATCCTGGAGCGTAATCGAGGTTGCCCAGTTGCTTGGCCACTGCATCCTGGATTTCGTTGCGATTGTGCCCGGCACCGCAGGTCCAAAGGCCAGAGAGGCTGTCAAAGATTCGGCGACCTTGATCGTCGATCAGATAACTGCCTTCAGCACCAACGATGAAACGTGGGTCGCGTCGAAAGTTGCGATTGGAGGAGAAAGGCATCCAGTGAGCATTTAGCTTTAGCTGGTGAGTGGCCTCAGGGGTAACAAGTGAGAATTGATTCATGGGGCAAATCTCGGGTGTGGGATGTTGACGTAAGCTTGCGCCCAACCTATTGATGAGTTAAAGCTATAGGTACTTGTCTTCAGTTAAGAAAAAACTTGCGTATGCCCAAGAAAAACCCCCTGAGCCAGGTAAGTGATTTCGACCTGCGGCTCTTACGACTTTTCAAGACTGTGGTCGAGTGTGGAAGCTTTTCAGCGGCGGAAAGTATTCTGGGTATCACTCGATCTGCGATCAGCCTGCACATGAGCGATTTGGAGAAGCGCTTAGGTATGCGGCTGTGTCAGCGCGGACGCGCTGGATTCGCTCTGACGGACGAAGGGAGAGAAATTCTGCGCGCAAGTGAGACCGTACTTGCAGCCATCGAGGGATTTCGTAGCGAAGTTAACGAGATGCACCAGCAACTCCGCGGCGACCTCAATATCGGCATCGTGAACAATCTGGTAACTCAACCTAGGATGCTCATCACGCGTGCTCTCAAGGCGATTCGCGCCAAAGGTTCAGGGGTCAAGATCAACATCTGTATGAGCACACCCAGCGAAATCGAACTTCGGCTTCTAGATGGCCGGTTGCATATTGGGGCTCTTCCCCTGATCACACCCTTGTCAGGTTTGGATTACAGCCTGCTCTACGAGGAACGCTCAAGCCTGTATTGCAGTCGCGAGCATCCCCTATTCGGCCACTCCAGCGAGGTGGGCAATGATGAACTTCGAAAGACGGATGCTGTGGTACCCAGCTATCGTATGACCGCTGAGGCCATTGGATGGCACCAGTTGCTGAACTGTGCTGCTACGGCAACTGATCGTGAGGGAATTGCTTTTCTCATTTTGACCGGCAGCTACATTGGGTTTCTACCAGATCACTATGCAGCGACCTGGGTAGAGAAGGGCCTTATGGTCGCTTTGAGTCCTGATCGGCTTTTCTTCGATATCAAACTGGCCGTAGCCACCCGCAAAGGACGCAGGCAAAACCAGATACTCGATAGCTTTCTCGAGTCTCTACAGAACGCTGATTAAAACGCTGTACACCTCACCGATCCTTGTTTGAAAAAACTCTCCTCCAGCCACTGGATGTAAATCCTGGCGCATCGAACCAAAAAATTCCTGAGATATCCGCCGCTTCGTTCACCCATCTTCAACAGATTGGCCTTGGTCAGTCCGGTGCTGCTTGGGTGTTGCACCGAAAGATGCGGCGAAGTCGCGACTTCATCCGTGCTGTTTTGCAAAAGTTAGCTTTCGTCTTTGGTAATTGGTGTAGCGCAACCGGCCGCCTATCTTGAACTGGCGTTAACACCCGACAACCATCGGGCGTTGCTCAAGTGCTCTGTCCTACAAGAAGCGATTTCGCTACCTGCCAATAAAAAACGAGCCTGGGAACAATCATGAAACTTCACGAACTTTTCGGTTACGACCGTCACGGTACAGTCACCGTTCTCGACACTGCACTCAATAAGGGAAAGCTCAGCACCAAGGACGTCAGTTTTTCCGCGTTGGGCTTCAACGCACCGGCCTGGGTGGCCGCCTCGTCGATGTCGATTCTCTATTCGATTTCCGGCCATCAGGCGCCGCTGGCGATCTTGATTGCGTTTTTTTTTCCCATGCTGGTGCTTGCCGTGTGCATGGTGTCGCTGACGCGCCAGGCACCCTCGGCGGGGGGCATTTTTACTTTTTGTTCGCGTTTCCTGCATCCGGATATCGGCTGCATTCTGGGCTGGACCTATGCCGTAGCCTGCATCGCGGTAACGCCCATGTGTGCGTTGATAGGTACTGAGTATATCCAGGCGCTATTTCCTTCGCTGGGTGGCGAGCTTAACGCGAAGATCATCGGCACCTTGTTGATCGTGACCTTCTTCGCGGTATCGGTGCGCGGTGTCGGCGTGACCGCGAAGCTCGCCAGTACCTTTCTGATCTTTGAAATTGCCGTGGTAGCTGGACTGGGTTTCATGGGGTTGATCCATCCTCAGGTCGAGAACCTGTCGCTTACCTCGATGTATTCCCTGCAAGGCGCCGGGGGTCTGGCCGCGATTGGCCCGGGCGTGCTGTTCGGCGTGTGGATGCTGGCGAACTTCGATTCGGCCATCAACTACATAGAAGAGGCGCGCGTGCCGGTTCGCACTGTGCAGCGTTCGCTGTTGATCGTTCTGACCTCGGCGTTCGTTATTTACAGCCTGGCGGCCATCGGCTGGCAATACGCTGTTCCAGTGGAGCAACTGGCTGCCATTGTTGAAAACGGCAACGGGGGGCCTATCGCGGCTGTCGCTAATGTCTACCTGCCACCGGCCATGGCGTGGCTGGCACTGTTCGTAGTGATTACCTCAGCGTGCGCCGGCCTGCAGATATCCTCCAACTCGTCGGCGCGCACCCTCTATCGGATGAGTGAAGAGGGGCATCTTCCAGGTGCATTTCGCGTGGTCAACCGCTTCAAGGCGCCGTGGTTCACCCTCGGCCTGGTGTCACTCGCCGGCATTGCGTTGCTCTGGTGGAAACCGCTGGACAAGATCGTTTGGTACTACGAGGTGGTCACGATCACCCTGGTGATGTCCTACATCTCGGCGCTGGCGGCATTCATGGTCATGACCTGGAAACAACACAAGGCGCTCACCGCAACGCTGCTTTCTATCCCTGCATTGCTGGCGCTGTGTGTGCTCGCCTACATCGGTTACACCGCTGGGGCCAATCCGGTCTCCCCGGAGGATCTCTATACCGCTTGGTACCTCGGTGGGCTGTCGCTGGTTAGCGGCGTGCTGATTGTGCTCTCGGGTAAACGCCGACGGAGAACCGTTGGCGCGATGCCGGCGAAGGCATGAGCCTACCCAGAAATCCCTTCTTTTATCGTCAGTTAATCTGCTTGTAGCCAGGAGTAATTTTGATGGCCAATGATTTCCCGCAACCAATGGATGCCTCCGTCATTCCACGTTTTGCAGGCATCCCGAGTTTTATGCGTCTGCCCATCTTCACCAATCCGGCGGACGTACAAATCGCCTTGCTAGGCGTACCGTGGGACGGCGGAACGACCAACCGGGCAGGCGCCCGGCATGGTCCACGCGAGGTGCGCAACCAGTCGAGCATGATGCGCAAGGTTCACCACGTCAGCCATATCGCCCCTTATGACCTGGTGCGGGTCGGCGATCTAGGCGATGCGCCGGTCAATCCGATCGATCTGGTTGACTCGCTCGAGCGTATCGAAGCGTTCTATCGACAGGTCCATGAAGTCGGCACGGTGCCGTTGTCTGTCGGAGGCGATCATCTGGTGACCCTGCCGATCTTTCGCGCCATCGCAAAGGACCGGCCCATCGGCATGGTGCATTTTGATGCCCACTCAGACACCAATGACCGGTACTTCGGTGACAACCCTTACACCCATGGCACACCTTTTCGTCGGGCGATCGAAGAAGGCTTGCTCGACCCTAAACGTACGGTTCAGATTGGTATTCGCGGTTCGATCTATTCGGCCGAAGACGAAGACTTTGCCAAGGATTGCGGTATTCGTGTCATCCATATGGAAGAGTTCGCGGACATTGGCGTTGCCGCAACCATTGCTGAGGCTCGGCGTGTGGTTGGAGACCAGCCGACCTACGTCACCTTCGATGTCGATGTATTAGACCCGGCATTTGCTCCGGGGACTGGTACACCTGAGATCGGTGGCATCACCACGCTGGAGGCACAGCAACTGATTCGAGGCCTTCAGGGCCTCAACCTGATCGGCGCAGATGTAGTCGAGGTTTCGCCGCCTTTCGACGTGGGAGGAGCTACATCGCTGGTAGGCGCGACCATGATGTTCGAGTTGCTGTGCATCCTCGCCGACTCGATCAAGCGCCGATCGTAGGAGGGTTGGGATGACTACCTGGCCTGAGAACAAACGTTTTGCCGTGACCTTGAGTTTTGACCTGGACGCCGAAAGCGGCTGGGAGCCTTCTAGTCTTAACGGCCGCCGGCTCTCACTGCTATCCATGGGAGCCTATGGCCGCCGTGTCGGTGTGCCGCGCCTTTTGGAATTGCTTGCGCGCTACGGAATTCGGGCGCAGTTCTACATTCCTGCCCGGGTAGCGGAGATCGACCCCGATGTGGTGCGCAGCATAGCCGCTGCGGGCCACGGAATTGGCTGCCACGGTTACTTTCATGAGCGTGTCGATGAGCAAACGCCTGAGCACAATCTGCAGATCCTCAAAGACTCCAAGGCGCTTCTGGAAGCGACTATCGATCGCCCCGTCACCGACTATCGTGCGCCATTGTGGGAGTTAACTCCGGACGTCGTTGAATCGCTCATCGCCTTGGGTTTTCACAGCGATAGCAGTTTGATGGGGGATGACCGGCCGTACCGTGTAGGTAGCGCGGAGCAGAGCCTGCTGGAATTGCCCGTTAGCTGGTTGCTAGACGACTGGGAGCAGTTCGCCTATTCGGCGGAGCCTGCAGTGGGCGGTGTTATCGAGGATCCGGAAAAGGTCTATCGCATGTGGTTGGCGGAGTTGGAAGGGGTGCGCCACTACAAAAGTCATTTCATTTTGACCATGCATCCGCAGTTGATCGGCCGCCCATCCCGCATCGCCATGCTTGAGCGTCTGATCCAACAAATTCTCTGTTATGACGACGTCTGGATCTGCACACCTGAAGATGTCTACTTGCGATGGCAGGCGGGCGATCTAACACTGCCGTTGCATCCATATTGAGGATGACTCATGAACATATTGGTAACCGGGGCCAACGGATTTCTTGGCCAAGAAGTCGTGCGTCAACTTTTGAATGAGGGCCATGAAGTCGTGGGCTACGACCGCAGCCTGATTTGCGCCATTGAGCATACTGCTTATCGCTATGTACAGGGTGACCTTGCCGACTTGGCGAGCTTGTTGGAGACCTGTCAAGGGCGTCCAGTCGACGCGATCATTCATACAGCGGCCATCTCGCACCCAGTCGACTCGCGGCGCATTCCCCTGCAGACGGTGTTGACTAATGTACTGGGCACCACCCATGTATTTGAATGTGCCCGACTCAGTGATATCTCTCGGGTGGTCAACCTCAGTTCCGAATGCGCATATGGTCCCAACCGGGACATGAACGTGGTCGATGAACGAGCGCCTCTTGAACCGACCACTCCGTATGGTTGTACCAAAGTGTTCACTGAAAAGCTGGGACAGGTTTACAGCGATCTGTACCAGGTCAGCGTGGTGTCCCTGCGCCCAGGCTGGATCTATGGTCCCGGTCAGTTTATGCAGTGCTATCTCAAAAGCCTTCTGAGAAGCGCAATCGACAACGAGCCCTGGCATGAGGAAGAAGGTGGTGATTACTGCTTCCAGTACGTGCACGTCGTGGATGTCGCTCATGCCTGCTTACTGGCCGCAACTGTTCAGGAAGAGCAGTTACGCCAACGAGTATTTAACGTAACAGCTGGTGAACAGGATAGTTATCGCGCGGTCGCGGCTCGGGTCCAAAAGGTCTACCCCAATTCCCAATTCAGCATCGGTCCAGGGACTTTGGACGTGTTGGATGAAAATGCTCGTTTCAACATTTCGGCGGCAATCGAACAACTGGGCTACCGCCCCCGGTTTGACCTGCATGAAGGCATTGCTATGTATGCGCAGTGGCTTGAGCAGCATCCATACTAAATTGCCTGAGATTTGAGGACGTTCATGAAAACTTATCTGGTAACCGGTGCTGCCCAAGGGATCGGCTTTGCGGTCGCGCATATGCTTGGTGAGCGCGGTAGTCTTGCTGTTCTAAACGACCTGCAGGAAAGCCCGGCACTTTTGACCTTGGCCGATGAGCTTAGGGCGCGTGGTGTGGAGGTGCGTCTTGCCATAGGCGATGTGTCGGACCCCGAAACCGCAGAACGCGCGTTTGGAGGCCTCGAACGACTGGACGTTTTGATTAACAATGCAGGGTTCTTGCAGGAGTCAGCTCTGACTGAGCTGAGTTTCGAGGAATGGGATCGAATGATCCGTGTTCATCTCTATGGTGCGTTCTTATTCTGCAAGCCGGCGGCGACCTTGATGAAACGACAAGGCAGCGGTGCCATCGTCAATATAGCGTCTGATCTTGGACAGCTTGGGTGCGCTAATCTTTGCCATTACTCTGCTGCAAAAGGTGGGATTATTGCGCTGACTAAGTCTTTGGCGAGAGAGTTGGCGGCTGATGGCGTTCGGGTAAACGGGGTGGCGCCGGGTGGCACATTGACGCCGATGGTCGAACGCTTGGGCGAAGCTTATATTCGCGAAGAAGCCTTGCGTTACCCAATGCTTCGGCTGGGAACGGCCGAAGAAGTAGCTGCGGCTGTGGTGTTCTTAGCCTCGGATAATGCCAGCTTTATGACTGGACAGATCCTCGGCGTCAATGGCGGCGGCGTGATGAACGGCTGATTGCTGTCGGACGACATAAACGAGGAGGAAGCGGCATGCTGGTGAATTTGACGGACGTGGATCTGCGCATGCTTCGGATTTTCTGCTCGATCGTAGATGCCGGAGGCTTTACTGCCGCACAGGTCCCCTTGAACACCAGTTTGTCGCGCCTCAGCGTGCTAGTGCGAGACCTTGAGGTCAGACTCGGCTACTCATTGTGCAAACGCGGGAAAAGCGGCTTCCAGTTGACCGAAGAAGGCGAAGAAACATACGCCGCGGCCCAAGAACTATTCTCTAACATCGGGCATTTCCGCCAGAGAACCGCTGTGCTCAGTGGGCGTCATCGAGATTTGTTACGTATCGGCACGGTTGACAGCCTGATCACCCTTACACACAGCCCTATACCTGCTGTTATTGCCCAGCTACGCGCCGCGCAGCCTAGCGTCCATATCGACTTGCATGTCATGCGTCCCGATGAGCTTGAGCAGGCTGTGCTCGAAGAGCGCATACAGGTTGCTATTGGTGCGTTCCACCACCGATTGTCCGGACTTCACTATCAGGCGCTGTTCGAAGAAGAGCAGAATCTTTACTGCAGCAGCGGCCACCCTTTTTTCCTGCGCTCGGATCAGAACCTGACCTTTGAAGAGTTAAGTGCGGCTGACTATGTCGATAGAGGCTATGTCGCGGAGAATAAACGACCTTGCGAGCTTAGGTTCGCCAGCGCGGTCAGTGCCTTTTCCATGGAGGCCATTGCACTCCTGATATTGTCGGACACCTACATTGGCTACCTACCCACCCACTATGCAGCGAGCTGGGTCGAGCGTGGTAGGCTTAGGTCGATCATGCCGCAGAGGTTGGGCTATCGGTCCGCCTTTCATTGCATCACCCGCCAAGGCGTAGAACAAAAAGGCACCGTGAGCGGGTTTCTCGATGCCCTTACTGCACATGCGGAACTTCATTTGTAGGCCTCCAACCAAGGCCTGCCATCGTTCGACTATAGAAATTGTGGGTGGCATGATGAAAGAAGCGCAAAGAAAGCTGGCCATTACCGGCTGGCGACAGCTCTTTACTCTGTCCGAAAATCGCATCGACGCTGAGGACAGGTACTACAGACTGTTGAGGTCTGCTGACGACATGGAGCGCGAAGGCCTGATTACCAGCAACGAGGTGGCTCAAGCTCGCTCAGCAAGCCGGGACGTTGTTTTCTAGCTCCGCAGAGTGCATGACTGGGCCGAAGTAAGGGCAGATTTTGCGTGGTGTCGATCTAAACGATGATTTGATGAAAGTCTGCTTATGGCCGATTGTTGCCTGTCGAAACTTAGCGAAATCGACCCATTGCAGCCGGTCGGCGCTGGCAGAATTCGGCCAATTTCGGTTGATACCTAGTATTTAGTCGGATCGCGGTACTTGATCTGATCGCCCTCCCGGTCATAGCTCAACTTTCCGAGTTTGCGCGTCAATGGTTTCCCTGTCTCGCCAGTACCCGCCGGTTGATAAGCATGGGTCACGATGAAGTAGTACTCTTTCGACGGGTCGTGCCCGTCCTCCAACAATATTTTCAGAATCGCTCTGACGACAGATCTAGTGTCTTTGGCAACCTCGTCGTAGTTGGTCAGCGTGGCATCTTCTCAGTAGTAGAGCGCCGTTCGCACATCGGTTTTTCCCCCATCAAGCATCTCGATCCTGTCCCATTTTTTAGGGAATTTATCGAGGACTTTGATCAGTCGCTGATGGAAAGCCTGCTTGGCGTCCGCCTCATTCGAAGCAGTAACTTGGCTAGAGGAGGATTGAGTAGGTATTTCTGTCTCCGCTGCCATAACGTGGCACCAATGCCAGCAGGCACACAAGAAACAATTTGGCCGGTTCGGTCAGTTGAGCGTTTATTCCTCATTCTCCCATGACCTATTTTTTATACGGCTTTATCCATCGTTCAGATTTTTTCTGGGGAAACCACCCACACGCTGCAGGGCAACTTGTACAGCAGATGCTCCACCGTGCTGCCAATTAAACGCTCCATGCCTCGATGTCCAACACGTCCCATGACAATCACATCGATGTCGTAGGCCTGCGCGTAACTGGAAAGCACTTTGGCCGGATTGCCCATGATCATGTGCTGGTGTTCCGGCGGAATACCGTTGCGCTCAGAAAGGTTTCGAAACGCATCAGCCTGCGCGTCGAACAGGGTTTTGGCTTTTCCCGAGGAGAAACACCCTGAGCCATTACTGAAACCGAATTCGTCCGCACTGATGCTTGAGAGGTCATGCGCGTAGATCACGTCCAGTTCTGCATTACAGGTGCTCGCCAGTTTGCAGGCCTCACGCAAAATTCTGTCGTTGAAGCCTTGGTATTCGTCATCAGAATGAAACGGGTCGACGGCGGCGACGATCTTGCGCGGCAAGACATTGTGCAAATGACTGACAAAATGCAGGGGCACCGGGCATTCGCGAAGCAGGTGGATATCCAGTGGCGTGAACATCAGGCGTGACAACAGAGATTCGTGCTCCAGGGCCTTGATCAATACGTCCATCGGCTGTTCTTTGAGATGAATGAGGATCTCCTGCAACGGCCTTTCGACCCAGACGACTTCAGTGGTGACATGCACACCGATCTTGCGCAAGGGGCGGGCCTGGTCTTCGAGCCACTGGCGATGACGCTCGACATAGCCCAGTCGCATCTGCTCCAGTGCCTGTTCGTTGACCATTCCGGCTGTCGCCAGTCCTTCAAGGTAATCGAACGCCACAATGTGCAGGGCGGCGCCCGAAGCTTTGGCCAATGCGGCGGCACGGTCGAAGGCTGGGCTGTTTTCCATCAATGGCGAGGCGACCAGCATGAAACGTGATTGATCAGTCATGACAAATCTCCGGTAGGTAATGGTGCAATCGCTCGCCCCAATGGCTGCGGCGTTATTGAGCAGTGAAGCCTTGAACCTAGCCTGCCGCAGTGCAGGGCATCGGGTTTGATCTTTATCAAAGGGAGGGGAAAGGATGGTGTTGCCCGACGCACGGTTGTCCGGGCTTGGTCCAGTGTCGAAATTGTTGACCATTATCAATCTTTCGTCTGGCTCCCCGGCGCAGTCTTTGGGCTCTTACAGACCTTGGCATACATAAGAAAAGGAGGATCACCATGGCAACCATGAGAGCGGCTGTTTTCGTCGAAAAGAACCGGATCGTACTGGAAGACAAGCCTATCCCTGAGGTCGGTCCTCTGGACGCATTGATCCGTATTACCACCACCACGATTTGCGGAACCGATGTGCACATCCTGCGCGGTGAATATCCAGTGGCCAAAGGGTTGACCGTGGGCCACGAGCCGGTTGGCGTTGTTGAGCGGCTGGGATCGCAGGTGCGCGGATTTTTCGAAGGGCAGCGGGTCATCGCCGGTGCCATCACTCCCAGCGGACAAAGTTACGCGTGCCTGTGTGGCTGCGGTTCACAGGATGGTCCAGATACCCGCCACGGCTTTCGCGCCACCGGTGGCTGGAAGTTCGGCAACATCATCGACGGTTGCCAGGCCGAGTACGTGCTGGTACCGGACGCACTTGGCAATTTATGCCCCATTCCCGATGGGCTCGGTGACGAGCAGGTATTGATGTGCCCGGACATCATGTCCACCGGATTTTCCGGGGCTGAGCGGGGTGAGGTAAATATTGGCGATACCGTTGCGGTGTTTGCCCTGGGGCCCATCGGACTCTGCGCGGTCGCGGGTGCGCGGCTTAAAGGCGCGACGACGATCATTGGCGTGGATACTCTGGCCGAGCGCATGAGCGTCGCACGAAGTTTGGGTGCAACCCATGTCGTCAATTTCAGGGACGGCGACGTGGTCGAGCAAATCATGGCGCTGACCGATGGCCGTGGTGTCGATGTTTCCATCGAGGCACTGGGTACGCAGGGCACGTTCGAATCCGCGTTGCGGGTTCTGCGTCCGGGTGGTCGACTCTCGAGCCTCGGCGTCTACTCCAGCGATCTGCGCATTCCCCTTGGCGCCTTTGCTGCAGGGTTGGGCGATTACAGCATTGTTACTACCCTGTGCCCGGGTGGGAAGGAGCGCATGCGTCGCTTGATGGCGGTGGTGCAGAGCGGTGGTGTGGACCTGTCGCCGCTGGTGACCCACCGCTTCAAACTCGATGATATTGAAGCGGCCTATGAATTGTTTGCCCACCAACGGGACGGTGTCATGAAGGTCGCGATTACGCCGTGAGGCTGTGCGCGCTGATTCTCGAAGCAATACGGAGATCTCTATGATCATTGATATCGCGGAGAAACCGGCAAGCCATTGCTGGGTCGTGTGCATGGATGCCTTTAAAGTGAACTTCAACAGCCTGGGAGAAGCGCAGGCATTTGTGGGCCTGCTCAAGGCACGTATCGCGGCACCACATGTCTGGCCAAGTGGCGCTGGTCTGGCAAATGACGCAAGACAGATGCCCGGCCGTCAAACGGCTAACGCCAATGGCAAGCGTGTTTGCGCCGACCCCGTGGAGTAACGATGTGGGCCATTTCAGGGCGCAGTTCAAGCAGATGACAACCCAATGAACTCAGCCATTGGGCTGACAGGTGCAGCTGCAGCGCTGGGGATTGGCATGCTCATCGGTCTTGAACGCGAACGGCACAAGGGGCAGGGCGAGACCCGAGCTTGTGCCGGTTTACGGACGTTCGCCATTACGGCGTTGCTGGGTTATGTGGCGATGCAGGTCGGTGGTGGTTTACTGGTGGGCATCGTGGCCATCGCTTTGGGATTGCTCGTCACCGTAGCTTATTGGCGAAGCCTGAGCGACGATCCCGGGGTCACCAGCGAAGTGGCGTTGTTGACGGTGTTAGTGCTGGGTGCGTTGTGCGCCACGAGCCCCGAACTGGCGATTGCTGTCGGCGTGGTGCTGGCGGGACTGCTGACTTATCGAGAGAAGCTTCACCACTTTGCCCGCAGCCAATTGACTGATGCGGAGCTAGGTGACGGCCTCATCCTCTTGACGGCTGCACTGGTCGTGCTGCCTTTGGTGCCTGACCGTTTTATCGGCCCCTATGCTGCGATCAATCTGCGCACTATTTGCAGCCTGACCGTATTGCTTATGGCGGTGGGAGCGGTTGGGCATATCGCCGTTCGAACCTTGGGAACCCGTTATGGATATGCGATCAGCGCCATCGCCTCCGGGTTCGCTTCCAGCACCATGACGATCGCTGCCATGGGCCATCTCGTCGCCCGGCAGCCGGACAATATCAAGATCCTGAGCGCGGCCGCGATCCTGTCCAATTTGGCTACCGTTACGCAGGTTGGCCTGATCCTGGGGGCGGTCGACCCCGGTTTGCTGCGCCATATGTGGGGGCCATTGATGTCCGGAGCCGCCGCCACGGCGTTATATGGAATAAGCCTGATGTTTCCCAAACCAGCGGCCGTGACCAACCAGCCGATCGAAGTCGGTGGGGCGTTCAACCTCAAACTGGCGCTAATCGTCACATTGACCATGACCGGCATCACCTTTGTTTCGTCTGTGATGCTCAGCCATTTCGGCCAGGTGGGCGTGATGTTGACGGCCACGTTCAGCGGTTTTGCTGATGCGCACGCCTCCACGGCGTCGATTGCTACGCTGGCCAAGTCCGGTCAGTTGCCCTTCGATGCCATTGTCGGGCCTGTGCTGATTGCAATCAGCAGCAACTCCATCAGCAAATGCGTGGTGGCGTGGGTCAGCGGCGGGCGACACTTCGCCGCTTACGTGATCCCGGGCCAAGTGTTGCTGACCCTGGCGTTGTGGGCGGGGATGGTTTTGCTCTGATTGAGATCGTGCGTCTAACTGATAAAGATCAAGTGGTCGGAACAGGGAGCAATCAATCTGAGGTTCTTCTCCTTAGTTGAAATGGCCGAGTGCCGAGGTACCCCATGTCGCAATCTCAGCGTTTACTCTTGATCGCTCCTTCAGCCA
Source organism: Pseudomonas sp. YuFO8 (assembly GCF_035065025.1). Taxonomy (NCBI): domain Bacteria; kingdom Pseudomonadati; phylum Pseudomonadota; class Gammaproteobacteria; order Pseudomonadales; family Pseudomonadaceae; genus Pseudomonas; species Pseudomonas sp. YuFO8. The sequence goes on along the minus strand of NZ_JAXDEQ010000016.1, from coordinate 44,421 downwards.
TGACTCGGACACCGGCATTCGACCGGGCTGCGGCGTTGGCGCTGGCGATGCAATTGCCAGTGCATATCGTGGCGTTCGACTATTCACAGGCCTTGGCAGTGGCCGGGTTGTTCGCCCCGGAACAATTCGCGCTGGCCCGGGACGGCTATCTGCAAACACATCGCCAATGGCTAGCCGATCAGGCCGGATTGATGAGCAAGCATGGCGTCGAGGTCAGCAGCGAAGTGGTGTGGGTACAGCATCCTTACGAGGAGATCCTGAACTTCATCAATGAGATGCCGCTGACGCTGATCATCAAGGACGCAGAGGAAGAGTCGTCGTTCAAGCGTGTGTTTTTCACACCGCTGGATTGGCAGCTGCTGCGTGATTGTCCTGTGCCGGTGCATCTGGTGACGACTCCGTTGAATGCCCGGCCGCGCAACGTACTGGCCATCATTGATGTGTTGCGCAATGAGGATCAGGACCATGTGTTCAACGATCAGATTATCGACGCGGCGACGAAACTGGCCGCAGTCTGTGGTGCCACTCTTGAACTGCTGCATGTGTATGACTGGACGGCCATATACGCCCAGGACATGGGCTTTGCCGCGCTGCCTCTGGCCTCCGGTATCTATGAAATGTTGGGATCGGCTCAGCATGAAGCATTTGCGGCCATTGCCGAACGCCACGGCGTGCCACCGGAGCGTCGTCATTTCATAGAGGGCGCCCCCGTGCCGAGTATTTGTGAATTTGTCTCCGAGTACCGCATGGATGTCATTGTCATGGGTACGGTGCAGCACAAGGGCTTGAGCAAACTACTGGGCACTACGGCCGAACAACTTTTGCATCGGGCGCCGTGCAGTGTACTGGCGATCAAACCGGGAAAAATGCTGAAATCGTGAGGGCTTGATCGCCCCGCGATGAGCCGTTGACCGGAACATTGCGGGGCGGCTTTCTACAGGTAAAGTCGATGGATCACCTGACGGCTGTCGTCTGGATCGTTGTGCGTTTCGAATCCGAGCGCTTTGGCCAGGTCGCGCATGGGGGCATTGCTGGACGAGTCCACTGAATACATTTGGCGAAAGCCGTTTTTGCGGGCTGTCTTGATCAAATGCTCCATCAGTAATGTGCCCAACCCCAGGTGCGTCCATTCATCGGCGACTGTGACGGCACATTCACACTCATGCTCGTGGGTAGCCGCGAAACGGCTGACGCCGATTTCGACCAGTTGCCCGTTGTCATGGACCAGGGCGATATAGGCCACACGCTGTTTATTGTCAGTGTCCATCAATTGATTGAGCATCGCAGCGCCGGGTTCATTGATCTGCGCGAGAAAACGCATGTGTCGGGATTCGGGAGACAGTCGTTTGATGAAGGCATATTCACGGTCACGATCCTTTTCCGCCAGCGGTCGAATCAGCACATGGCGACCGTCCCTGAGTGCTTCGATCCAGTATTGGCCGTGGACCGCAGCGTAGGCGGCTGCAGCCCGATCATTGTGGTCTTTGACGGTAAGCATGGGGTGTTTCCTCCAGTGCGGTTTGAAAGATTGGCTCGCGGCAAAAGAGCCACGCTTGAATCCTTTCTACACCGCGGTCGATGCTTGAATCTGATCTGGATCAGACACCGGTGTCGGTGGCATTGATTTGCTTGTGCTTGATGTAAATCAAACCGCACGAAGGGATGACGCGCAGTCTTCAACCATGCCGGCAATCTATGACCGGTGTCGAGCGGAGGTGTGTGATGGGGCAATATCAACGTTTTCTGCTGATCGCTGACCCAACCCTGCATCAGTCTCCTGCCCAGTTGCGTGCCGTCGCATTGGCTAAGACGGCCGGGGCCGTGCTGGATGTGCGGGCCTTTGTCGACCCGGCGCCGGCGGTGCATTTATGGCAAGAAAAAGTCGACGACGCAGAGCATCAGCGCTACTTGCGTCGCTACCGCCGCTGGGAGGTCGAAGAGTTGGATCGGCTCAGCGAGCTGGGGCTTGAGGTAACGGTCAAAGCCGTCTTTACCACTCATCCGCTGCAGGACATTCTGAGGACAGTCGAAGATCTCAAACCCGAACTGTTGATCAAAGATGTCAGCCTTGAGCCCGTGCTCAAGCGGGTGTTTATTACCCCACTTGATTGCCACTTGTTGCGTGAGTGCCCGATCCCTGTGCATTTGGTCAACCAAGTCCGCTACAGCCTGCCTCACAGGGTTGTCGCGGCAGTCGACCCGTTCGACCCTTCGACACATATCAGCGGATTGAACGACACCATCATCCAGACGGCGAACGCCTTGGCCCTGCAATGCGATGCGCCGTTACACCTGCTTTACGCCTACGATTTATCACCCGCTTTCAATAGCGACGCACCACTGGCCGGTGGCGGTTGGGGCGTGGACTTGATCGAGGAACTGCGCCAATCCTTGCACCAGGCGTTTATTGCATTGGCGGAGCGCTATGGCGTGCCACCGGAACGTCGGCATTTCGTCATGGGGTTGCCGGTGCCGGTGATCAGTGAGTTTGTCGAGCAATACCTGGCCGACGTCGTGGTGATGGGCACCGTGCATCGCACGGGTGTCGACCGGCTAATCGGCAGTAACACGGAGCGAGCACTGTACTCTGTGCCTGGCAGCATTCTGGCAGTCAGGGCCAATCGCTGACGCCTGACCATTAGCGGTTTGCGTCGTATTTCCCGTCATTTGGAGATTGATCATGAGCCAGTATCAACGTCTGTTACTGATCATCAATCCGGCGCTGCGTCATTCCCCAGCCGTGAATCATGCAGCATCACTTGCCAAGGCCAGCGGCGCGAGTTTGCATATCGCCGCGCTGATTCCCTCGATTAAATGGTTATCGCTGCTTGAAGAGGGGGATCGAACGTTGGCCCGCGAGCAATACCTGCAGGACCATCGCGGCTGGCTTGAGGCTCAGGCGCAGAACCTGCGTGGCCGGGGGGTTGAGGTGACCTCGGAGGTAACGTGGGCTGAGGACATGAAGCAAGACGTCATCGATCACGTCACGGACATGCAACCGGACTTGTTGATCAAGGAAATTGACCATGCGTCGGTGCTCAAGCGGGCCTTCTTTACGCCTTTGGACTGGCATTTGTTACGTCACTGTTCGGTGCCGGTTTATCTTGTGGGCGGCAGTGGCTTGGCCTTGCCGCGTAAGGTTGTCGCGGCAGTCGAAGTATCGGACGTCGAGTCAGCTGACGACGAACTTAATGACCGAATCATCAAGCAGGCTTGCAGTCTTGCCATGCAGTGCAATGCTGAGCTGCATTTGCTTTTTGCCTGCGAGATCTCGGCTGTTTTTCTGGCGGACATGGACGGCCTCACGCTCGCTGACCTGACTAAAGCGCTTCGCGGGGACCTGGAAAAGTCTTTCCTTCGGTTGGCAGGACGGTTCGGTGTGCCCCCGGATCGTCGACATTTCATAGACGGACACCCGGTCAAGGTGTTGAGTGAGTTTGCTGAGGAACACAACGTGGATGTGATCGTGATGGGCAGGGTCCAGTACCATGGTTTGGACAAACTCCTGGGCAGCACGACCGAGCATATTTTGTATCAGGCGCCATGCTGCGTTTTGGCGGTTTAGCTCGAATGTGTACAGCGTTATGGCACAACTCAGCTCGACAGCTTATCGATGCACTCGGAGGCAGACGACCGTTGAGGCTGATTCGACCGGGATAACGACTATTTGCGTTTCCAGTATTTCTGCATTTCCAGAAACAGAAAGGAGGCGGTCCAGGTGATAAGCACCAACCCGGTCAGGGCTTGCAGCCCGGTCAAATACTTGATGTCGCCCACGGGTGAAATATCGCCAAAGCCGATCGTCGTGTAGGTCGTGAAGGAAAAGTAAACGCAGTCCATCAGTGAACCGTCGAAGTTGCCTGTCAAGCTACCCCATTTACGGGTGTGCACCATGGGGTAGTAGACCAACGCGAAGCACCAGACCTCTGTTGCGTGGGCCAGCAGAGCGCCGAATACCCCAACGACAATCCTGAAGCGGCTCCACAACTTGAGCCGGGGCAGCCAATCGTTCAGCCGTAGCAGGCATTCGTAGTGGATCACGACCGCGATGATGACCACCAGCATATTGATCAGCGTAACTGCCAACATGGCAAAGCTCCAGCGAGAAGGGGCGGGTAGTCGGGGCACGCTGCATGGCGCATGAGCAGCGGAATGACATAGATGCCTGCATTTCTTTTCAAGCAGCAGCTGCGCACGGGCTTCCGGGTCAATCCAGTTCTACACCTGAAAGCCAGAAAAAGGTTGAGCTGAATCAACCATGGATTGACTAACCGATTGCGAGTCCTTCCATTGTCGACAGCGGCTGATTCGTTGACAAAAGTCAGGTTTCCCCTCGGCATGACACCCAATAATCAGCTGGCAGACAGGACCCAAGGCGAGGTACGTGATGCTCAAGCTCAAACGCATTCTATTGATAGCCCCCAGCGAAATGACCCATACCCCGGCGTTTGAGCGTGCACATGCCCTGGCGTGTGCAACCGGTGCGTTGTTGCACATTGTCGCGTTCGATTATGTTCAAGCGTTGGCGGTAGCCGGTCTGCTGGACCACGAAGCGATGGCCCAGGCACGAGAAGGCTATTTGCAAGTGCACCGTCATTGGCTGGAGCAGCAGGCCCGTTTTTACCGATGCGGCGACCTGCAGGTGAGCACCGAAGTGGTCTGGGCCAAGTCGAGCCTGACCAACCTGCTGGAATACGTGACTGACTTCCATCCGGACCTGGTGATCAAAGACACCCATTACGTGCCAGCACTCGACCGAGCCTTTCACCGCCCCCTGGACTGGCGCCTGCTGCGCGAGTGTCCGACCCACCTGCACCTGGTGACCAGTGCCAGAAATCCCAAACCATTGAAAATTCTTGCCGCGATCGATCTGTCCCATTTGGAGGAGCTGACTCAGGGTTTAAATGACCGAATACTCGATCTGGCGTCGACCCTGGCAGCCAGCTGCGGTGCCTCGCTGCACTTACTTAACGTCTGTCGTTGGTCAGAGATAAGCGAGGCGCCGATGAGTGTGCCGACTGGCACTCTTGATGCGAGTTTGAGGGACGCGATTGAGGATGCCCAGCAAGAGGCTTTCGATGTGTTGGCTGAGCGCTATTGCATCAAGAGTACGCGGCGACACTCACTGACTGGCGTCCCCCACAAGGTCATCGGGCTTTTCGCCCAACAAAATGCCTTCGACATCGTAGTGCTGGGCACGGTTTATCACCAGGCACCTGAACGGTTTATTGGAGATACCGTCGAGAGCCTGTTGAACCGGGCCCCGTGCAGTTTGATGATCGTCAAGCCTTTACGCTCATTCGGTTGAACAAGGCCCCATCGAGCCAGCAGTTGATAAAAATCAACTGACCCTGGGCCAAAAGGAGCGATCAATAACGCTCCTCTGAATGTTCAAGGGCAACGGCCATGCGAATCACATTTCTAGGTGCCGCGGGGACGGTCACGGGCAGCAAGTATCTGCTGGAACATGGCAATCAACATCTGCTGATCGACTGCGGACTGTTCCAGGGCTACAAGCAACTGCGACTGCACAATCGCGACCTGTTCCAGCTTCCCGTCAACGACCTCGATGCCATTGTGCTGACCCATGCCCATCTTGATCACAGCGGGTATCTGCCCGTACTGGTGCGCAATGGTTATCGCGGTCCGGTCTACGCAACGCCTGCCACCTGTGAATTGGTGAAAATCCTGCTGTTGGACAGTGGCCGCTTGCAGGAAGAGGAAGCGGAGTTCGCCAACCGGCATGGCTTCTCAAAGCACAGCCCGGCGCTGCCGCTTTACACCGAGCAAGATGCTGAGCGAGCCCTCAAACTGTTGCGGCCGGTGGAGTTGCACCACAAGGTGGCAATCGCCGCGGACATGACCATCCTGTTGCGCGGCGCCGGGCATATCCTAGGTGCCGCGACGGTCGAGGTGATTGCTGGCGGCCAGACCTTGGTGTTTTCAGGGGATTTGGGGCGGCCAGACGATCCTGTGATGTTGGCTCCTGAAACTGTCGAACAGGCGGATTACCTGCTGGTGGAGTCTACCTACGGTGATCGTCAACATCCGGTCGAGGCGCCACAGGCGCAATTGGCCGGCATCATCACCCGCACGGCACTGCGCCGAGGGATTACCCTTGTGCCATCGTTCGCTGTTGGGCGCGCTCAACTGCTGATGTATCACCTGTATCAGTTGAAGCTCAAACGGGCGATTCCCGATATTCCAATCTACCTCAACAGTCCGATGGCCACTGATGTCACGCTGTTGTACCAGCGTTTCCGGAGCGAGCACAGATTATCGATGGAAGACTGCGAAGGCATGTGCCATGTGGCGCAATTCGTACACACGGTCGATGAGTCGAGAGCGCTTGATCAGCAACGCACCCCGGCGGTGATTATTGCCGCCAGCGGCATGGCGACAGGAGGGCGGGTGGTCCATCACCTTAAGGCACTGGCTCCCAATCCGAACAACACGCTGCTAATGCCTGGCTTCCAAGCCGGTGGCACCCGTGGCGCGCAAATTGTTGCGGGAGTGTCTTCGGTGCGTATCCACGGTAAGGATGTTCCGATCCGCGCCGAGGTGGTACCGATGCAAACACTGTCCGCACACGCCGATGCCGATGAAATCATGCAGTGGCTTCGTGGGTTCAAACGACCGCCAAAACATACCTTTGTCGTCCATGGGGAACCTAACGCGTCGGATGTACTGCGCCGGCGCATCAGTCTGGAGTTAGGGTGGTCGGTGTCGGTGCCGGAGTACCGCGATAGTGTCGAACTCTCAAGCATTGACCTCAATGCAGGTTCATCATAATCACCCCAAAAGCCATCACCGTTTGAGGCAGGGTTGCTTGCAGGTCAAGAAGACGGGACTCAGCTGCGCCTGGTTTGATCCAGATCAAACGACTTTTTTCAGTGGGCGCCATTGTTTGGATAAAGACGGCGAGTGATCCAGTCATGTCAAACCACAAGCTTTTAAGCTTGTATCAAAGTGTTCAGCACGGGAGCAGGGAAGCGGCGCACAAATACCTGCACTGGACGGGCACCCTTTCCTGGAAGCGTGAGGCAACCCTCCTGCTATCGGTCTCGATGGCGCTGATGGCGGGCTACCTAACGGCGTTTAACTTCGCCTCTCACGCGGTGCAGGATTTGGTGGATATGTGTACAGCGCGTTTAGTGATCGAGTTTGAAAATGCTGAGATGGAGTCCCTTCCGCAAGCCCTGCCTCGGTCGTTGTGTGAATGCATGGCACATTCTCTCCTCGACAAAAACGGCATGGTGCGTCTGGCCATGCTTAACCAGCACATGCTTGATCCGATGGCCCTTGAACCCATTACCGAAAAGGACAAAGAGGCCTGCATCAGCGCTCTAGGGCTGCCCACTTTCGAACTGGCTAAGGGGTGATGCCCTTGAACCTGCGCCATAGCCTCGCTGCATGCGGCAGATATTCACGCAAACCGTCCCCCCAAACCACCGTGCTTTTTTCTCCATGCGCCGAGGTGTGTAATGATCCGTCCATTGCGTTTGCTGTTCCTCGCCCCCTTTTCCCAAGCGGCTCACTGCCCCGGCCTTGAATACGCAGGTGGTCTGGCGCGCGCCTTGGGTAGGCCTTTGCATATTGCCGCCTTCACCGATCCCCACGGCGTAGAGTCGGCCGGCCCGGCGGGTGCCGAATGCCCCAACGTCGTTCGCCAAAGCGCATTGGCACAGCGTCAAAAGTGGCTGAAAGACGAAAGCGCGCGTTTGCAGGAGAAGGGCGTTGAGGTCCATCCCGAAGTCGTCCGAGCCAGCTCCTCTGCAGCTGAATTCGCTGCCTATGCACATCGCATCGAGGCAGACTTGGTTATCAAGGACATGCAGGCGCGGCCGGGGTTGGCGCATTGTGGATTGTTACCACAGGATTGGGAGTTCTTGAGCGTCAGCCCAGTCTCCGTGCTTTACGTCCAGCCGGGCCCGATGCAAATACGCGGCAAGTTTCTGGCAGCGATCGACATGGAGTTTCAGGCGAAAGAGGGCGACAGCGACAATCATGCAATCATCGAGGCCGCTAGGCACCTGGCGAGCACCTGTGGTGCTGCATTGCATGTGATCAGTGTTTACGACAGCGATGCTCCAGGTCAGGGTGACCTGTCCCGGTACGACGCCCGCAAGCAGGATTTCGAAGACTTCGCCCTTCAGCATGGGATTGCCCGTGAACATCGACACTTCATTCCCGGGGCTCCAGCGAATGCCATTTGTGCCTATCTGCAGCGCAGTGCCTACAACCTGCTGGTTATCGGCGTGGCCAATCACCATCTGATGCCTTCCGGCATCGGGTTGACCGCTGAAGGGATTCTCGAAAATGCCGGTTGCAGCGTCCTGGCAATCAAGGCGCCAGGCTTTGGGGAACAGCGCAAGGAAATGCTTCGGGACATTGCCGTATGACGGGGCAATTGGGCGTTCAATAGTTGGACGACCATGACCGATGTTCCTGAAAAAAAATCACCTGCCTAATCCCCTTTCCCTGAATGAACAGACCTTTGGGCAAAGCTCAGGTATAGGTGGCCGCACCGATCATCGCCCGGTGATGGAGGATCGGTTTTCACCATGCGAACGCGGCGCTCGCGGCGGCGCTTCAACATAATCGGTCAACGACTTCAACAGGGTCTGGGAGGCGTGGGCAATGGCGGTGATTGTCGCGGCGTCGAGAACAAGGAGGAGGATTGGTTGAGGTTTATCAACAATGAGCGCCATCGCGCAGGCGATGATTGTGATCCGCTAACGCCCGGAGTAACAGCCATGAACGTATCCAGCATGCGATCTACGGATAGCCGGTCACTTCATGCTCTGGCCCTTTGCCTGGCCACGCTTATGGGTTGCACGGGTACAAGCGAAGAGGAGCCTCAGCAAACGTCCACCCTGTCGGGGATCGCCATGGCGGACAGCGTTTGTTCGCTGTGCCATGGGCTGACGGGGGAGTCTGTCTCGCCCAAGTTTCCCAAGTTGGCTGGCCAGCAAAACGAGTATTTGCAGTTGCAACTGACCGACTTCAAAAACCATGGACGTAGCGCTGCTACGGACAACCGGTACATGGCGGGATTGTCCCATTTGACCAAAACTCAGATTACCGAACTGGCCGACTATTTTGCGAGTCAGCGAGCCATGCAGGCTGACACCGGGACGCCAGATGCGCGAAGTGAAGTGATCTTTCGCCAGGGCTTGCCTGGAAGGGGTGTCCCACCGTGCAGCGCTTGCCACGGGAAGGACGGCGGGGGCAATGGGGTGATTCCACGGGTGGCGGGCCAGCATGCCAGCTATATGAGCCATCAGATCATGGTTCTTCAGCAGACCGGGCAACGCCCCAACGGTGCACCGATGTTGCCGGTGGAGCATGCACTTTCCCTAGCTGATGCCGAATCCGTCGCCCGATACATGGCGGCGCTCGGTGCAAAGCAATGATCATGCACGGTGGGATCAGAGAGGAGCCGAACGCGTCTCACGGCACAAGCACAATCGCGCCGTTGAACTGACCGCTGCGCAACAGCGCCAGTGCCTGATTGGCATCGTCGAGGGAAAACTGAGTGGTATCGCAGTGCTCGGGCGTGTGTTGCAGCTCTTTAAAAAACGCGGTGCCGTCGCCGCGGGTCAGGTTGGCCACAGATCGCACGCTACGCTCGCCCCAGAGCAGCCGATAAGGAAAGGCCGGGATGTCACTCATGTGAATGCCGGCGCAAACCAAGCATCCCCCCATGACGGTGGCGGCCAGCGCCAGCGGCACCAGCGCCCCTACCGGAGCGAAAATCAGGCAGGCATCGAGCAGGTGAGGAGGAGTCTGGTCCAACGAACTGGACCATTTCGCCCCTAAGGATAGGGCATACGCCTGACCTTCAGTGTCGCCCGGTCGAGTGAAGGCGTATACCTGCTGGCCACGTCCCCGTGCGACTTGAATGGCCAGATGCGCTGCGGCCCCAAAACCATAAAACCCGAGGTGGCTGGCGCCTTGTGCCATTTGCAAGGCGCGAAAGCCATCAACCCGGCACACAGCAACGGTGCGGCCTCAGTATTGGAGAGGGCCTCAGGGATTGGAAAACAGAAGCGTTGGTCAGCCACGGCGTATTCGGCGTAACCACCGTCTAGATGACATCCGGTGAACATGGCCTGATCGCAGAGGTTTTCCCGGTCGGACTGACAGAACGCGAACTCACCACAGGTCCAGCCAAGCCAGGGCACTCCCACCCGCTGGCCGATGCGCTCGAGGTCTGCATGGCTGCCCACAGCCATGACTTCACCGACGATTTCATGCCCCGGCACCCGGGGCAGCACCGCTTGAGGCAATTCACCGTCTACCAAATGTAAATCGGTGCGGCAGACGCCGCAGGCGAGGACTTTGATCAACAGTTGATTGGCACCGGGTGTCGGAACGGGCCGCTCTTCGCGTTGCAGCGGCTGACCCTGAGGTGTAAAACCATGGCGCGCATAGGATGACCGGGATCAACAGGCAGGAGGGCGATGGCAGCCGGCAATCAACTGCTTGAGGCCTTCCAGATCAAGGATCTTGACGTCACGGCCGGAAATCTCCACGAGTGCCTGATCCCGCAGATGGGCGATGCCACGACAAATGGTTTCCAGGCGTAGCCCCAAGTAGGAGCCGATTTCCTCGCGGCGCATTTTCAACACGAAATCCGTCGATGAATAGCCACGGGTTTTCAAACGTTGCGACAAGTTCAGCAGAAAGGCTGCCAGACGCTCCTCCGAGCTCATGTTGCCCAGCATCATCAACATGTCGTGATCGCGGACGATTTCCCTGCTGAGGACTTTGTTCAGGTTGTGCTGCAGGGATGGCAGCTCATGGGCCAGTTCTTCCAGGTGAGCAAAGTGGATGGGGCAGACCTCGCTATCTTCGAGGGCAACTGCATCGCACGCATGCAAATCCGTGCTGATAGCGTCCAGACCTAGCATTTCGCCGGGGATCTGGAACCCCGTGACTTGCTCGCGACCATCGACGGAAAGAATGCTGGTCTTGAACGAACCGATGCGCACCGCATACAGCGAGCGTAGCGGATCGCCTGCCCGGTAAAGCGTCGCGCCCTTTTTGACCTTGAAGCGTTGTACGATCAACGTGTCCAGACGCTCGACTTCCTTGCCGGTCATGCCGATGGGTAGGCACAACTCCATCACACTGCAGCTCGAGCACGCAGCCTTCAGGACATGTACTTGCAAAGCGCGAACGTCTGGCATGAGAAGTGACGTCAATAGGGATGACTCACTAAGGATAGGCGCCAGGGGGACCCGGACTCACCGGATTCCCGGAACAACCGGTGTAATAGACGAATGGACCCCCTTTGCACCCTTTTACCCGAATACCGGTGCGGGAATTTGATGTAGGTCAAGTCTTGAGCGTCCCAGACTCCCAGACTCGTTCAAAGCCTATCTATAGCCTGTTCCTTCGGCGGAGAAGTTCATGAGCGATTTCCTGAATGCTGAGCAACTGGAGGGTCTGGACGCTTATTGGCGGGCGTCCAATTATCTGGCGGTCGGGCAGATTTACCTGAAAAGCAACCCGCTACTCAAACAACCCCTGACCCTGGCGCATATCAAGCCACGGCTGCTGGGCCATTGGGGTACGACGCCCGGGTTGAACCTGATCTACACCCATCTGAATCGATTGATCAACCAGTATGACCTGAACATGATATTTATTGCTGGTCCCGGCCATGGGGGACCGGCGGTGGTGGCCCAAACCTACCTAGAGGGCACCTACACCGAGTTCTGCCCCTCTGTGGAGTGTAATGAAAACGGTCTGCTACGCCTGTTTCGGCAGTTCTCCTGGCCCTACGGCATCTCCAGTCATGTCTCGGCACAGATTCCCGGATCAATCCACGAAGGTGGCGAACTGGGTTATAGCCTGGCCCACGCCTACGGTGCCGCGTTCGACAATCCGGATTTGATCGTCGCTTGCGTGATCGGAGACGGCGAGGCTGAAACCGGGACACTGGCGGCCAGTTGGCACTCCAACAAATTTCTCAGTCCCGCGCGGGACGGAGCGGTATTGCCGATCCTGCACCTCAATGGCTACAAAATCGCCAATCCCACGGTACTTTCCAGAATCAGTGAGGAAGAGCTGTCAGCGCTTATGTATGGCTATGGATACGATCCGTACTTCGTTGAAGGCGATGACCCGCCGCAGGTGCATCAGGCGCTGGCGAAGACACTGGACACGATGGTTCTGAAAATTCGTGACATTCAGCTCGACGCGCGCCGGCCGGGGCAAGCCGCGCCGTCGCAACGGCCGCTGTGGCCAATGTTGGTCTTGCGTACCCCCAAAGGCTGGACCGGTCCGAAATTCGTCGATGGTCAACGGGTCGAAGGCACGTGCCGCGCGCATCAAGTGCCATTGGCCGGTTTCGAGCAGCCGCTGCACCTGCACCAACTGGAAGAGTGGCTCAACAGCTACCGCCCTGATGAACTGTTTGATGAAAATGGCGCGTTATTGCCCGAGATTGCGGCACTGGCACCGACCGGACACCGGCGGATGAGCGCTAACCCCCACGCCAATGGTGGTGTGCTGTTGCGGCCCCTGAATTTACCGCGATTCAGCGATTATGCCGTGAAGTTTGCAACACCTGGCAGCCTGCGCGCGGAGGCTACGCGGGTGATGGGTTCGTATTTGCGCGATGTGATGAAAAACAACCTTGACGCCAGTAATTTCCGCCTGTTCGGCCCGGATGAAACCGCCTCGAACCGCCTTGATGCGGTCTATGAAGTCAGCGCCAAGGCCTGGATGGAGCCACTGGAACCGGACGACCTCAATCTGGCCACCGATGGTCGGGTGATGGAGATTCTGAGTGAGCAGGTCTGCGAGGGCTGGCTCGAGGGCTATCTACTGACTGGACGCCATGGTTTGTTGTCCTGTTACGAAGCCTTCATCCATATCGTCGACTCGATGGTCAACCAGCATGCGAAATGGCTGAAGACCGCCGCCGAAGTGCCTTGGCGTCAACCCGTTGCTTCGCTCAATTATTTGCTGACATCCCACGTCTGGCGTCAGGACCACAACGGTTTTTCCCACCAGGATCCGGGGTTCATCGATCTGGTAGCCAACAAAAAACCGGACATTGTACGTATCTACTTGCCTGCCGATGCCAATTGCCTGCTGTCGGTGGCGGACCACTGCCTCAGAAGCCGCAATTACATCAATGTCATCGTCGCAGGCAAACAGCTGGAATGGCAGTGGCTGGATATCGATGCAGCCATTGGGCATTGCCAGAAGGGTATCGGTCGATGGGACTGGGCGTGTCGCAATGATGACGACCCCGACGTGGTAATGGCCTGCGCCGGTGATGTGCCGACCCTGGAAACGCTGGCCGCCGTCACCTTGTTGCGTGAGTACGCACCGGATTTGCGGGTGAGGGTGGTCAATGTCGTGGACCTGATGGTACTGCAGCCGTCATACCAGCATCCCCACGGCATACCGGACAGAGAATTCGATGATTTATTCACGCTGGACAAACCGGTGATTTTTGCTTTTCACGGCTACCCGGCGCTGATTCATCGCTTGCTGTACAAACGCACCAATCATGAGAATTTCCATGTGCGAGGCTTCAGGGAGGAGGGCGCGACGACGACCCCCTTCGACATGGCGGTGATCAACCATCTGGACCGTTATCAGCTGGCGCTGGACGTCATTGAACGTGTACCTCGTCTGCAGGATCAGGTCCCGGTCGCCAAGGCGCGATATTGGTCGACGATGGAGCGGCACAAGCTTTATCTCATCGAGCACGGGCAGGACATGCCCGAGGTCCTGTATTGGCAATGGACGCAAGCGCATCCTTGATTGACGCGGGGGCGATCGGAGGCCAATCGTTGTATGAGGTACTGCCTTGATGCCCGGTAAATGGCTGGGACCCCGTGCTGTTGTTGCTCACCGCCTTGACGCTGCTGGTTGGGGGCGTTGCGCAGCTTGGGCAAAAACCTGACTGGGCGTCGATATGCTGGGCTGCAGGAAGCCGGGTGATGGCGGTGATCCTGCTCGTCGAGATTGCCAGGCGCCTGGTTCGAGGGGACGCGGGTGTAGATCTGATCGCATTGCTGTCGATAGTCGCCGCGCTGACGTTCCAGCAGACACTGGTGGCGGCGGTGATCGCCTTGATGCTGGCATCCGGACGTACGTTGGAGTTTTCTACCACACAACGCGCCGAGCGCGAACTGCGAGCCCTCATCGACCGCGCGCCACGTTATGCCTGGTTGCAGGAAGAGGGCAGCTTACGCGAGATCCCCGTGGAGCAGATCCAGCCACGACAAACCTTGCTGGTACGCTTGGGAGAAGTCGTGCCGGTCGACGGCCGCCTGCTCAGCGCTGCCGCCATCCTCTGTAATTGATGGTCTTTTTCGTATCTTCATAGACCGCCAATGGGTCAGCTGAAGTCAGCAGTTGGGTCAAAACCACATCAGCACCAACACCATGGATGACGATGGCGAGCAGGTTCATATGAGCTTCGAGCAGAGAGGCGAGCAAATTTACGATTTGGTGATCGTGGCTGAAGTGATTGGCTCTACTACGAGCAATCAGGTATTCGGCAACGAAGTCCAGCGGCGGGCTCTTAATCTCTACACTGCCTATTTCTCCGAGCCTTGACAACCGAGCGATGGCCAGGTCATACGCTGGTACAATATTCCCGGCGGCCGCTGTGTCTGTTTGCGCCCTGATAGCTCGGGCACCACGCTCGCCTTTTTGTCTTTTCAGCAGGCGCCGAGCGGATACGAGAATCTCGCGTAGGACGAACAAAAAACCTTACTCAAGCAGATGTTTGCCGACGCCGGCTATGATACGTCTCGCGTGCTCGTTGCGCTGGAGGAGGCGACAGACCTTTATCTGGACGCGTTAGGTTAGGTCAAGATGACCCTGGAGCAAAAGGCGCATCGAGCTAGTGGGTGACGCAGCCTATTGTGCATCGTCTATCAGCGGATTGGGCGCAAGTCTGGGACTGTGCGGCGCTTATGTGTTGGCGGACTGAGCGCCACGCCGACCACGCGCGCGCATTTGCGGCTTACGAAAAACTGATGCGTCCTTACGTCGGTCAGGCGCAAAGCGTACCCAAGTTCGCTCCTAGACTGGCATCGCCGCATTCGCGATTTGGTATCTCGCTCGGTCACGAGGTTTGAGGAGGGCCACCGCACCAGGATTAAAGGCCTTATCCGGAAAAATCCTTCCTCCGAAGTCTGATGCGATCGAGTTGCCGAATTACGACGACCCGCAGCGAACGTAGACTCGAATGTCCGCTTCTGGGCCGCTCTCTGCCGGTAGTGACCGGCAGAAGTCGACCGATTCTGTTGAAAAAGTCGGTTCTTCCAGACTGCCCGGATACTGAACGCTGAAAACGTTTTTTTTGCGCACCGCTACGCGAAATCTGAGCCCGGAAGCCTCTGTCGAAAATAAAGATTTCAATCTCGGACGCATACTTTTCTGCTGCGAAAAGCATGGCCGACTTTTTCAACAGAATCGACCCAAAGCAGCCATAGCTATGTCTGCTCCGTCGAATCCTTGCCGATATTTGCAAGAGCGCCTTGGCTGTCTATGCTCAGCATGCCGTAGTCTAAGAATCTAAGGTCGATTTTATGACAAAAACGCTTCGCTATCTGTCCATTTTTTGCTTGGTGCAATCGCCACTTCTAGCTGTCGCGCAAGACGACGCTCCCAGCGTCCATCAAATGACCACCACGCCAGCGAATGCAAGGTTTGAGATAGTTCATTCGCCGCTAGCAGCCAAGTGGACTTTTCGTCTAGATCGATACACTGGAGATATCGGGCAGTTGGTACAGACAGCATCCGGAGGAAGTGCGTGGGAGTCTATGACTGTAATCGGTCTGCCTAAGGTGGATGGCACAACTGGACCCCGGTTTGTATTACTTACCTCTGGGCTAGCCATTAGATTCACATTTTTGATGGATACTCAAAGTGGCAAGACTTGGGAGCTAACAAGCATCGGCAAAGGAAACGCACAGCCGGAAACTGTATGGCAGCCGTTCGATCAGTAACAAAATGGCTCGAAGTGGTAGACCTCATCGCAGTCATCTGACATTCCTAGATATTGTACGGCTCAAGAGTCGTGAACCCCTCTTATGGTGGATGATTTGACTAATGAAAGGGGAGGCGTTCTGACAAGTGAATTGAGTGCCTGAGCGGGAAAGTGCCATATTCCTTGCCCTACGTTTGTATTCCCCCAAGAAAGCTGTCGCTAATAGATGTTGGAGCCCTGCACCAGTAGTGCGATCAAAAATAAAAGAGTGCTGCTCATTCAGAGGTACAGGCTGCTTTTGGCTGTTCGCTGCCGGTCGTGACCGGCAGAAGTCGACCCATAGTTGACTATCACGGGGGATTATTCGAAAACCAACAATACTTGGTACGTAGATTGAAATGGCATTTCACTCTTCTAAAAGCACTCAGCTCTTATGTGATGGAGAGCTGAGTGTTGTTTTCATTTCCTTATTTCTTGGTGATTAAGCCAGCAGTCACAGCGTCGCTCAGAATTTCGTTTTCTGTTGCAGATTTTGATATCGCGAATATCACTTTGTACCTTGCCCTGGTAATTGAGAGGTAAGTTTCGCGGATCATCTGTTGCTCAATTGCAGATTCAAGGGCTGGGTTTTCCTTGACTGTTAGAGCGCCTTTCTCTAATCCGACAATAATGACAGCGTCAAACTCTTGGCCGCCAACTTGAGCAGGTCGACACAGCACTACTACTGGCTGATCTGTCTTGATCTTCTCTCCTCTTTCACGCAATACTTGAAACGGCAAATCGGATTTGGATAGCTCACCCTCGATCTCATTCCAATAGCTCTCGGTGTGGCTGATGATGGCAATTTGCCGAATGTTATCGGCGCGCATTTCACGGACGCGGCGGAAAATGAATCGTCCGAAGTCTCGGGAGTCCATAGTCTCCTTTTCTAGAGCAGGCCTACCAAATTTCTTATCCTTTGCAGGCGTGTGAAAGCTTTCAATTGATGTGAAATCAGGGAAGTCACTGCTGAAAAGATTGGTGCTTCGTTGGATGACAAAGAATGCTAGCTTAGCAATTTCTACAGTAGAACGTCTAATAGAATCAAGGCTCTGATTTGATATGTCTTTAATGCCTAGCGTTGCAAGCCCAGCGTTTGACTGCCCATAGAAAGATTGAGCCTCATCTAGCGCTAAAGCTATTGGAACATGAGGCATTTTTTCATTGGAAAGAAGGGAGAAAAGACGTCTCTCGTTTTCATTAAATAATTGTGCTTCATCTACAAAGATATAATCGAAGCCTTCGCTTTTTCGGCGTAATCGCCATACTGGTGTTTTGATTGAGCCAAACAATGAAAGCGCAATATCGTCTGGATCTAAAGCTCCATATTTTTCAAAGACTTCACGATGATACCATTCGAACAGACTGAAGACGAAGTCCCTTTCATCGCGTGTCAGAACTCCGTGAAATCTACTAAGACTTCGTTCGGACTCGACGTAGCGTCGACGATCTTGCTCATATCCATGACCTTTAATGGCAATTGAAATTTCGGCAAGAACAAGCTTTGCGAAGACATCAGTTAAATTTTTGTTCTGGTAGACTGTAGTTAGCAGGCTGCTGGAGGCTATTTGCTTCTCATATGACGATTTTTCCTGAGCTAATGCCTCAAGTATTTGCTGGAGTTGGTATAATTTAGCATCTGTGGCATCAGGATCTAGAATGGACTCTAGCTCTAAGCCAAGTTTCTTTCTGCAATATTCTGACAGTGTCGTAACTGATATATGATCTTGATAAAGCTCGGGGGTTTCGTTTGATAATGTTTCAAATTTTTGAATGACTTTTGCACGCATCGCATCGCTATGGACAATATACAAAATCTTACATTCGTGACCCCGGCCTTTGCAATTAACCACCTTGAAGAGTGCAAGCAGCTGCATTAGTAGGGTTTTTCCGGAACCGCCCGGTCCTAGGATTCGGATAGGGTTTTTGTCGAGTGCATCAGGGGTAAGGATTTTTCTTTGGGCCTCGGTCAATGGGCTATCGATCTTAACCCAGTCCTTCAAGGTGAAGTTTAATGTTTTATAGACCTCATCACTTGTAATCGAGGATTCGCTTGTATTCACTTGTGCATGAAAAAAGTCATCTTGCCTTATGGTTTCTTCGAAGTAACTCTTAACGCTTGCTGCCAGAAGGTCAAGAGTGTCGCTTGCTTTGGATTTATCGAGCTTGCTGTTATTTATTAAGGCGTTGGCTTGCTGTCTAAGTGGTTCTAGGAATTTTATTTCATTTTTAATACATTGTACCACGGCTCGGAAACTGTCGCTCGGACCGGCCGAAATTAGTGTGCGAGTAGAGGATTCATCCACGCCACTGATAACATCGAAGTATCCGAGGCTGTACTGCCTGGCATCTGTTCCGCGACCGGCTAAAAGGGTGTGTATATTCTCATCATGCTTTCGGTGCATAAATGCACCTTCGACAAGGAGCCCTTGCAACCGCTGATTTGCAAGATATATGGAACGTTCAAATGACTCTTTGCTGATTTCCAGTTCTGAGAAAAGGGATGTGTCACCAGATAGTTTTATTAGAGCGAGTGATTCCTCGCCAGTTCCACTAAGGTAGTCTGAGTGCCATAGGCATATAAGTGTTCCTTCCGAGTTTGCAGCTAATCGAAAAGGACCTTCCAAAAAAATTGCCCCAGCGAGTGCTTTAGGATTGCGAACGATCTCTAGTAGAACGTTGTGAATTCTTTCAATTACTCCAATTTTAGGGAGTAACCATTCAGCCATACCTTGGGTTAAAGCTAAGTACATAATTACAGCTCCTTCATTTCTGTTACGAAGCTATCAAGCGAAGCATTGGTAAAATCTCGCGACCCCAATCGCATGAACATACCGAGGTATCTAGAAATTAAGTCGGTAAGAAAGTCATCTTTCAGTGTGGAAACCTTTAACGGGTATGCATCGAAGTGCTCAATTAGAGGAGTGATTCCGTTCATGCGCTGACAATCTTCTTTCCACCACTCTTCTCGCGAACACTGTGCTGCGTCGAGAATTTCAAGAGGGATGGAATATACGTATCGAAACAAAGCTACAGAGTGGTGTGGGACTGCCGCGAAGTCACTTTGGACTCCGCAAGCAGGAAAAAAATGTACATCTGTTTTAAATGAGTTGCAAAATATCTTCTTTAGAATCTCGCGGTACTTTTTTCCTGTAAGAATAGTTTCAATGTTTGGTTTTTTATCACCTCTTGCATCAAGAGGCGTTTGCGTATATTGAATGTATTCTTTATAGGCAGTTAGGCGAGTGTGTAAATCGGTCTGTTTTTTATCATCCTCAATCTGTTGAAGCGCTTTCTCTATGAGGTGGGTTGGTGGGTGAGAAAATCGGTTAGAAGGTGGATGGTCGTCTGCACCATAAGGTTTTAAGCGATTGGACAGTTCATTCCAGATTTCGCCATAAAATGATTTAGTGTAAAGATATTCGCGAATAGGAATAATGGGGATTACGGTTGCTGTTTCAGTCTTTTTTTGACTTAGGTCGCAGGCTGGAGAGATTACAATCCCAGTGGTCATTACGTTGTTTGGAAGACCGAATCCGGGGAGGTTGCGCCATATGTCTCCAGTCTCATGGTCAAGGCTGGGCATGTTTTTGTAGAAATCTCGAGCTTCAATTTGTGGAGCTGATGGCATTTTTCTAACGTCCAAGTTAAATGCACTTAACAATATTTCTTTAAGGTAAGGCAGCAGAGACGTGCGTCATGATCACCAGGCAACGCTGCATTATCTTTTTTTCCGATCATATGCTGGCTGCTGGCTGCTGGCTGCTGGCTTAGCCATCATAATGCCATAAATACGCCCTGGTGGGCGTTGCGAGGGCCTCGCGGGGGTGGATTCTGTAGAGAGCGCTGGAGGGTATGACCTAGACGGGAAAACCTTTGAATTGGCAAGTCATCGGCGCTCAGAGAATCTTTGACGCGGCGAGGGACGAAGGCCGAGCGTAAGTCGGGCAAAAGCTAAATCGCTGTTTTGTGCTGTTGCGGTCTATCTCTAGCTAAGTTGGGCGGACCACCAGATATCGCACCCGGCGACGGGCTGCGATGTCGTGAGAGCAGTCGCTCGTAAGCGGCTGCTTTTGGCCGATTCTGTTGAAAAAGTCGGTTTTTTCAGAATGCCGTATGATGGATCGGTGAAAGCGCCTCTTCAGCACGCTTCTACGTGAAATCTCAGCCTGAAAGGCTCTGCGGACATTGAGGATTTCAATCTCCGACGCGTACTTTTCTGCTTTAGAAAACACGGCCGACTTTTTCAACAGAATCGGCCGTTTGCGGGCCCATCGCTGCAGGCCGAAACCCCAGCAACGCGACGACCAGTGCTGTCGCCACGGGATATTCCCAGGCGCCATTGGCGTTGGTGAAGCTCCAGCCATTGCCGGAGTGGGCGGTCGCGGCAACTAACAGTTGAGCTATCGCCAGAGCGGCTACCAGTCCGTCGAACTGGGTAACTACGTGGTCTATTCCAGCCGCAAGCACTCGGCGACCAGAGTCTGGGTGCCGATCAATTTTCTGCCTGAGCGATATGGGGCAGCTGCTTCAGGGAGGCATCCTTGTGCACCGTAGACCGAGTTTGTGGCACCAACAAAGAAGCCCGTGATGCCCCAAGCACTCATAAGTGAAGGGGCACAACGGGCTTTCTTTGGTATGGCTGGTAGAGTTTATTTGGTTATTGGCTGATGCACTTCAATGATGTTGCCGTCCGGGTCTTGCAAGAAGATCTGGTACCAGTTCGCCATGGCCCAAACACCGTAGTCCGCATACGGAATCTTCAGCTCTTCCAGGCGCTTTTTGAAGCCTTCGATATCGTCCGTTCGGAAGCAGAAATGGCCGCTGTGAAGAGGGTTAATCGCCTGGTTCATGCGGAAGCTGAGGTCGATGTCCTTGGTCGCCAGGTGAAACTCAACAGCCCCGTCAGTCACGAAATCAACTTCCGCACTATAGCCATGGGCCGTATCGGTGTTGCAACGCACGTGCTCTTCATCCTCGATGCGATCGAGGTCAAAGATAGAGCGGTAAAACGACGAAAGGCGGCCGACGTTTTCCGAGCAGAGGTTCATGTGATGGAAATGAAATTTCATGGCTGATCCTTCGAATTGTATTTGGAAGTAAGGGGCTCATGCCTTGGTACATCCCGCGCCAGTAGGGCATTTGTGGGACGGCTATGGCTCTGCTGACAGCCTTGATACCTCCTTGAGAGGTGGGCCAATGGCTGCCGACAGGCTCATATTAAACAGATTCATATATGAATTAAAAGATGCGCTTGTGAAAAATTGTTGTCGATTGCGCTTTACAGTCTCGGGTTTTTGCGTGATAGGATGCGCCCACACAACACCAATTTCACCAGCGCATCGTGATTTACGATCGTTAGGTAGAGGAGGAATACTCCATGCGTGAACAAATCAACTCGGCACCAGGTCGACTCGAAACCTGCTCCATTAGTAACGCGCGTCGTGTAGCTGCAATGCTGGATTTGCCTTCTGAGGGACTTGTAGAAGGTACGGCTCTGCCTCGTGGTTGGCATTTCACGTTGCTGGGAGCCGATACCATGAGGTCTCAGCTGCGTGGAGATGGCTTTCCTGGATTAGGGATTCCGCTTCCAGAGTTGGGGCTTCCCCGCTTGCTCCAAGCAGGACGGACTGTGACATTTCATGGCGACATCCCCATTGGCGCCAATATCACTCGACATAGCTCGATAGCCAGCCTCGAAAGGAGGTCAACACGGTCGGGTGAAATCGCTATCGTCGTGGTTGATCATCGCTTGGTCGTTGTTGGTGAGTCAGGGCCAGCTATCAACGAAACCCAAACGTTCTTTTTGTTGCCCGCGACCTCCGAGCGGCCCTCGTATGCGGCTGACATAGAGCCCGTTACGTTAAGCCAACAGAAGACCATCACCCCAGATGACACGCTGTTATTCCAATACTCCGCCTTAGGGTTCAATTCGCACAAAATCCACCTCGACAAGGCCTATGCGCGGGAGGTCGAAGGGTTTCCAGATCTTGTTGTGAATGGGGGCCTGACAACCTTGTTACTGACTGAGTATTTGCGAACCGAGCTTAAGGTCACGCCGAGGCGGCTGAAAATAAAGTACACGGCCCCGTTGTTCAGTGGCCGCTCCCTGACCATCGCGGATGACAGCCAAGGCGATGTGCTGAACATCAAGGTGTTCAATGACTACGGAAAGGTGGCTGCGGAAATGGAGGTGGAAGCTTATGAGTATTAAGCCTCTTGAAGGTATCCGCGTGTTGGATCTCACCAGTGTCGTCGTCGGCCCGGCGTGCTCTGCTCGGCTTGCGCAGTACGGCGCAGAGATCATTAAGGTGGAGAGCCCAGAGGGTGACCTAATGAGGGGGCTGGGTGGTACTTCACCTACCGGCCAACACTCAGGTGCCTACCTTCATTTGAATCGCGGTAAGCGCAATATTTGCCTCAACTTGAAGCAGGCCGGCGCACGTCAAGTGATGGATAGGCTGATTGAATCAGCCGATGTGATCATTGCCAATATGCGGCCTCAGGCACTGGTTAAACTCGGAATCGATTCGGCGAGTATTCTGCAGCAGTATCCTGAAAAAATTTATTGCCTGATAACAGGGTATGGCACCGACGGCCCCTACGCAGGTGAGCCGACATACGACAGCGTGATCCAGGCGGCTACAGGCATGACCGGTCTCTCGCTCGCTCGTGATGGGGTGCCACGGTATGTCCCGATGTTGATCTGCGACCATGTTGTAGGCGAAATAGCGGCAGGTTCGATTGTCTCTGCACTCTATCACCGCCGCGAAACTGGTCTGGGCGCTAGTCTGGAAATTCCTATGTTCGAAACCATGTCCGCGTTTGTGCTGCAAGAGCACTTGGCGCAACAGAGTTTTGATCCGCCTGTTGGGCCTGCTGGTGATCAGAGGCTCCTGAGTCCCCACAACAAGCCAGTACAGACTGCCGACGGATGGATTTCATTTACGGTCAATACCGACGCTCAGGTCATCGGCTTTTTAGAGGCAGTTGGGAAAGCAGATCTGATTGGTGATCCCCGGTTCTCCTCGGTCGCAGGGAGAGCGGAAAACGTGAAGGAGTGGTTTGAGATCCGAGGGGCGCCTCTGCCCGATAAGACGACAGCGCAATGGCTGGCCGACTTTCGGACTGCAGACCTAGCAGCAAAACCCTGTCATACGCTCGAGACGCTCCCTAACGATCCTCATCTCCAGGCCGTTGGGCTCATCGACTATCAGATCCACCCCACAGAAGGAAAGGTCGCTTGCATACGTTCCACGATCAGCTTCAACGGTAGTTATTTGGATGCCGGAGCTCCGAGCCAGCCGAGGGGTTGGGAGACCAGAAAGCTGCTTGAGGAGTTGGGCTTCGATTCTGAGGCTATCGAGGATCTGGTCTCGACCCGGGCGGCCTTGGTAGCTCAACGGGGGTTAGTGGGAACCGAAAACAACAAGGCGTAAAGGTGAAGCAATGAACGAATCAAGGGCCGGAAATATCAGAAAAATGGGTATTGTCGGTGCCGGCGCAATGGGGCGAGGCATTGCTCAGATTGCGGTACTGGCAGGTGTCAAGGTACTGATGTTCGATACCAATTCTGACACGGTGCAGGCAGCCTACGACCAGGTGTGCTTGATGCTCGATAAGCTCACAAACAAGGGCAAGTTGGATGCGGAACACGCGGAAATTGCCAAGTCTTGCTTGCGCCAATCGACCTCGATTGCTGAGTTGGTTGACTGTGACCTTGTCGTCGAAGCTGTGGTGGAACGCATCAATGTAAAGCAGGAAATTTTTCAGAACCTGGAAAAGGTTGTGTCTGAAGCCTGCATTTTGGCTACAAACACCTCATCCATTTCCATCACTGAGATAGCCAGTGCTTGCGCCTATCCTGCTAGGGTCGTGGGGTTTCATTTTTTTAACCCCGTGCCGTTGATGAAGGTAGTTGAGGTCATCGATGGAGTGCATACCAATCCGGCTGTATCCAGCGATCTCATCGCTTTTGCTCGACGTCTCGGCCACACGCCGGTGCGAGCAAAGGACATGCCTGGATTCATCGTGAACCATGCCGGGAGAGCGATGAATACGGAAGGGCTGAAGATATTGGGAGAGGGCGTAGCTACCTGTGAGCAGGTTGATGCGATCATGCGCCAACAAGCTGGGTTCAAGCTGGGGCCGTTTGAGTTACTTGACCTCACAGCGCTCGATGTCTCTCAGCCAGTGATGGAATCGATCTACCATCAGTTTTACGAGGAACCTCGTTTCCGTCCATCGCCCATTGCCCGGGTCAGGCTTGCTGGAGGACTGCTCGGACGTAAAAGTGGTAGAGGCTTCTACCGCTATGAAGAGGGTAGGCAGGTAGTTTCTGATGATCAGCCGGTCCCCTCGGTGTTACCACGCATTGTGTGGGTCAGTAATCGCTATCCTGAGGCTGCGGCTCAAGTACGAGCCCTTGTTGAGGGGGCAGGGATAGAGGTCGATGACGGACAGCGTCCTGGGCTTGGATCACTCATCGTCGTTACGCCGTTTGGTGCTGATGCCACCACCTCCGCCGTAGAGGAGGGATTGGATGCGACTCGTGTTATCGCCGTGGACGCTTTGTTTCCTTTTAAACAAGGACGACGGCGCACTCTGATGACCACACCGGCGACTCATCGATCAGCGATAAACGAGGCTCATGCACTTTTTTGCTCATGATGAGTCACCGGTCACAGTGATCAATGATTCAACAGGATTTGTGGCTCAACGCATCGTAGCGCTAATTGTGAATGTCGGGTGTGACATTGCTCAGCAAGACATTGCCTCTCCCTCAGACATTGACCTCGCTGTAGAACTTGGGCTCGGATATCCGATGGGCCCCTTCGAGCTTGGAGACAATTTCGGGCCAAAGGTCATCCTGGAGATCTTGAACAATATCCAGCAAGGGCTTGGCGATCCCCGTTATCGACCATCTCCCTGGCTTGCTAGGCGAGCAATGTTGAATATTCCGCTCCGGCATGTTGAAAGAGTTATTTGAAACGTTGCGAATGTGACGGTGTTTACAAGGGGTTAACTGAACTGGAGGAGTGTGCATTCCAAAGGCTTTGTGCAGCCTGTTTATCGTGAAAATTTATAAACGAAATACTGTAAAAACGAAAAATAATTACAAGAGGTTTTTATGAGAGAAGCTACGTTGGATCAAATTGAAATCAAACCAGAGAGTTCTATGGCTGTAAGAGCTACGATTGCAAGCTCAGTCGGTGCCGCGTTGGAGTGGATTGACTTTGCAGCATATGGTGCTGTTGCCGCAACAATTTTTCCTAAGCTATTTTTCTCTGCAATGGATCCTAATATGGGGATCCTGGCAGCCTTCATTACATTTGGTATTGGCTTCTTCGCTCGACCGTTGGGCGGGATTTTTTTTGGAATGCTCGGAGATAAAATTGGGCGCAAGAATATTCTGCTATATACATTGTGCCTGATGGGTGGTGCTTCATTCTTAATAGGATGTCTTCCTACTTATCAAACGATAGGAATAGCGGCACCAATTTTTTTGGTGGCGTTACGTTTCTTCCAAGGCTTTGCTTTAGGAGGTGAGGCCACCGGGGCGCAGTTGATGACGATGGAACATGCTCCGAAGTCGAAGCGGGGCCTCTATGGGTCGTTCATTAATATAGGATCATCATTCAGCTCAGCCTGCGCCAACGGGATGATGTTCGCTCTTATCGCCATAATGGGTATTGTCGAGTTTGAGTCTTGGGGCTGGCGTATCCCGTTCTGGATGAGTTTTCTCCTGGTTATCGTCGGAGTCTACATTCGTATGCGTGTTACGGAAACACCAGCCTTTCAGAAAGCTCAGAGCCAGGGTGCCACTGAAAAGGTTTCTGCATTCGATGTTTTCAAACAATATCCAAAAACCATTCTGCGACTTTTGATTATCTGGTGTGCACCAACTGCATGCTTCTATGTTATTACCGTTTTCTCACTCAGCTACTTGACTAAAAATTTAGGCATGGACAGTCAGAGCGCTTTCTTGTGCTTGGCTGGTGTAAACCTGTTAGCCGTTGTTATGGTGATTTCTGGTGGAGCATTGAGCGATAAATTCGGTCGTAAGCCCATTATGTTAATGTCGTCAGTCATGATGCTGATCGTTTCTATGTTCTATTTCTCGATGCTGGATACGAAGAACTGGTATGTGATTTTTGCCGCTATGGCAATGTTTGTAGGCTTCCTGCAAATCCAGTCGGGCGTGCAACCTGCTTTCTTCGCTGAACCGTTTCCTACGAAGGTTCGTTACTCTGGATCTGCAGCTGCCTATACAGGCGCAAATTTAGTAGCCGGCGGCCCAACACCTTTTGTTGTGGCCTGGTTGCTACAAAACGGCGGTGGGTCGACGTTACCCGTGACTATTTTCTGCGGGGTAATCATCTGTCTGGCACTCGTTGCGATTATCTGTAGTCCGGAAACTCGCCATCTTGAAATGTCCCGATAGTTCTGTTTAACGATAATTTACTAGTGGAGCTTCAATCATGATCCTTAAACATAAGGTATGTGTAATCGTCGGAGCCGCATCTTTACGAGGAATTGGTTACGCGGCTGCAGGCCTTTTCGCAAGTCAGGGCGCAATAGTTGTGGCTGTTGATTTGGCGATGAATGACGATGTCGCATCAATCATCAAACATTCCATTGATGAGAAGTATGGGATTGATTGTGTGTTGATAGGGCGTAAGTGCGATATCTCTAGTTCAGCTGAGTGCGCTGATCTTATGGACAGTGTAGCTAGTCAGTTCGGTAAGGTAGATGCTTTGGTTAACTGTGCTGGAATCGTGCAATCGCTTTCAGTGCTGTCGATAAACGAATCCGATTTTGACCGAATGATCAGTGTGAATCTAAAAGGTGCTTTCAATCTTGCTAAAGAGACGTTGCGAGTAATGAAACCTCAAGGCTTCGGCTCGATAGTGAATGTTGCCTCTGTTGCCGCTCAGCGTGGCGGTGGCCTAGTGGGTGGCGCTCACTACGCGGCTTCTAAAGGGGGGGTCATCAGTCTCACCAAAACGATTGCGAGGGAGTTTGGTGTTGACGGTATTAGGGCGAATACCGTGTGCCCATCAATGACCGAAACAGGGATGATTGATGGCATGAGTTCGGAAAAATATAAGGAGATCGTTTCGGCCATTCCATTGCAGCGTGCTGGGCATGCTGAAGATATCGCCGGCGCCTGCCTATTCCTCGCCTCTGACTTTTCCTCCTATATCACGGGGGCAACATTAGATGTCAATGGTGGAAGTCACATTCACTAATAGGTCGCTTCCATAGTTTAATAACGCTTCCTATTAATTGTTAATTCAATAGTTTGACTATTGCGATGGCGTATGCCTGTCTGCGTAATAGTCAAACTAGAGTCGCCTGAAAATAAAAATAATGGTCAAGGGGCTTCACGAATGAAAAGTAACCAGGTCGTTGTGGCCGCATCCATCTCTCTGCTGAGCTTGAATTGTTTGGCGGCGGGGTTTCTTGAGGATTCAAAGTCTTCAGTCGGGTTGCGGACCATGTATTTCGAAAATGATAATAGAGAAGCTGGAGGTGCCGATCAGCGGCAAACTGCCCAAGGAGCGAGAGTTGATTTCGTTTCGGGTTTTACACAAGGCACAGTAGGCTTTGGGTTGGATGTCCAAGGGCTCTTGGGGTTAAGCCTCGGCGGTGCTATAGATCACCAGTCTTCGGCGACAGTCAATACGGTAACTCCCGTGGATTCAGACGGTTCGCCCGTGCCTAGTTGGACGCGCGCGGGCGGAAATCTCAAAGCCAAATACTCTAAATCTGAGCTTGCAGTAGGGACGGTACTCGCTCCAAATCTACCGATCCTAGTCGCCAACG
This sequence comes from Pseudomonas sp. YuFO8, assembly GCF_035065025.1. Lineage (NCBI taxonomy): Bacteria > Pseudomonadati > Pseudomonadota > Gammaproteobacteria > Pseudomonadales > Pseudomonadaceae > Pseudomonas > Pseudomonas sp. YuFO8. Next base: position 16,580 of record NZ_JAXDEQ010000016.1, on the reverse strand, counting down.
ATTCTAGGGTTATGCCCCAAAATTTCGAGGGTGGAATGTTAACGTCCAAGGAATGGGATGGATTGACATTGACCGGGGGTAAGCTTGCGCAAGGTGCAAGTCGGGCTTCCAGTAACTATTCGGGGCTTGCTGTCAGTGGCGGCAGTAAAGGTTCGAATAACTTTACTTTCGTCGGAGGCGATTGGAAGCCAAGAGAGGATCTACTTCTGCAGTATTACCATTCCAATTTGGAAAACTATTACTCGCAAGATTTCTTTGGTCTGGTGCACGTTTATAATATTGCCGAGAATCAATCTATTAAGTCAGATCTAAGATATTTCAAGAGTGACTCGGATGGAAAAAATGGCTCAGCCGGGTATTTTTTCAATAATGCTGGAGGATACGCCGATACTCCAGGCAAAGTCGACAACAATACGTGGTCGGCAATGTTCACATACTCGCTAGGCTCGCACGCTTTTATGTTAGGTCACCAGAGGGTAAGTAGCGATGGTGCGATGGTTTATGTTAGTAGTGGAAATGTCCGTGGTGGGAACGGCAGCCTAGAAGGGCAAGGGGGCGCCAGTGTCTACTTGTTCACTGATTCATTGATCAATGCGTTTGTCAGAGCAGGCGAAAATACTACTTATGGCCAGTATTCATATGACTTAGCTGGTGCTGGGGTGCCGGGACTAAAGGCATATTTTATCTACCTCAGGGGAGATGACATCAAGGACGCACAGGGGAGTGACAAGGAGTATAGCGAATGGGAAAGGGACATGCGCTTAGACTATGTTTTGCAAAGCGGCCCGCTCAAAAATCTTGCGTTTTCTCTGCGTCGAGGTAACTTCCGAACTGAGGTGCCGAACTCTCAGGGTGGCATCGATTATGATCAGACCCGTTTGTACGTAAACTATACTTACGCTTTTAAATAGCTGGCTGACAAGCTGCGTCGGTTTCATTGACCGACGCAGCGGAGTCCAGATTGGTCTTAGTGAATCCCACCCACTCTATTCGATAGCAGTAGCGCGGCAGATTCCAGCGCACTTTGAACCTCTGCTATGGATTTTCGTTTTGACTGGTCGATTCGTTCTGCATAGGGAACAGTTAAGGCGGCAATAGCATGGTTTTGCGAGTTCAGGATTGGAAAGCTAACTGCGTACAGCCCGCGTACCTGGATACTATGCGCAGATTCATATCCATTTGCAGCAATGCGATCAAGGATATGGTCTAACTGAGGGTCGGCATGATCTGGGTTACGGGATAGGGACTCTTGAACACGCAACGCCCGAACGCCTTTATCTTGGAATGCTAAAAGCACTCGCCCTGATGCAGAAATAATAACGTCGAGTTCGGCGCCGACACGTACACTAAATCCCATCCCGCTTGGCACGTCTACTTTAGCTATAACCATTTGCTTGCCCTGACCATATAGGGTCAAGTGGCAGGACTGGTCAAGTTCGCTGGAAAGCTTGTGCATAATTGGTCTGGCTTCGTTTAGTAACCGGTGAGTTGGAGGATTCTTGTGGGCCAATTCAAAAATCTTATTGGTGATGCTGTAGGTGTCTTCCACCAGGGCGACATAATTTCTGCCAACTAAGCAATTAATCATTCGGTAGACTTCACCAACACTTCTACCTAGTCTTTGTGCAATTTCTCGCTGAGATAAAGGTTGCTCTGTCTCGCAGAGCATCTCCAAGATATCCAGACCCTTCTCGAGAGCGGGGGCTGCGTAGGCTTTGCTCTCAGATTCTGAGTTCTTGTTCGCGTCGTCGTCTTTCATTGTTTTCGCCTAGGGCTTCTCTCTGGAGCGATTGGGCTAATCCAAGAGGTCATTATACATTTTTAGTGAGTGCGCGGAAGCCAGAATGTCATCTAATCGTGGGTTTATATCGTTCCTAGGGGGCGGAGGTGCAGTGAATTATGAATGGGATATCTCTATAAGATGAGAGCGTAGCATGGGCTGAGAAAAAATTGTGCGTTAAATAGATGCTTCTAATTTTTGGCTGCTATTTGATTTTTATGTTTGCGGATCTCTTGAGTACTATAAGCGAGCGGTTGATATCTACGTTGTCATCTGGAATCCTCGTTTTTTCATCTGCAGTTTGAAGCCAAAACGGCCATTGAAATTAGTGTCGATCCTGTATCAGTATTGCTGAATAGGCTGGAGGTCTTTATGTTCATTATTCCTAGTCATGATAACTTTAAGTTTTTCAGCTTGGGTCATTGCGATGAACTCACAGCCAATGGCCTCGACCATGCTGATGCTGATCAAGGCGTGCCATCGACGTAAAGATTGCGCGACTTTGCTGTCTGGACGACAGATCACGCTGACCACCACCGGTACCGGATCGACTGAGCGCTCGGGCATCGCACCTCAACACGCTCACGCATGTAGAGGCCGCAGATCAGTGCGGCTTGATCGACTGATCGACACCATTGTCCCCTCGCGCGGCATCAATCTCTAGCGCTACTTGCCGACCTGCTGCGCGTTAAATCATCCGGCTAGGATGATTGCCGAACCTCGTACGGGGCGATTTCACCCATATTACAAGGACAATCGAGCCGGCAGGCCAGTGTCAATGGCTCGGGCTTTGAGGGCGAGCTGTGAGGCTGACTTTGTCGTCAGCAGCCGGACGGAGCCAGGTGAGTAGCACATTTAGCTGGTTGAGACGTTATCAAACGTTATTGGGTTGAGCGCCCATGCGCAATTTCATTATATACAAAGGTAGCTGTGTTCAATACTGCACTCTAACCTCGGTGCAGGATAGGCGCTCACAATAAAAAAATAGGCAGTCAGGCCATGAAAAAAATGCTAAGTCTCATTCCCTTTGTTCGAAGCTCCGTTGGGAGCGCGCTCAAATCAACTGTAGCAGCCGCAATATTGGTCTTAGCGGTCACCAATAATGCTTTGGCAGGTGAACCACCAGCGCCAAGGGCTAAGATTGTAGTAGACAGCACTGCTTCTTGGGAAGGCGTTAAATACGAACCATATCCTTCGGGCCAGCCAAAACTTACATTACTGAAGATCACTATTCCCCCGCACACTGCACTCCCTTGGCATCATCACCCTATTGTAAACATTGCCTATGTAATTTCAGGGGAACTTACTATCGAAGACAGGTTGAGTAAAAAGACGCTTAAAGTAAAGTCCGGAGAGGCGTTTCCTGAGTCGGTGGGATCAAGCCATCGTGGTGTGACCGGAGAACAAGAAGCAGTTGTAATCGTAGCGTATGCGGGGGTTGAGGGCGTACCATTATCCGTGCCAGACAAAAACGAAAAGGCGGAATTTGAACACCTCGAATAGATGTTAATGGCCGCCTACACTATTATCTAAAAACTACCGTCGGAGTATTTTGGCTCATAGTGCCTGGAGTAATTAAGGGTTGGTGCCGTACTACGAGTACCAACCCTTCGAAAAAATAATGATACTTCGCTTTAATAAAGCGATTATCGAAGTTGTCATTATCTCCCCCGTCATACAGATGTGCATCCTATGCTCTGGCTCGCACAGTATCTGTGATCCTGCCCCCATTCTCTTGCCTGTCAAAAGTGATAGTTAAAGTCTGGATATAACCTGAAAGTATTCGTAGCACCCAGTTGCAACACTAATCCTGAAGTGAAAAATACTCCTGGGCGTGTTTGCAAAGAATTCCTTGGACGTTACCCTTTTCGACCATCGCTAGACCGAATTGTAGGAGAATACGTTAGGCTTCCTTGAAAATATTTTGGTTATTTAAGATTTCTCTTCTATTAGCCGTGAACTAATCCTGACGAGCGACAGCAGCCTGAGCAATCCGGTTGGGGTGGCAAAAAGACGGTACTGTAAACTCAAGTTTATGTTTGAGAGGTTGATCTGTAATCAGGTGCTGACTGGCAGTTGGGCCGTGCGGCTGACGTAATGGTTCACTGCGATGCAGAGCACCAAAACCACTGCCGAGACGATCATTGCAGTAGATAACCCTTGGGAAAAAGCATCAGGTTCGGTGCTGGTTATCATTGCCCCAAACACAGCAACACCAATCACGCCTCCCAGTTGTCTGGCTGACGCCATTAAGCCAGAGGCCATGCCGGCGTCATGCGAAGAAACCGAGGACAGCATCGAGTTGGTGATCGAGGGCACTGACGATGCACTACCGATACCTACTACCATCAAGGCGATATTCAGGTACCAAAGCGACGTCTCGGGTGTGACACGAGCCAGCGCGAGAAAGCCAACTGCCTGAATCAAAAAACCGATGGTGATGATACGTTGTGCACTGACGTGCTTGGCAATCCTAGACGAGATCATAGTAGAGATCGTCAGCACTGCAGTGAGCGGTATGAATGCCAGGCCGGTTCTAAAGGCATCATAATGCAGGAAGGACTGGAAGTAGATGCTGAATACGAACACCGTGCCGTAGAAGGTGAGGTTGATGGCGGCGCCGGCCAATGCAGTGGTCGCCAAGGTTTTGTTTCGTGCCAATCGACTTGGGAGCATGGGGTGCTTTACTCGGCGCTCAATCAAGACGAACGCAATTGCACATAATACGGCAATTGCCATAGTCGAGATGGTTTCAGCCACCCAGCCTCTGGAACTTGATTCGGTCAGGGCGTAGGTCAACGAGGCCAGGCAAATACCGATACTGATCTGGCCCGGTACGTCGACTTTCTTATCGATGCGAGGGGAGGCCGGCGCGTAACGTATGATCAATCCAATGGCGAGAATCCCGATGGGGACGTTGAGTAGAAAAACACTCCGCCATCCGAGCGACTCGATTAGCAAGCCGCCAATGACCGGCCCCGCAGCCAAAGCGATGCCTCCACAAGCTCCCCACATTGCCACGGCTGACCTCCGTTTGGCAGGATCGTCGAACGACAGTCTTATCAACGTCAGTGAGGTAGGCACCAACAGGGCTGCGCCCACCCCTTGGACTATACGCATACCTATGAGCATGCTCATGCTGTTTGAAAAACCGCAGCCTATGGATGCAACGGTAAATAGTGCAAATCCCGATGCAAACACGGTTTTGGCGCCGAATTTGTCACCCCCCGCCCCCCCCAGAATCAGTAGTGCAGAGAACGCTAGTGCATAGCTGTTAATGACCCATTGCAGACCGGTCAGGCTTGTCTCGAATTCGGTTTTTAAAGCACCTAGACCGACGTTGACGACGCTGACATCGAGTTGGACGACTAGAAAACCTAGGCAAGCCGCGATCTGGATCGCGGCCAAGGATGGGGTTTTGAATACAGTGTTGGACATAATTCGGCATCGCAGTGTTATATCAATGACTAAACGGTAACGGTTGACAAGCCATGCGTAAATATTAGAATTCGCACACATTCAATGCAAAAATGCATGAGTTATGGACTGGGAAGATCTGCGATTCTTTTTAGCTATTGCAACGTCAGGCAGTCTGTCGGGAGCTGCTCGTGCGCTTAACGTCAACCAAGCCACGGTAAGCCGTCGTCTGGCCGCTTTGGAAGCTCAACTAAACGTACGCTTGGTTGATCGACTCACGCGAGAGTCTCGCCTGACTGCCATAGGCCAGCTCATATTGCAGGACGTTTTGGACATTGAAGGAAAGGCTTTCGCCATTGAGCGCAAGTGCTCATCGTCCAGGGCGGCTGTGCGGACAAAGGTGACGATCACTGCGCCTCCTATCCTAGCCAGGCACTTTCTAACCCCAAACCTGGTTACGCTAACCAGAAAGTCTCCAATGGTGCAGCTTTCAATTCTCAGTGAGCCTCATTTCGCATCCCTGTCGCGTCTCGAGGCAGACTTGGCGTTGCGCCTTTCGCCACCTATTGAAGATACGGATATTGTCAAAAAGGTAGGCCTGATGCAGTTTGCTCTCTATGCGAAGCAAGACTATCCATATGCACTGGATGAGCAAAAATGGGAATTCGTCGGCTACACCGAGCGACAAGGCGACTTTGCGCATAAGCGTTGGCTATACGAAATAATTGGTTCGAAGCGGGTTGCTTGCGAAGTCACTGATTTGAGCCACCAATACGAAGCAGCGTGTACCGGAATCGGCGTTGCAGGCCTTCCTTGCTTTATCGGTGATCGTGATGATCGGTTGAAAAAGCTCGACAATAATCTTCCTATGCTCGATCTCGATATTTGGATCGCCATGCACCCTGACCGTCGCAACGACACGGTGGTGCGCAAGACTGCAGATGCAATTTTTCAGTTACTTGAACCCCTTGGTTTGGGCTTGCCCTCGAATAATAGGTGAGACTAGGCTGCTCGGATTTGAGCCCGGCTCGACCTTAACTCTTCACATGCCCTAGGCGCGGTCACCGCAGCCTACCATGGTTGAATCAAGTAATTTATTGACAGTGATGCGGGTAGATAGACTCAAGCGCAACGTCTTGCAGAAAACCTTGTTCCTGGGCATGGACCTGGGAAGTAAATACTGCGGCCGCCAGCAATCCGACGGTGAATAACGCCAAATTACCTGAGAGATACATAGACCTTGCCTGTTTTTTTAGGGCAAATAACAAGTAAGTCGCCGAATTATCGATATGGATTTTTTCGCGGGCAGGACGTGGCTCGACTTGCCCATCTGGCCGCAAGCGGCCTGATGGTGGTCGTTCATCAATCGGGTTGTCGGTTTAGCGGCTCGAGCCGTTCGACGTCATCAGACATCGTTGAGGTGGAACCTAAGTCTGCGACATCAGTTGAAAAAATCCTTCACTAGTTTCAGCCAGCAGTCGGACGATGCGAATCAGTTCGTCATTGAAGTCGTAAGGGGGTTATGCACTGAGCGGCTATGAAACTCGCCTTCGCCATTGCCCAGGAAGAAGTAGCAGCCGGCCACTTCAGTCAGCATCCAGGCGAAATCTTCTGTCGCCATGATCTTCGCCGCATGCGGCAACAAGTGGCCGGGCTTGAACAGCGGCGCCAAGCTCTGGCGAAGCATCTCTGTATCCGTAGCCGTATTAACCAGCGCTATCGCCAGTTGCGTGGCTTCAAGTTCGATTTTGACGCCGAACGCGTATTCATGGCCCTGGGCGATTTCTACGTCTTGATCGCATTGATCAAGCTGGCCACTACCGGTACGGGATCGATCAAGCACGGATACCGCGATGCACTTCGTAGCCTCATTCTTCGAGTCTGTTGGCGCTCGTTACTGCAAGGCCAATGAGCCAAAAATCCTGCAAACGTATTTCTCGCGATACTGCTTGGGTGTCATGGACAGTTTTTCCTGGAACAGTCGGGTCATGTGGCTTTGGTCCGAAAACCCGCAATCCATGGCGACAGCTTTCAACGGAACATCTCGCACCGTAGAAAGGATCCGCTCTGCTTTTTTCAAGCGACGCGACTGTACGTACTGATGGGGGGAGACCCCATACACAGCTCCGAACACTCGTACAAAGTACGACGGGCTCAGGTCGACAATGGCGGCCATGTCTTTTACCGAAATCGGGCAGGACAGATGTGAATCGATGTATTGTTGAAGCTGGTCGCGTTTCATGTTTGTCAGGCGAGACGCTTGATCCTTGTCTCTCAGGTCACAGCGCACATACTGGCGCAGCAGATGAATGCATATCTGAATTTCTAGTGTCTGGACGAAGAGGCTGCTACCCGGTTCGTCACTCAAGCATTCCATTTCATAGCTTGCCATGAGCCTGGAGAGCTTCGCGTCGTTGACGATGGGATAGTGGTCGACAAAGACACCGTCAACATCCTGTTCAAAAACTTCATTGGCGACCTTCGCCATCATCCCCTGCGAGATGTAGATATGACTGACTTCGATATCGTTCATCCAGTACCACCTGGATGATTCGCCTCGGGTCAAAATGGTGACATCGTTATCGCCAACGGACCATTTTTGCCATTGCTTACCATCATGAAAACCCAGATTTGATGTTCCTGATTTCCATTTCACTAACTCGTAATCGCGCATGCAGGGGATGCTTACTTCGGTTTTGTCAAAGCGATAGCCCCGGATCGTCATGCCGTTATCGGGTGCAGTCCCAACGGTACCTTTGATCGTTATTTCACCAGGGATAACGTCGAGCATTTTTTCTGGCGTTAGGAGGATGGCACTCATCACAACTCCCTTTTTATTTGTATGGGCCGTGGAGTTTTTTATCAGTACTTGGCAGTTTTTGGGTGTTGATAGCGTAGTGTTCTCACATTCAAAAACTAACACATCCTTCAAGTTTTTACGCAAAACAGGCTTGCCATCGATCGGGGGATTTCCACCCGATCGTCTGGCAAACCTTTCCTTACTCCGCCTGGGTTTCGTGGTCACTCGGCTCGGTAAAACCCGGTCGCCAGCGGCGCAGGTGAGTGTGACGCTCGTAGGCCTGCGCCGATGGGTAGGTCACCAGTTCTATCGTGCTTCCCCAAGGCGTGCGGGTGTAGACGTAACGATTACCTTTTCCCGCGTCACCGCCCGGGAGGTCGCCAGGGCGACTGAGCAGGACGCCACCGGCTTTCGTCAGGCGATCGGCGGCGGCGTCGATATCGTCAACGTAGATGCAGATGTGCTGAATTCCCAAGTCACTTGGAACCACAGGCTGCGACTGCTGCACCCCGGTATAGGAAAACAGCTCCAGGTTGGGGCCGTTACCGAGGCGAAGCATGCGGATCGCGGTTATCACCGCACCAGGTGCGATGCCCAATCCCACCTCAACCTCCGGTCCCCCCAAAGGCGCATCAAGCATGTCGTAAAGCTTCTCCGCCCCGAAGGCATCGACGAAGAATCGGGTTGCCGCTTCCATATCGGGAACGGTGATACCTACGTGTTCGATCGCACGAACATTCATGCCAATTCTCCTATTTTCGCTGCTGCCCAGAAGCCGGACTGGGTCGCCTCATACATCCGCCCGCCACGGGACCTCGTTCCGATGCTATGGACGCAAATGTCATCGACGGACGACTCCAGGACAGTCGAAGCGATGCGAGCGGTCGCCATCACCACGTAGCCGTTATCGGGTTTCGCGCCTGCTGTGCGGATCGATACCTCCAGGCCCTTTAGTAGACCGGTGAGATGGTCGCGCTGCATATCATTGGTATCGACACCGACCGCATCAGCGGGTGAAACAAGGCTGACCTTTTTGCCTTGCTCGGCCATCCACAGGGCAGCGAACATTGCCGTTTCGGTTTCACCAAACACGGTGACTTCGTCAGCCTCCGGAAGAGTTCCGTTTGCCAGCATGTCAGCAACATCCGAACCATGGCCCTTGGCAACGGTCCCCGTGGCAAGGAGTACGGTGTCCCACGGGGTCAAGTCGAAATCAGCGGCATCGGTGTTGAGTTGTACGTCGACACCCACGCGTTCGAGTTCGGTCTCGTAAAAGTTGATCATGTTCTTGACCTCCATGCGAAACGGGCTCGCAGCGGCCCAGGCATGGAGCTGACCGCCGATGCGATCCGCTTTCTCGACCAACCGCACGTGATGTCCGCGCTCGGCGGCGAGGATCGCGGCTTCACAGCCAGACGGCCCGCCACCGACGATCAGCACGCGCTCCTGTTTCGAAGCAAGGCGGCGAGCGTCACTCGCGCGGCGTTCCTGGCCGAGAGTAGGGTTTATCACGCACTGGGTGCCCTTGCCGTTGAACATCCATCGTGAGATGCATTCATTGACCGCCAGGCAGCGGCGGACACTCTGCGGTTGCCCGCGCCGTGTCTTGTTAACCGTTTCGGGGTCGGCAAGACCCGATCGACCCAAGGCCACAAAATCGAGTTCGCCATCAGACACGGCTTGCGCCATCTCATCGAACAGCCAGGTGAGACGACCGACGCCGATCACCGGGATCGAAACACGCTTTTTCACCAGTTTGGCGTAATCCACCAAGGAGCCAGGCGGAACCATGGGCAGCAACGTCATCGCGGTGTCGTAGTTTCCGGCACTGACATCCAGGGCGTCAACGTAAGGTTCGAGCATTTCACAAAAGGCCAGGCCATCTTCCAATGAGAGGCCACCCTCGTAAGGCTCCATCACGCTCAGGCGATACAGGATCGGGAAATCTGCGCCGACCTGCTCGCGTATCCCGCGCACGACATCGAGGGCGAAACGGGCACGGTTCTCTAGGGAGCCGCCCCAGCGGTCGGTACGTTTGTTGGTGAAAGGGGAGAGAAACTGACCGAGCAGATAACCATGCGCACCGTGCAGCTCAACGGCATCAAAGCCGGCTGCGACAGCGCGCCGGGCACCCTGGACGTACTTGTCGATCAATCCGGGAATTTCATGTTCTTCGATGGCTCGCGGTGGGGTGCCGAAGGCGCTGGTGATGCCTGCCGTTGGCGCGAGTGGCGGTTCGTTCCGTTCCGTATTGCTCTGGGAGTTCTGGCGGCCGGTGTGGTGCAGTTGCACCGCAATCTTCGCGCCTTCGCCGTGGACGGCGTCTACCAGATTGCTGAGTGCGCCAATGAACCTGTCGTGGTCAATGCGCATCGGGTGGCCGGCCGTGCGCCCGACTTCCCAATCGATCGAGGTGTTCTCGGTAATGATCAAACCAACGCCTCCACGGGCGCGGGCCCGATGGTATTCGATGAGCTTGTCGTCAACCTCACCGAAGGTGCTGGCGAACTGCGTGAAGATCGGCGCTTGCACAAAGCGGTTGCGCAATTGCAGGGTGCCGATCCGCCCGGGCTGGTATAGCGCCGCAGCCGGGCTGTCTGTCACCACAAGATTGCGGATGTCTGGGTGTGCCATAACCATCTCCTCATTATTTTTTTTGTTTGAGGTTGCAGCATGCAATGACAGCCGGCATGAGTATTGAACGTTCATACCCAGGCGTTGAAGAATCCTGCTTTAGCGCCGCAGCGCTACTCGCTCAGGTGACTTAATCGGAAAACAGCTCGAACATCAGCTGGCGCAGCCAGCGATTGGCCGGGTCCTTGTTATAGCGAGCGTGCCAGAACAGGTTGATTTCTATGTTGGGCAGTTCCACCGGCGTTGGCAGCACCGTGAGCCCAAAGGGCTGTTCGCAACTGCTGGCGAACCGTTCAGGCACCGTTGCCATCAAGTCGGTGCGTTGCAGGATGTGGCCTACTGCGACGAAGTGGGGGACCTCCAGGCGTATATTTCGCTCGATGCCGGCCCGCGCCAGGAACGTATCGACTTCGCCGTGCCCGGTGTTCGCCGCTACCACGCGAACGTGGTCATAACTGCAATAGCGCTCCAGGGTCAGCGGTTCCCTGGTAGCGGGGTGGTCCTTGCGGCACATGCAGACATAACGATGGTGAAACAGGCGCTGCTGAAAAAATCCGGCCTGCAGGTGCGGCAGTAATCCAACGGCGAGATCGACCGCCCCGTTCTGCAAGCCTTCGGCCAGGGTATCGGATGTGTTTCGCAATGTGCTGATCGAGCAACCCGGAGCGCGTTCAGCCAGCGCGTCCATCAGCCGCGGCATGAAGTAGATTTCACCAATATCGGTCATCGCCATCGTAAATCGACGATTGCAGTTGAGCGGGTCAAACGTGTCCTGACGGCTGAGCGCATCTCGCAAGGTCTGAATAGCCATCGCAACCGGCTCTGCCAATTGCTGGGCATAAGGTGTGGGCTCCATGCCTTGATAGGTGCGAACGAACAGCTCGTCGTTCAACGTGACACGCAGTCGCTTGAGCGCGTTGCTGACAGCGGGTTGAGTCAGGTCCAGATTATCCGCCGCCGTCGATACCCGACGATCAATCAACAGTTGGTTGAAGACCAGCAGAAGATTGAGATCAAGTTCACGTAATTCCATACTGCCTCGTGCAGATTGCGCGCTCATGAGGGCGAAAATTTTCGCCCGTGGATGGGGCTGCACCGCTTTGAAATACCCGCTGCAAGCGCCAAAGCCTAACAAGTGCCGCACCGTCGCGTCCATCACCTGAGCCAAGGAGGGGAGCCATTTTCGATCTTTATTCACGATCGAAATAAAGGGTATTCGGTTCGCTGCATTTATCACTGAAGATGGTTTGGCCATTATCAGAGATACAGGAGCGCAGATCGATATTCACATTGATTGAATGAAAGGACTCGGACATCCAAAACGCAATAAAAAAAATAATAAAGGCTTTGTATGCATATACTAACAAGAGCTTTAGCTCACCGCTCAATTCCTTGCTTTTTCGTAGCTGCTTCAGCGGCGATTGCACAAGCCGATAACAAAGTAGTCCTGCCGCCTGCAGCCAGTATTCCATGGGCAGACAACCCTGTTTATCTCGCCGACCCTGAAATACGTGACTCGGATTTCCTCGGTGAAATTCGCTATATCCCTCTTTCTCATAACGCCAAGGATTACCTGTCCATTGGTGGAGAAATTCGCTACCAATATCAGGACTATGAACATGCCCTGTTAGGCGTTGGCGGCGTCAGTAACCCCAACAGCATGCTTCAGCAACGCTTGAGAATCAGCGGTGATCTCAACTTGAGTAATGGCTTGCGGGTGTTTGCTGAACTTGGCGATAACCGCGAGTTTCAAGCAGAGCGCGTCAGTCGATTCAACCGGGACAAGACGGATGTTCAGCAGATGTTTGTCGAACTCACTTCAGGTGACTCCGCCTACGGTACCGTTCAGCTGCGAGCCGGCCGATTCGTGATGCCTCTTGGAAGCATTCGATTGGTCGGTCTGCGTGAGGGGGCCAACGTTCGATACACCTATGACGGGGCCAAGGTCACCTGGACCACTCCGAGCAAATCGCGTTGGGAGCTGTTCTCCGTCAGCCCTACGCAGATTGATCCGCTGGAATTCGACGATCAACGAGATAAAACCCAGGACTTCTCCGGGTTGTATGGCACCCAGGTATGGAGCACGGCAGGTGGCCAGGTCGACTTGTATACCTACACATTCGGGCGCGACAGAGCGACCTACACCAGCACCTCCGGTAGCGAACGACGCAATAGCTATGGCGCGCGTTTCTATGGCCAACAGTCTCAGTGGGATTATGACGTAGAGGCAGTAGTGCAAGGGGGGAGCAGCGCCGGGCAAAGCATTCGCGCTTGGGGCGTCATGTCCCAAGCCGGGTATACCTTCAATGACATGAAGTATTCGCCACGACTCGGTTTCCGGGCGAATGCATTCAGTGGTGATGATGATCCCAAGGACAACACATTGGGCGACTTCGTGGCGCCTGCGCTTGCCTCCGGTCTTGTGTTCACCGATGCGAATTGGTTCACGGCCACCAACATGATCAATATCGCACCTGCTGTATTTTCTCTAAAGTTTTCCTCGAACGTAAAAGCAGAAATCAATGTTGACTACTTGATGCGCGAGAGTACCAGGGACGGCATTTATTATTTGCCGACCAGCGCACCTTACGCGCCTACGCAAGGTGATGCGCGGCACGTGGCTACGAATACAAACTTTATTCTCGATTGGCGGCTTAATCGATTCACTACGGTGCATGCCATGTATACCCACGTGCAGGCGGGCCGGGCACTGGAGGATGTGGGTGGCAAAAACTCTGATTATTTCGGGGTCTACACCCAGTTTGTATTTTGATAGTCGTCCAGGCGCTGAACAACCTAATTAAAATAACAATGGAGACATGCAATGCGTGAAGTATTCAAACCAAATTTAATCTGCTCACTGGCTTTGGCGGGCGGCTTGAGCCTTCTCACGGTTGCGGCAAGTCACGCCGCTCCAATCGATAAAACTCCGCGGCCGAACATCCTTTTGATTGTTGCCGATGACATGGGGTATTCAGACCTGAGCGCCTTTGGCAGTGAGATTCAGACGCCTAATCTCGATGCCATCGCCAACCAGGGTGTCATCCTCAGCAATTACCACACGGCGCCTACCTGTTCACCCACGCGCTCCATGCTGATGAGCGGAACCGATAACCATATTGCCGGTGTCGGTACCATGGCTGAGCTGGTTCTCCCTGAACAAAAGGGCAAGCGTGGTTATGAGGGCTATCTGTCCGATCGAGTGGTTGCCTTTCCCAAATTACTGCAAGCAAACGGCTATCGGACAATGATGGTCGGCAAATGGCATCTGGGCAAAACCCCGGAACTCAGCCCCTTGGCGCGCGGATTTGACCAGTCCTTCGCCCTCATTGAAGGTTCGGCCGATCACTTCACCCAAGGCGGAACAACGGATAAGAATCCCAAGGCGACCTATCGACTCAATGGCAAAGAAATAGAACTGCCAAGGGACTTTGGTTACTCGTCAGATTACTTCACTTCGACGGCTATCAAACAAATCGGCTCAGAAAAAAACGATAAGCCATTCTTTGCCTATCTGGCGTACACCGCGCCCCACTGGCCATTGCAAGTGCCAGCGGCTTATCAGGAGCGGTATCGTGGGTTTTACGATAAAGGGTATGCATCTGTCGCGCAGGCCCGACTTGAGCGGATGAAGGCCAAGGGCCTGGTGGCTGGCGATGTGCAGATCAACCCGGGACCCGATGTCTGGCCAGGGTGGGAGAAACTGTCGACCAAGGAGCAACAGTTGGAAGCTCGCCGGATGGAAATCTACGCTGGCATGATCGCCAATCTGGACGACAACATCGGGCGCCTGGTCAAACATCTGAAAGACACCGGCCAGTACGAAAACACTGTGTTCGTGTTTTTTTCCGATAACGGTGCGGAAGGAAGCAACCCCGAAGACGTGACGCCAAACAATGCCAAGTGGATTGCCGAAAACTTCGACAACTCACTCGACAACATTGGCAAACCCGGCTCGTTCAGCGGTTACGGCCCTAACTGGGCACGTGTCGGTTCCACACCTTTCAGAATGTACAAGGCATTCACCTATGAGGGTGGCATTCGCACTGCTGCTTTCATCATGGGGCCAGGCATGCGTCACGGAGAAATTTCCGATACCTACATGAGTGTCAAAGACATCGCTCCCACGTTTCTCGAGCTTGCGCAGATCAAGCACCCATCCATTGAGGATGCGAGCGTTGCGAAGATGCAGGGACGCTCCGCATTGGACTTTCTGAGAAAAAACCAGGCCACCGTTCACCCTGCAGACGAAGTCCAGTGCACTGAGTTGTTTGGCCGTGTCTCGTTGATCCAGGGGAATTGGAAGATGACCTTCAGCAATGCGCCCTGGGGCACAGGTAAATGGGAGTTGTTTGACATCCGAAGAGATCCCACCGAGTTACACAACCTTGCGGCACAAGAGCCTCAGGTCACTCGCTCGCTCTTGAGCCAATGGCAAGACTGTCAGGCGCGCAACGGGATCGAATGGGATACGGATCTGGCTACAAAAATACGATTCGGCAATGAGATCAAACATTACGAGACGGCAGATGAACAGTCACATTGATAGTTGTGTGGTTGATCGCAATGGGGCCGCGCTGATCAGAATACCTGAAGGGCGGTTTCTGATGGGGTCTCAACATCACTACCCTGAAGAAAGCCCCGTGCGCTGGGAGGAGGTCGCAGGGTTTTCCATACATGCCACTCCCGTCACAAATGCCATGTTCGCAGCGTTTGTCGCTGACACAGGTTATCTGACTCAGGCAGAGCGAAGTCTGGCCTCTGAAGACTATCCCGGTGTGGCGCCGGGCCTGTTGCAGCCAGCATCGCTCGTGTTCACGCCGCCCAACGGCCCCGTTGAACTGGACTATGTGAGTCGTTGGTGGTCGTTGGTCCCGGGGGCCGACTGGCGCCACCCCCTGGGGCCGGACTCGAATCTGCAAGGCCTCGACCTACATCCGGTGGTCCACGTTGGCCTTGAGGATGCGCATGCTTATGCCGACTGGGTGGGTTGCGAACTGCCCACCGAGGAAGAATGGGAATTTGCAGCCTGGGGAGGTCATACCGGCAGCGAGTTTGTCTGGGGGGATCAACTTGTGCCGGATAGACGCCATATGGCCAATATCTGGCAGGGGGAGTTTCCCTGGCAAAACCTTGCTCTGGATGGGTACGACCGAACTTCTCCGGTGGGCGCATTTCCTGCCAATGGTTACGGTCTGCGGGACATGATCGGTAACGTCTGGGAATGGACAACCACGCCATTTCGTAATGCCGGGGAGGGCAGCGGGAAGCCTTCCTGTTGTGCCAGCGGTGGTGGCAGGACAACGCTGAAGGTGCTCAAAGGCGGTTCCCATCTTTGCGCCCCGGGTTACTGCCAGCGCTACCGCGCACCTGCTCGCTCACCACAAGCCGCGGATACCACCAGCTCACACATCGGTTTTAGATGCATACGCCGCTGACCTTTATTCAGCCTCGAAATAGTGTGTATGCGTCTGGCTGCATTTATCGGGGTCGATCCTTTGCCCATGATCGAAGCCATGCCCATTCCTGAACGCAATGCGTAAACCCTTGGGCACCGCGCAATAACCGGAGGCGGCAGATCCTCCGGCTCTATAACAATGACAAGAAGAGCGATGCCATGCGTACGATAGATGTATCAGCCCTGATTGACGGGGCACGTTTCAATTCCTTCCATGCGCGCGTGCTGTTCTGGTGCGCGCTGATCATCATTTTCGACGGTTATGATCTGGTCATCTATGGGGTCGTGTTGCCCTCACTGATGGCCGAGTGGGGCCTCAGTTCATTGCAGGCGGGTGCGCTGGGTAGTTGCGCGCTGGTGGGCATGATGCTGGGTGCGTTGTTTTTCGGTTCATTGTCGGATCGGATAGGCCGACGCAAAACCATCATGATGTGCGTCGCCATCTTCAGCGGGGTTACGGCGATCAACGGCTTGGCACAAAGCCCCGAGGC
>NZ_JAXDEQ010000166.1:0-415 GCF_035065025.1 Pseudomonas sp. YuFO8 | reverse complement strand
AGCGGGCGACAAAAGGCAGGGCATCGCCCAAAATCGAGGCCTTTCCCCGAACCCGGAGACGCTCTCAGGTGGCACTGCACAAGGACCTTCCACCATTGCTGGCACTGCGTGCCTTCGAAGCCGTGGCGCGGCATTTGAGTTTTATCAAGGCTGCCGGCGAGTTGTCGGTAACCCAGAGCGCTCTCAGTCATCAGGTGCAGAAACTTGAGCAGCATCTAGGCAAACCGCTGTTCATCCGACGCACCCGCGCGATCGATCTGACCACCGAAGGCCAACAGTACTACGACGAAATCCGCCCTGCCCTCGTTGCCATCGCCGCCGCCACGCGTGCCCAACGGGTTGCCCCCAGCTCCACCGTATTGCACATCGGTTTACTGGCATCTTTCGCCACGCTGTGGCTGGCGCCGCGTTTGGC
>NZ_JAXDEQ010000165.1:0-415 GCF_035065025.1 Pseudomonas sp. YuFO8 | reverse complement strand
GGCCGACATCATCGGCGCTATCATTCCCACCACCGAACGGGAGGCCCAGTTAAACTTCAGTCGCCCCTATCTGGAAAACTCCTACGTGATGTTGACACGCAAGGAAAACCAGGCCCCAACCAGTCTGGAGGGAATGGAAGGCAGACGTGTGGCCGTCACCCAAGGCAGACCAATGGCAAGGTTCCTGCGCGAGAACTTACCAACGATTCAATTGGTGGAAACAGGCGACAATTTCAAGGCCGCCGAGTTGTTGGTGCAAGGGCAGGTCGACGGCGCGGTCAACAGCTTGGTGATCGCCAACTATTACCTCTCTTCCTCCATTTTCCAGGATAAGGTCCAGATCAGCTTCAGTATCGGCACGATGCCCGCTACCTATTCACTGGCTACCTCGCGCAACGCCACCGAACTCAGCTCA
>NZ_JAXDEQ010000164.1:0-416 GCF_035065025.1 Pseudomonas sp. YuFO8 | reverse complement strand
GGCCGCGCAGTTGTTCGCCAACCTGGAAAAAGCCGGCAACCTCGACGGCCAGGACCTCAAGGTGCGCAAGAAAGGCAACGAGGTGATCGACTGCGTGGTCTCCGCCGACACGGTGATCATCCAGGACGTGCCCTGCTATCTGCTGGTGATGATGAACATCACCGAACGCAAACGCTCGGAGCTGGAACTGGTGGCGGCCATCGAAGAAGTGATGCAGGACGCCTCCTGGTTCAGCCAGACCCTCATCGAAAAACTGGCCAACGCCAAGAGCGTCAACAGCCCCAGCCAACCCAATATCGCCTTCACCGACCTCACCGCCCGAGAGCGCGATGTGCTGGGGCTGATCTGCGAAGGCCTGGCTGACAAGGAGATCGCTTCGCGCTTGAAACTGGCGCCCAACACGGTGCGTAACCATG
>NZ_JAXDEQ010000163.1:0-417 GCF_035065025.1 Pseudomonas sp. YuFO8 | reverse complement strand
CAGGAAAGCCTGTGGCTGCATTGGGATCGCAGCCATCCGCAAACCCAGACGTGGCTGCGCAAATCCAGCGGCTTGAGCGAATTTGCCTGTGACTTGTTGCTGGAAGAGAACACCCGTCCGCGCCTGTTGCCGCTGCCGGACTCGGAACTGCTGCTGTTCCTGCGCGGGGTCAACCTAAACCCCGGTGCGGAGCCGGAAGACATGGTCTCGGTACGCATCTTTGCTGCCGCCAGCCGCGTGATTTCTCTACGCCTGCGCCCGTTGCGCGCCACTGACGAACTGTTGGTGCAACTGGCGGACGGCAAGGGGCCTAAGACCGCGTCGGAACTCATCCTTTATATGGCGCAGTACCTGACCAATAAAGTGCAGGATCTGGTCTCCGACCTGTCTGAAATCGTCGACGCTGAGGAAGAAAAA
>NZ_JAXDEQ010000162.1:0-418 GCF_035065025.1 Pseudomonas sp. YuFO8 | reverse complement strand
CTGACCCATGTGGCGCATACGTTGGATGCGTGGTTGCTGGAGCATCGCCACGCGTTGCCACGGCATGTCACGGTCGGCTGGGATGGCCGGATCATCTGAACACCCTCCAACCCCGCAGGAGCCGGCTTGCCGGCGCTACACCATTAAACCTTCAACGTATTCGATAAATGCCTTGGCCTTGGCACTCGGCATTCGACCCGTCGGTAATACCGCCCAGAGATCCTTCGGCGGGAGTTCCCAGTCGGTCAACACGGCTTTCACCTCACCCCTGGCCAATTCCGGGCCGAACATCCATTCGGACGTCATCGCCAGGCCGTGGTGGGCGAGCACGCCAGCGCGCAAGCCTTCGGAAGAAGTGACGCGCAAGCGCCCGCGAGCAGCTATGGCCTGCTCGTGAGGGCCTTGTTTGAAGGGCCAG
>NZ_JAXDEQ010000161.1:0-419 GCF_035065025.1 Pseudomonas sp. YuFO8 | reverse complement strand
ACACGACCCGTCTTGAATCAACTTACTCACTGACCCGCTCCTTCACCTCATGTCAGGTTCTGCACTGAATCTGACATGAGGTTTTTTCCATGGAGCGTTTTTTCACGCCTGTCTGCCTGCTGGGTTTATTGAGCGCCTGCACGGCGCAGATCCCCACCCCATTACCGACTAGTCCAGAGAATGCCGATAGTTCCAATCGGGCCCAGCTTTCGAGGAGTAGAGCCAAAGAGGGTCACCCGACAGAGCTCCGCTATGGCCGCTATACGCTGGTCAGCACCGAGCCCACAGCAGAGC
This sequence comes from Pseudomonas sp. YuFO8, assembly GCF_035065025.1. Lineage (NCBI taxonomy): Bacteria > Pseudomonadati > Pseudomonadota > Gammaproteobacteria > Pseudomonadales > Pseudomonadaceae > Pseudomonas > Pseudomonas sp. YuFO8. Next base: position 125 of record NZ_JAXDEQ010000161.1, on the reverse strand, counting down.
AACGTGATCTTCTCGCTCAAATCATTGACGTGAGCATTCCGCTCGACCTGAATCCTTCGGTACAGGAAGCGATGCACTACGTGCTGCAGCGCTCAGGTTATTCGCTCTGCCCTGCTGCCGAACCA
>NZ_JAXDEQ010000160.1:0-419 GCF_035065025.1 Pseudomonas sp. YuFO8 | reverse complement strand
GTCCTCAAATATGCCCCCGAATATAGCAATCCACTGGAAATGAATGGATCTCCATGGTCTAGGAAAAGGCATAAATGATCAGCTTAACAGCCTGCCCGACGAGGCCTAAAGACTCTCAGGATCGCCAAAAAACATCTGAATCCGCGACCTTAACCACCGCTCCCCCGGGTCATTATCCTGCGACTCACGCCACGCCATATGCAGCTCAAAGCTACGCACTGGCAACGGCGGATCTTCTGCTCGCAAGCCACCGGCTGAGGTCAGAGCCTCGGCCGCATAGTCCGGCACGGTCGCCAGAATATCCGTGCCTGCCAGCAAGGTACCCAACCCGTTGAACTGCGGCACGGCCAATACGACGTGGCGTTTGCGGTCGAGTTTTTCCAGTTCTTCGTCAATAAATCCGCTCAAGTCACCGGCAA
>NZ_JAXDEQ010000159.1:0-419 GCF_035065025.1 Pseudomonas sp. YuFO8 | reverse complement strand
ATTTTTTTTGCTCCATCCGAAGAACCAACTAATAAGGAATAGTGAGAATGAAACTGTTAAGGTTTTTATCGATTGGTTCTCTTTTGGTGATTTTGATTAATCTCGGTCTTGCGGTTAATGCTTCAATGAATGGAACTTATGACGCAAGTCAGGTTCAGCGCATTGCACCATTTATATTCATTTTTGCAATTTCAACAATTACTTGGTTGGTAATATTCATTTTTAAAAAGGTTTTCTCAAAGCCAGACGCAAATCAATAAAATGTTTCGGATTTTGAATATAGCTGTATCTACTGCTACGCACGGCCCAGCCATGCCTATTGGGACATGTCGCCGGGGTTGGATTTCGAAACCAAACTGATCGCCAAGACCAACGCCGCGGACGTGTTGGAGCAGCAGCTTTCGAAGCCAGGCTATGTG
>NZ_JAXDEQ010000158.1:0-420 GCF_035065025.1 Pseudomonas sp. YuFO8 | reverse complement strand
ACAGTGTAATTAATGGGCAGTTATCACATGACCACTACTAGACCCATAAAACTTCCCACTGACCATTCCTTTTTTGTGATAGTCATTAAGTAACTTTAGGAAATCCTCAACATCTTCCTTATTTTCGATAAGAATCTTACCATCTGCGGTAAATTTCAAATCTTTCTTTTCAAAAGAATGTAAGACATTCTTCATATTCTCAATTTCTAACTGCCCAATGCCCGTATGATTCTGTTTACGCGCAATGTTCGCAACCATCCTCATCAAGGATGGTTTAGCGCTTATTTCTTCTTGCAGCAGCTCAATTCCTTCTAGAATATTTTGCTGGGTCATTTCTGCGACCACCGTATTAGCATTTTCTACAAACTCATCTTCAAGACTGACAATCTTTTCAAAAGCTCCTTTTCCAAATATGTAGAA
>NZ_JAXDEQ010000157.1:0-420 GCF_035065025.1 Pseudomonas sp. YuFO8 | reverse complement strand
ACAACCGCTTTGTGGTGGACTCGATGATCGCCGGCTGGCTGCATCAACTGTCGAGCCTGGCCCAGCAGCCGGTGCAGGCACAACGCATCGACATCGAATTTGAAGCGCCGGAGTACAGCGATCAGTACAGCATGCTGGGAGACATCCACTTCGGCGCCGAGGCCAACCAATTACGCCTCAACCAGCAGACCCTGGCCCTGCGCAACCCACAGCATTGCCCCAGCACCTGGAACCTGTTGTTACAACTGTGTGAGCGAGAGTTAGAGCAATTGACCCGCACCCGCAGCCTGCGCGAGCGCATTACCCGGTTGCTCGGGCCGATGCTCAATGGCGGCCGGGAACCCGACCTGGAAGAAGTGGCGGCACGCTTGAAGCTGCCTACCTGGACGCTGCGCCGCAAACTGGCCGACGAAGGCACAC
>NZ_JAXDEQ010000015.1:0-159252 GCF_035065025.1 Pseudomonas sp. YuFO8 | reverse complement strand
TTCGGTCAGCCAGCTCTTGGCGGTCAGCTTGTTACCGCGGGCAGCGCGGATTTCAACATCACGCAGGCGTGTGTTCTTAGTGGTCATGGCGTTCTCCTCATTCAGCGGTCAGTGGCGTGGCATCGGCAAACAAGGATGTACATGTATGCTTATACCAACCTGTATGTACAAGTGAATGCAAGTGAAGGGCCAAAATCCGATCTGGCGGACGCAGAAAACTTCTAGAAAGGTGATAAATCGATTTGAATCAGATACTTATCAAAACAGAGAAAACTTGACTAACGCAGAGCTTGATCAAATTTCTGTTGCAACTTTGAAAAAGTTTGCTGCGATGGTGAGCATCTCGTAACACTTTTGTGCGAAAGGAAACGCTGGAATGTCACTTTTTTGCCACATTTGGCCTTGGCAGTAACAGCCCTGCAGAATGTCTGCAACAACAGCCTTGTCGAGCGGCAAGCGGGGGCCGCTCGACGGGTAAATCAGTTGCCGAACTTGCCTTCCAGGCGATAACGCGAACCGGGATACACCAGCCGCGCACAACCGACCTGGCCTTTGGCAGCCCAGGTACGGCGGCGAATCAACAGGCACGGCTCATACCGTTTGATTTGCAACAGCTTGCACTCCGCGGATTTGGCATGGATCGACTCGACCACATGTTCGCCTTCGGTCAGCGGGGCCAACTGGATCAGGTAGGCGTAGGGCGTGACCTGGGTAAAGTCCTGCTGCAAATAAGCGGGTGCGACGTCGGCATTGACGAAGCGTTCTTCGATCTGCACCGGCACACCGTTCTCGTGGTGCACCACCACCGAATGGAACAGGCGCTTGACCCCCTCCAGGGGGAAGGGCATGGAAGCGCGGGCCCGCTCCGGCATCTCCTCGAGCACGATCACTTCGCAGCGGTGCTCGTGACCCCGGGCCTCGATTTCTTCGGCGATGTTGTGGATCTCGAAAAGCGCAGCATGCCCCTTGGGCTCCGCCACGAAGGTGCCAACCCCTTGCATGCGCACCAGCGCGCCTTCAATGGTCAGCTCGCGCAAGGCGCGGTTGATGGTCATGCGACTGACCCCCAGCAAATTCAGCAATTCGCTTTCAGACGGCACCTTGGAATTGGGCAGCCAGGCACCGGAGCGAATCTTCTGCATGATGATCTGCTTGACCCGCGCATACAGGGGGGAGGGACTCTCAAGAGAAAAGGACTCGAGAGACGCATTGTCCTCAATAGATTTGGTCACGTTTATTCCTGAATTGAAAAAATTACCCCGACAAGCTTGCCGAGCAGTTTACCGAGCTACGGCAGCTACGCCTATGCGTAAACAAGGCGCCCGGAAAATCATCCGCGATGGCCGGCTGCGCAGGATCGACTAAGGGAAACCTTTAGCTGGGTGGGAGATTTCCCCCCTTCGGATGCTGTTCGTCTTGATACCGGCGCGGCGTCCACTCGCTTACCGTGCGTAGACCTTGGGTGTGCCGTCGTAGTGGATTGTTCCATCGGGCTCGCCTGGCGCCATAACAACAAGAAAGCGTTTTCGTTCTTCGTTTGACACTGCTCCTATAAATACAGTGCCCAGGCACATACAGATGTGGAGATGTTGGATGTATCAGGTAAAGCAGTCTTGCCGTGGGCTCGGTATTGCCAGCGTGTTGGGGATGATCTGTTCGCCGTCCCATGCAGATCTCATCGATGACAGTCACTTCAAAGTGGATACGCGTAACTTCTACTTGCATCGCAACTACACCAACACCGATGCACCGGTTTCCGAAGTCCACAGTTGGTCCCAGGGTTTCGATGCGCAATTTACTTCCGGGTATACCGACACGGCCTTGGCCATCGGCCTCGATGTGGATGCGCAATACGCCGTGCGCCTGGATTCGTCCGGCAACGACGGTTCATTGCCCTACAGCGTGAGCGAGCAGCAGACGGCCGATGACTACAGTCGCGCCGGTGCGACTTTCAAGATGCGCTACAGCAAGACCGAGTTGAAAGTCGGTGACCTTCGCCCGCAATTGCCGGTGGCATTCGATGACACCAGTCGGCAGCTGGATACCATCTACCAAGGGGCGGTGGTCGAGTCCAAGGAGGTCGATGGGTTGACGCTGACCGGTGGCCGTTTCTGGTCTGCGGTGACCCGGGAGTCTTCCAACCACGAGAAGCTCTACAAGTTTGGTTCCACCGATAATCTGGACAGTGACGGCCTGGATTTTGGCGGAGTTACTTACGACATTACCAAGACTCTGCAAGCCAGTTACTTCTATGGCGTGTTGCACGACATTTATCAGCAGCACTATTTCGGCCTGATGCATATGGCCGACTTGGGTAATGGCTACAAACTCAAGACCGACCTGCGCTACTTCAATAACAATGAAGACGGCAATGCCTTGAACGGTGAGATCGACAACCGTTCCTACGGTGCCTTGTTCTCCCTGCTCAAGGGCGCGCACATGTTTGGCCTCAGTTACCAGCGCATGCTCGGTGACAGCGTGTTCCCGACCATGAACGGCTATATCCCGCAACCTTACCTGGTGCACTGGTCGTCCCTGGGGTTTGTCCGCCCGGATGAAAAGTCCTGGGGGGCGCGCTACAGCTACGACTTTGCCGGGATGGGAATGCCTGGGCTGAAGTTCTATACCCGCTACATCAAGGGCACGAACTGGGACCGTGGCGGCAACCTGAGCGACAACCAGGAAAGCGAACGTTTCCTGGGGCTCAGCTACGTGGTGCAGAGCGGGGCGCTGGCAGGCCTCGGGCTGGACCTGCGCAACATCGATGTGAAACAGAAGTACGGCTACGACTACAACGAGTTCCGTGTCGCCACGACCTACACCTGGAAGTTCTGGTAAGCGTGCCTACCCCCATAACAATAAGAGGCCTGACCATGTTCGAACCCATTGTCCTTTGCATCTGCCCCGCAACTATCCAGTCGGTGCGCCGTGCACCGTCACCCGGCGCGCTTCGCCCATGAGCGGATTCGAGAAGGAGCAAACACTAGTGAATATCCAGGTCGATAATGCGGTCCTGCAACAACAGAAAAAGAAAACCTATATCTACGAGTGGTACGTGGTCGGCCTGTGCATGATCGCCTACATCTTTTCATTCGTGGATCGGCAGATCCTGGCGCTGATGATCGAGCCGATCAAGGCCGACCTGCAGATCAGCGACACCCAGTTCAGCCTGCTGCACGGGCTGGCCTTTTCTTTGTTCTACGCCTTCATGGGCATGCCCATCGCCTACCTGGCCGACCGTTTCTCCCGGCCGAAGATCATCGCCGTCGGCGTGGTGTTCTGGAGCCTGGCGACGGCCGCCTGCGGCCTGAGCAAAAACTTCCTGCACATGTTCCTCGCGCGCATCGGCGTCGGCGTCGGCGAAGCGGCCCTGTCGCCCTCGGCCTACTCGATGTTCAGCGACATGTTCCCCAAGGAGAAACTCGGCCGCGCCGTCGGCATCTACTCGATCGGTTCGTTCGTCGGTGGTGGCCTGGCCTTCCTGGTGGGCGGCTATGTGATCGCCATGCTCAAGGACATGAACACCATCGAGGTGGCTTTTCTCGGTGCGATGAAGGCCTGGCAACTGGCGTTCTTCATCGTCGGTCTGCCTGGCATCGTGGTCGGCCTGCTGATCTGGCTCACCGTGCGCGACCCTGCGCGCAAGGGCCTGCAGGTCGATGCGCAGGGTAGGGCCAAGAAGGTTGGAATGAGCGATGGCCTGCGCTTTCTCGGGCGCCACCGTGCCACCTTCACCTGCCATTACCTGGGCTTTTCGTTCTACGCCATGGTGCTGTTCTGCATGATGAGCTGGAGCCCGGCGCTGTACATCCGCAAGTTCGGCCTGACCCCGATGGAAGCGGGCTACATGCTCGGCACCGTGCTGTTGCTGGCCAACACCGCCGGGGTGCTGTTCGGTGGCTGGCTCACCGATTACCTGGCGAAGAAAGGTCACCAGGATGCCGCGATGCGCACCGGCGTGATCGGCGCCTTGGGCATGGCGGTGCCGGCCGTGCTGTTTCCGCAAGTCGATCAACTGTGGCTGTCGGTGACGCTATTGGTGCCGGCGATGTTCTTCGCCTCGTTCCCGATGCCGGCTTCAACGGCGGCGATGCAGATCCTCGCGCCGAACCAGGTGCGCGCACAGGTCTCGGCGGTGTTCCTGCTGATCAGCAATCTGCTGGGGTTGGGCCTGGGCACAACGCTGGTGGCGCTGTTGACCGATCGCTACTTCGGATCGCCAGCAGCAGTGGGCTCTTCGATGTCGCTGGTGATCGCCGGTGCATCGGCGTTGACCGTGCTTTTGCTGTGGCGCGGTTGCCGGCGTTTCCGCGAAAGTTATGCCCGGGAGTACCCGACCCACGCATGACATGAATATGTCGGTGCAACGACCCCGCTGCGTTTAAACGCAGCGGGGTCGATCCGCTTCAGGTCAGGAGAGCCTCTGATGTTGAATGACGTACACCTGCTGGAACGACACAGCCTGCTCAGCTCGGCCGACTGCCGCGAGATCCAGGACAAGGTCAGCCACTACCTGTGCCCGCACAGCTTCAACGTGCTGCGTGACGAGCCGATTCATACCCGGCTCAACGGCGTGTTCTTCGGCACTTCGGCGCTGCTCGACTTGCGCTATGGCGCGCCGGTGGAGATCACCATCGGCGACATTGCCGATCAGTACCTGTTTCGCATCACCTTGCAGGGGCATTGCCAGGTGGCCCACGGGCGGCGCAGCGCGGCGATGCAGTCGGGCTGCCTGAGCGTGTCCTCGCCGTTCGCGCAAAGCCGCATCGTCACCGATGGCGAGTGCCGCAACCTGATCCTGCGCGTCGACCGTGATGCCCTGCAGACGCAATTGCAACATCTGCTCGGCCGCAGCCTGCGCCAATCGGTGATTTTCGATGTCAGCGTCGATCACCTGGGCGCCGGCGTCGTCAGCCTCTATCACACCCTGGACTACATCTGCCGGCTGTACGGCAGCGGCGTGGACGGCTCGCGCCTCGCCAGCGGCCTGTCCGACTACCTGATGCAACTGCTGCTCACACAGCTGCCGCATAACTACTCGACGGATCTGTTGCACGATTCCCGCGCGCCACTGCCGCACCACGTGAAAAAGGCCCGTGACTACATCGAGGAGCACCTTGACCAACCAATCAGCCTGGTCACCTTGAGCGAGCTGTGCGGGGTTTCGGTGCGCACCTTGCAGAACGGCTTCCGGCAGTTTCTCCAGCAAGCGCCGGTCGAGTACATCCGTGACCGTCGCCTGGCGCTGGTCCACGAGTCGCTGCAGCAGGGCAATGCCTGTGAAACTGTCACCGATATCCTGCTGCGCCACGGCATCAACAGTTTCGGGCATTTTTCCAGTGCCTATCGGCAACGTTATGGCTGCCTGCCGTCGGACACCCTGCGACGACAGAAGCATTGAGACTTCTGCGCAATCCGTGAGTCGGCTGCGCATTCGGATAAGCCTGGGGCGGCAGCGCTCGATAGCATCGAGTCTCTTACCAGAGGAGTGACTCGATGAATATTACCGTGCTGGGTGGTGGACACGGCTGTTACGCCGCCGCTGTCGAAATGGCTGAGAAAGGGCATCAGACCCGCCTGTGGCGTCGCGACTCGGCGGCGCTCAAGGAGCTGCTGGCGATCGGCAGCCTGACCATCAAGGACTACCGGGGCACTCGTCAGCTCTCGGTCGGTAAACCGGGCGACAAGCTCTCATTGACCGACGATCTGGCTGAAGCCTTGGCCGACGCGCAACTGATCATCATCCCGCTGCCCTCGACGTCCCACGAAGACCTGGCCAAACAGGTGGCGCCGCACCTGCGCGACGGTCAGGTGGTGTTCCTGCCACCGGGCACTTTCGGCAGCTACGTGTTCGCCAAGGCCCTGGCCGATGCGGGCAACCGCAGCAAAGTCGCTTTCGCCGAGACCGGCACGCTGCCGTACCTGGTGCGCAAGCATGGCGCCAGCGACCTGGTGATCAGTTGCTACGCCACCCGCCTGCCGACGGGCGTATTCCCCGGCAACCTGTCCGAACACGCCTTCGCCGTGCTGCGCGAGGCCTACCCGAGCGTCGAACCGATCGAAGACGCCCTGAGCGGTGCGCTGATGAACGCAGGTCCCGTCATCCACCCGCCGCTGATCATGATGAATGCCGGTCCCCTGGAGCATTTCGAGGCCTGGGACATTCACAACGAAGGCACCCAACCGTCGATTCGCCGCGTGACCAACCAGCTCGATGCCGAGCGCATGGCCGTGCGCGAAGCACTGACCTACGGCGCACCGCATTTTCCCCTGGCCGATCACTACAACAGCAGCGAAGGCGAGGCGTGGATGTACGGTCGCGGTGCCCATGGCAAGCTGACCGACAGCGGCGACTGGCGCGAAGACATCGACCTGCAAACACATCGCTACATGCTCGAAGACACCCGCCTGGGCCTGTCCTTCCTGGTGTCCGTCGGCCGCTGGGCCGGTGTGCCGACCCCGATTGCCCAAGGCCTGTTGAGCATTGCCTCGGTCGTCGCCGGGCGTGATCTCTACGCCGAGGGCCGCACTCTGGAGAACCTCGGCCTGGCCGGGTTGAGTCGAGCACAGATGAGCGAACTGCTGACCGAGGGCTGCAACCGATGAACGCCGCGCTGCCGCAAGTCAGCGTGGTCGGCGCCGGCCGGATGGGCGAGGGCATTGCCCTGGCCTTCATCCATGCGGGCCTGCCGGTGACCCTCATCGACATCAAGGATCGCGCCGAGAATGAGCGCCACGGCTACTTCGAGCGCGTGCGCAACAACGTCCGCAGCGAACTGCAGATGCTGGTTCGCCTTGGCATGCTCCAGCCGGAACAGGCGGACATCGCGCTATCGCGGTTGACCCTGCAAACCCGATCCCGGGCCGCCGAGGCATTGCGCCGCTGCGACCTGGTGTTCGAAGCCGTGCCGGAAGTCATCGAGGTCAAGCAGCAGACCTTCGCCTGGGTCAGCGAGCATGTCCCGGCGTCGGCCATCATTGCCTCGACCACCTCGACCTTCCTGGTCACCGAGTTGAGCGAAATGGTCAGCGGGCCGCAGCGCTTCGTCAACGCGCACTGGCTCAATCCCGCGCACCTGATGCCGCTGGTGGAAGTCAGCCGCAGCGAGGCGACCTGCCCGCAGGTGGTCGAGCGGCTGCTGCAACTGCTCAAGCGCATCGGCAAGGTGCCCGTGGTGTGCAATCCGGTGGCGGGTTATATCGTGCCGCGCATCCAGGCACTGGCGATGAACGAAGCGGCACGGATGGTGGAAGAGGGCGTGGCCAGCGCCGAAGATATCGACACCGCAGTGCGCGTCGGCTTCGGTTTGCGCTTCTCGGTGCTGGGCCTGCTGGAGTTCATCGACTGGGGCGGCGGCGACATTCTCTACTACGCCTCGCGCTACTTGAGCGGCGCACTGTCACCGCGTTTCGAGTCGCCCCAAGTGATAACCGACAACATGCAAAACGGCCGCAATGGCTTGCGCGATGGCCAGGGTTTCTACGATTACCGTGACCTGGACGTGGACGCCTACAGGCAAGAGCGTCTCGGCGCCTTCGTGCGCAAGCTGGAGTTGTCGGGATTGACGCCTGCGTTCGAGGGCGCCTTGAGGCAGGCCTGAAGGCGGATTGATTTAGCGACGATAGTAGCGGCGATCGTCGTCGTAGCGGTGGCCCATGACACGATCCCGGTGGTGGCGCTCCCAATCACGATGGCGTTCCGCTTCCCGGCGGGCTTGCTCTCGACGCCACTGGTCCCGGCGCCATTGGTCTCTACGCCATTGGTCCCGGCGCCAATCGTCTCGATGATCGTGCCAGTTCCGGTCGTCATGGGCCAGCAATGACCCTGGCTGCTTGTCGGCCATGCTGGCCAAGGTCGGCCAAGGGTTCTCGGCGGCCTTGGCAGGCGCCTGGATGGCTGTGACTTCAGTGGGGAAAACAGGGGTTGCGGGCTTTATCTGTGTGGCTGATGCCGAGCCCATTGCCGCGAACGCGAACAGGCCGAAGAGCACCATCCGAGGGTCATGGAATTTCATGCGCGAAGGCAACCTCTGATTGACAATTGGTCGTGTGGCCATCCGGTTGCGGCAAGCTGCGGGTTCGCACTTGCCGAGCGGATGTGCCTATCCAAATAGACCGGTAATCAGAGAAAAGTTCGCAGGACCGTCACCTGGTTGATCCTGCAGGTGTCGTCCGCTGGCTTGGCAACCCTGTGCCGTCAATCCGCTTTCACGTCCAGGACGCTTTCCATGGCACCGCTCTGCAGCGTTCGCTGTTTTCTGAGAACGACTTCAAACGCACGGTCAACGGGCAGTACGGGAACGCCGGAGCCCAGAAAGATCGGAAGGGTGGTGATGAACAGCTGCTGCAATTCCCCGGCGTCGGCAAAACAGGCTGCCGTTTTGCCGCCACCGACCAGCCAGACATTTTTGCCCTTCGCCGCCTGCCTGGCCCTGGCCGCGATGGCCCCGGCATCACCGCGTACGAAGGTGATATCCAGATTGGCGGGGACTGACCGATTCCGGTTGCTCATGACAAAGGCGGGTACATCCTGGTAGGGCCAGTCATCGGGAGCGTTCGACATGATCCAGTCATAGGTCTGCGACCCCATGACCACCGCTCCGACCGTCTGATAAAAATCATCATAGGCCGTGGCGTCATCCCCCAGCGCAAAGTTCTCCAGCCAATCGAGTTTGTGTTGTTGAGTGGCAATAAAACCATCCAGGGTGGCGGCTACGTAATAGACCAGCGTCGACATGTGTTTTCCTTGTCATCATGCAGGCGGGAAATGACCCCTAAATCAAGAGCCCCTCTGGAACGTGGCGAGGGGCGATGGTGATCATTTATTTCGGGAAGGCGAAGTTAATGCCGTTTCCTTCCCCCTGGTCAAGTTACCCCCGACACTCCACCAGCCCCTTGACCTGCCCCGAGGCCCCCTGGTTTTCATCACTCAACCAGCGCTCGAACCCCGCACCAATCGCCGGCCATTCCGAATCAATAATCGAATACCAGGCGGTGTCGCGGTTCTGTCCCTTGACCACCATGTGCTGGCGGAAGACCCCTTCGAAACTGAAGCCCAGCCGCTCGGCGGCGTATTTGGAGCGGGCGTTGCCGTTGTTGCATTTCCACTCCAGGCGCCGGTAGCCGAGGGCGAAGGATTCCTTGGCCAGCAGGTAGACCGCCTCGGTGCTTTTCGGTGAGCGTTGCATCGGCGCGCCAAAGGTCACGTGGCCGATTTCGATGCGGCCCTGGGCCGGGACGATCGACATCAGGCTGAGGAGGCCTTGCACCTCGCCGCTGGCGCGGTCGATCACGCTGAAGAAATAGGGATCGCTGCTGGCGGCATGATTGTTCAGCCAGTCGTTGAAGGCGCCGCGCTCCGGGAAGGGCCCGTAAGGCAGGTAGTCCCACAGTTTCGGGTCGGCACCGGGGCCTTGCAGGGCGTTGAACAAGTCGTCGCCGTGGCGCGTCGGGTCGAGTCTTTCCAGGCGGATGAAGCGCCCTTCGATCAGTTGGACGGTCGGGGCCGGGACGCCTTTCCAGTCGGCGGGTGAAATCGACATGCTGTTCTCCTTGAACCTTAAATGGCTTTGCGAAACTGGATGAAACCCGGACGCTCGGCGATGCGCTCGTAGAGCTGGATCGCGGTGGCGTTGGTTTCGTGGGTCAGCCAGTGCACCTTGTTGCAACCGTCGGCCTTGGCCGTGGCGTAGACGAACTCGATCAACTGGCGGCCAACGCCAGTGCCTCGGGTTTCCGGCACCACCAGCAGGTCCTGCAGGTAGCACGAGTTTTCGATGCTCCAGTTTGAACGATGGTAAATGAAATGCACCATGCCCACTGCTTTGCCGTCAGCCCAGGCGAGGGCGGCGTGGGTCGGTTCGTTCGGGTCGAGCATGCGCTGCCAGGTGCTTTGGCTGACGGCGTCCGGCAGTTCGGTGTTGTAGAAGCGCAGGTAAGCCTGCCACAACGGAAGCCAGGCGGCGTGGTCTTCGGCGTTGACCTGGCGGATTTCGAGTTGACTCATGCTGATTCCTTAACGCATCAAGTGGGCGAGGGCCTGGTCGTGGGCATCGGGGCTGGCGGCCAGCCCCTCGCGCACGCCGGCGATGTCTGCGGTGCTGCGGTTCTGGCTGAGCTTGCGTTTGCCTTCCAGGCGCTGAATCGGCAAGGCAAAGCCGACGATGGCCCTGAGCATGCCATCGATGTAGTCGGCGGGCGCGTCGGCGACTTTCCACGGCTGGGCGCGACCGGCTTCATGGCGATCGGTCAAGGCACTGACCAGCGAGCGCAGGCGATCGGCGTCGGTGAAGACTTCGGCGCTGCCATAGGCATGCACGGCGACGTAGTTCCAGGTCGGCACGACTTTGCCGTGTTCGGCCTTGCTCGGGTAGAAGCCGGGACTCACATAGGCATCGGCACCGGCGAAAATGACCAGTGCTTCGGCTCCGTTCTGCAGTTCCTTCCACTGGGGATTGGCCTTGGCGAAATGGCCGTACAAGGTGCCGTTCGGGCCCTCGTCGGTGTTCAGCAGCAAGGGCAGGTGACTGGCTTGCAGACCCTGTTCGCCATGGGTGACCAACAGGGCGAGTCGGGTACCGAGGATCTGTTGCTGCAGCTCGGGCAAATCATTGAGGGCGAAACCACTGGGCGTATACATGGAAATATTCCTTGGCGAATGCCTGCATCCTAGGCAGGCTATTGGTCTGTTGTAAGAGCCATTAACGTCGAATTTCATGGGTCCATTGTCATGACGAATGCGCCGCTATCCTTGTCCTTCAACCCCGCCGGCATCGAGCTCGACCGTCGTCAGGGGCTGAGTCGCCAGCTTTATCAGGCGTTGCGGGCGAGGGTGCTGGACGGACGACTGGCCAGTGGTACGCGCTTGCCCGCCAGTCGGGACCTGGCGGCGGCATTGGCGATCTCGCGTAACAGCGTGGTGCGCGCCTACGATCAGCTGTACGCCGAAGGGTTTATCGAGGGGCGGGTGGGGGACGGGACTTATGTCGCGCAATTGCCCCAGGCGTCGTTGCCGGTCAGGAAGTCCTCGAAAAAAGCGCCGACGCAATGGCTGGATCTACCGGTGGTTGTACCTGACAAGGTCATCCACAGCGGCGCATTGCTGCGTGTTGAAAACAACCATTTGCCAACGCCACCCAGTGGTCCGCCCCGGGCGTTTCGGGTCGGCGTGCCGGCGTTCGATCTGTTTCCGTTCGAGGTGTGGGCCAAACTGAACGCGGCGTTCTGGCGCAAACCGGATCTGCAGCAGCTGTGTTACGGCGCTCCTGAAGGGGACGCGCGGTTGCGCGGGATGATCGCGGCGTATTTGCGCAGTTCCCGAGGCATGCAGTGCAGCGCCGAACAAATCGTCATCACCAGTGGCGCGCAGCAAGGGATCAGCCTCTGTGCGCAGTTGCTGGTGGAACCGGGGGACGGGGTGGCGATTGAAAACCCGGGTTATCGCGCGGCGGGTCATGCGTTCGCGGTGGCCGGCGCGCGCTTGCACGGCGTGGCGGTGGACAGCGAGGGCATCGATTGCCAGGCATTGGCGGGGTTGGGCGATTGTCGCCTGGCCTATGTGACGCCATCGCATCAGTACCCCACGGGGGTGGTGATGAGCCTGGCCCGGCGCCTGGAGTTGCTGGCCTGGGCCGAGCGCGCCAACGGCTGGATCGTCGAGGACGACTACGATGGCGAATACCGCTACAGCGGCGCACCCCTGGCGCCGCTGGCAGCACTCGATCGGCAGGGACGGGTGCTGTACGTCGGCACGTTCGGCAAGGTCGCCTTTCCGGCGCTGCGCCTGGGTTATCTGGTCTTGCCGCCGGCGCTGGTGGACGCGTTCTCGCAACGTCGAGCGGTGGACGTGCGTCATTCCGAGGTCAGCACCCAGGCGGTGATGGCCGAATTCATGGCCGCCGGGCACTTTCAGCGACACATCCGGCGCATGCGTCGCGCCGCGTTGAGCCGCCGTAACACACTGCTGACGGGGTGGCCCCGGGACATCGCCGGTGTCGGCAACCTGCCAAACGTCGCGGCAGGGCTGCACCTGACTGTCGCGGTCGACTCCCTGGCCCGTGAGCGTGAACTGATCGAGAAAGCGGCCAGGGTCGACGTCGAAATCAACGGGCTGAGCAGCTACTGGTTGCCGGACTCCCGGGAACCGGGAGACCAGCGTGCGGGGCTGGTCCTCGGTTTTGCGGCGGTGCCCGAGGCGGCGATCAGCGCGGCGCTCGGGCGTCTGGAAGAAGCTTGGCGTCGTTAGCGTCAGGTTTTGGCCTTCGGTTCCATGTCCCAGAAGAGCTTGCGCAGCTCGGGGTCGACGAGCTTGCGCAGGACGCCATCGATGGGCTCGAAGGCGTTCAATGCCGTTTGCTGGTCGGGGGAGAGGGTTTTGAGATAGTCATCGGCGATTTTCAGGTGGGCTGCCGTTGGCTGGTCGGCGGGGCTGGTCAAGCTTTCATAATGAAAATGCGCCACCCAGATCGCCTTGCCGTTGGCCTTGTCGAGTATCCGGTACTCCTGAAAGAAGTCGCCCATCCCTGTGGTCTGGATTCGCCCTCGTGGGTCGGCGGCGACGTCGACCTGCTGGTGTTCGTGCATCCATTTGAAAGCCGTTTGAGTCGGTTTGCGCAGCTTGTATAACTTCGCTCGAACGCTGATGCCTTCTTCACGCATTTGACGCGCGGCTGCACGCATCTCGAGGCTCAGGGTCGCGACCGGCAGCGGTTCGCCGTCCCGTTTTTTACTCCGCAGCACGGCCTGATCTACGCTGTCGGCGCCTTGCTCCAGTTTGAGCGCCTGTTGATCGAACAGATCCTGTATGTCAGCGGGTATACGCCTTGGGCGCAACGCGTCCTTGGCGGTGCGCTCGATGAATCTGGACGTATCCAGGTTCAGGTCCATGGCGGCGGCGATGAGCTCCTCGTCGCTGAGTGTCGAAGCCGGTTGTTGGCGGATCATGGGCGCGATGGGCGTGAGGGGAGCCTGCGCGGTAGTGCCGGGTTCGCTCTTGGCCGGGGCCTTCGGCCGGGTTTTTCGGACTTTTGCCGGTTGATGGTAAGACGCCTGGCGACTGCTCGTCGTGGCTTTTTGTAGCGGCTTTGGGGGCTGCGGCAGCAACGCCTGGAGTCGGTTTTGGGCCAATTGCGCGAACTCGCCGATCAGTCCACGCAGGTGCAGAAGTCGGGCTGGCTTGAGCAGGTCGGGGTAGGCGTCCGGCAACTCCTGTAGGCGCTGGTCGGCATCGGCGAAGGTTTCAATCAGGCTGTCCAGCGCTTCAATGCGAGACTGCAGAGGGCGCAGGTTGTCGCCAGCCGCTGCCATGTCAGCCACTTGAATGGCGGCCTTGGCGGCACTCACGATGATTTTACCCACGGCATCCCGTGCCTGGGGCATCAGGGGGCTGGCCTTGTCTTCAAGACACAGTTCCTGGGCCATGCCAATCTCGTTGGTTTTCAGATCCAGCACGTTGAACGATGGCGCGAGCTTTTTTATTTCGTTCGCTCTCTCGATGCCGGACCTTCCTGCCGCGCGCAGACCCTCGATCGTCGAGTGCGAAAGCTCGAGTTTTTCGACCATTTCCTGGCTCAGGTCAGTCGCCACTTGAATGTTGGCCACATAGGTTTTCAGGGGCATCGGTTCTGTCTGGCCGGTGTCGGTCATCATCCTTGTCGCCTGGGCATATTCGGTTCTCTTGATGACGAACCACAACGACAGGTTCTTCTGCAGCGAGGTGCTGATACGCAGCAATTCATGGACGTAGTTTTTGCTACCGCCGAGGGTGCGCCATTCGCGGAGTTTTTCCAGCGCCTGCCGATACGCCGTAATGGTGACTTCCAGTTTTTGCGCATACGCCTTGCTCAGGCTCTCGAAATGCTCCTGGGTGGACTTCTGCATCTCGGTTTGCAATGTGGAAAGCTCATCTTCCAGCACTTTCTGTTGATCGCTGAATGAGGTCAGGGACTCTTCCAGTTCCTTGAAGCGCATCTCATTGGCAGCGACCAGGGGTTTGCTGAAGGCATTGCCGCCGCCACCACGCAGGCGCAAGCGCAGGTCGATGAACCACTCACCCTTGGCATTATGCGTGAGCAGCGGACCGCTGCGATTTGGCTCGTCAGGGTCAACGATGTGAGGAGGGTCCTCGCCGCTTACCATGACCTGGAACCAGCGCTCGCCGACCTGGGCAAAGTTCCTGTCATTGTGTTGATAGAGGTGAGGAGGTTTTTCGTTGACCTTTGTCACGTTCCTGTCGGTGATATCAATGGCTGCGACCTTGAACGTGTCCAGGTAAGTACCCAGCGCCGCCGGTGTACGACGTGGCACCGAGCCGGCCACCTCAAGCGAGGAGCGGTGCCCGGGTGCAAGTTCTGCGACCAGTGGGGCCGGGTCGAACTGGACGGTGACAGGCTCGCCCCCAGGCAGTGTTGGTTTCTCTAACGACGGCCGCGCCAGTCGAGGCTTGCCTGATAGAGTATTGCGACGCATCGCGGCATGATGGCTGAGGACAATGCCGGTGATCAGCAGCAGGTCCGACAGCGAAGTCCATTCAATGAACGAGTCGCCTCGATTACTGGCGTCGATGGCCTGCTGGATTTCGTTGATGGTCTGCCATACCCATACGGCCGTCCCGACAGCGCCGGTGAGAAAGTTCGAGGTGACGGCGAACAATGCCCAGCTGCTTTCCTTGAGCAGGGTCCAGCGGCGTTCGGCATTCGATTGTGACTGGCGGTCAGCCAGGTCGACCAAGGCCCGGGCGTTGCTTTTGAACAGTGCCGACAGGACATTCCCGGTTATTTCGTCATTCGCGGACGTTACTTGCCCGAACCCTTGCGCCTGCTTGAACGGGTTGACCAACTGTTCGGCCACGATCCACGGCGATGGCAGGCCGGTGGGGAGTACATATTGGTCATACTCATAACTGAGGGTGTTGTCCGGCAGCCATGCCAGCACGGAGTCCCTCAGCTCGCCGGGTTGATGCAATGCATACAGCAGGTTTTGCCTGGAAGGAAACTGCAACAGGGGCAGGTCCTGCATCGGGCGATACAGCAGGCAAGGCCCGCTTTCTGCATTTCGAGGGCTGATGAGGAACATGTTCTCAACGCTGTCACTGCTACTGATCAGGCGATGTTGCGGCGTCAGCTTGAGCGGGTAGATGGCGATGGAATGGGCCTTTTCGGTATCGCTGTCGAGCAACTCGCAGATGAATCGGTAGCCGAGCTCATCAATGCCCGCCTCCTGTTTGACCTTGCCTTCGAGCGCCAGCAGCGGCAACAGCAAGCGCAACTGGTCGCAGTAGAAGTTTTCCTGGCGTCGGGATTCCACGGGCTCGTCGATCAGCTTGCGTTTGATCAGCGCCGGGTACGCCTCGCCGATATTGACTTGTGCAGCCAGGGTGGTGAGGAACGCTGGTGTGAGCCATGGCGGAACCGACTGACCGTGCAGGAACGATACGGTTGCCATGTAGGGCGCCTGGTTTTCCATGGCAAACTCGGCGAGCGTCTCGGTGCGGTGGTCGAGGGGGTTGGGCAGTGTGAAGTTGCCAGAGGTAAAGCTGTTGGTGATGTTGATTCGCAGTTCATTGAGCGGCAGCGTCGCGGCATCGACTGCGCGGGTATCGGCGATGATCGCTTCAGCCATCAGGCGCTGGGCAAAGTCGATGATGGAAGGTATTTCGTTTCTGGCTGCCTTGTGCTCAGGCTGTCGATAGAGCTTGCCCAGTGCGGTGATGTAGCGGCTGTAGTCTTGAATGTCCTTGGGCGATGCGTTGCGCAGCCAGTCGGGAATCGCCGCGTGCAGTTGCATGAGCCGCGCGTGTTCGGTTTCGTCGAGCCCGCTTTCGAGTTCGGTATCATCTTCGACCGGATTTTCAAGGGAACCAATGATGGCGATGGCATCAAGCTGTGACGAGACCAGGGCCCAGGCCATATGGTCAAAAACGTTGCCGTCAGGCTCGAAAAGCCGCCATGTCAAGGTGCGCCCTTCGAGCGATTCCTCAAGGCGGGCGGGCAGCGAATTGCCCAATTGTTCCATTGAGCTGAACGACTCATAACCGCGCTCGATCGTGTACATCACCAGCAACTCGCGTTCGCGGCAGGTGGCCTTGAGCACCAGGGCCCCGCCGATCACGAGGTGGCTGGCAACCGTGTTTTTAACGATGTCGATATCGATCAGGCACGCCTGAATGGCCGATAGGCCGCTGCTCGAATTCTTTCGTGTGGCTTTGTCCGGGGCTTCGAACACTTCGCGCGCCATCGTGCACTCGTCGACGTCCCAGCCTTTTACCGTTTGCACTCTCAATGCCTTGCGCAGTGAATCGGACAACTCCTGCCAGCGAGGGATTTTCTGGCCTGTCTGGTTCCAGTAATCGAGCTGGCGCTTCTGCAGTTCGACGAACAACTGTGGCACCGAGTCGTTGAGTACCTGGGCAATGTCTTCAATGCTGACGGCGAGATGAACCGGGTCGTTGGCGTCGGATTCCAGGGTCAGGAAATGTTCGCCTTCGAGATAGTTGGCGGTTGTGCCATACAGGCTCTGCAGGACAAGTGTGTGGGTGAGCGAAAGGAATTCGACCGACTCCATCTCGACGTGATCGTCCACCACCCGCCATTGCGGGGTGGCGACGAGGGTTTTGTCAGGGTCGATGTTCAGTGCCGGGTAGCGCGTTGCCAATTTGTCGCGCAGCAGGTCCGAAGCGACTTCACTCGGCAACGGACTGTGGCTGGTCTGGCTGACCAGATCACTTTTTTCGAGAAGGGGTGTCGAGTCTTTTGGGGCGATCGGTGTCGGGGTACTGGTCATGATGTCGTGCCCCCGGTTTTCGCTTTCGGCAAGAACAATGATCGAGCCAGTTGTGGACTGATCTCGCTGCGGTAGATCGCGATCAACTCGTTGTTGCTGACCGTGCGCAGATCAAACGCGCCGCCCAGTGTGCGTTGCGCTTCGGTTTTCAAGTGCGCCGCACTGTAGGCGTCGGCAGCGGCGGAGGGCGTCGGGTAGTGAAAGTGGGCGTACCAAAGCACTTTGGCGGAGCTGGCGTCACGAATTTCATACTCCTCGAGATAGTCCTTGCGGTGCCCTTTGAGCCGCTTGCGCCCCGCAGTCTTGACGATGACGACCAACCCTTGGCTGTGCAGCCATTCGACGCGAGCGGCGGTGGGAGGTTGTTGCTTGGTCATGCTGATTCGAGTCTGGAGACCCTTTTGATCAAGGCTGACCGCGCCCTCATTAAGCTGTTTGGCCATGCTCACAGCGGAGCCCGGACCGCCGTCAGTAATGTTCAGCTTGGTCAGGGCCTTTTCGATGGCGGTCGCGGCGTCCTCCATCCGGCGGGCCCTTTGTTGGAAAAGGTCCTCTATTTCCACGGGGATACGCCCCGGCCGTTTGGCGTGGGCCTCGGTTCTGCGGGTAAATTCGTCCAGCTCGTCGAGTAAGGCTTGTCCCGTCTGGGTACTGGTCTTCAGATCAACCGGACCGGTGGCCTCAGGCGCGCGTGAGCTCGACACATGTTCGAGCCAGACACCGGGCGTTTTCTCGTGAAAGGTCACGACCTTGCCGCTCAGTGTCGAGGTCACATCGAGCAGCTCGGTGCCATCAGCGCTGGTACGCTCGCGCAGCTTGCCGACGACCGTTCCCTTGTATCGGGTCTTGATCACGCG
Organism: Pseudomonas sp. YuFO8; assembly: GCF_035065025.1. Taxonomy (NCBI): domain Bacteria; kingdom Pseudomonadati; phylum Pseudomonadota; class Gammaproteobacteria; order Pseudomonadales; family Pseudomonadaceae; genus Pseudomonas; species Pseudomonas sp. YuFO8. Next base: position 141,616 of record NZ_JAXDEQ010000015.1, on the reverse strand, counting down.
CCTGGGCGCAGGCGCCGGGCGTGAGGGGCCGGGCGTCGGTTCGAGCATCCTGCGCTCATTGAGCAGGCTCGCCAGGTGTCTCTCGCTGCGCTTTTTGAATTCTTCGATTTGCTGGCGCATCCGCTCCAGCGGGGGCTGTAGCAATTGCCCCGAATACTCGTCGGGCAGATCGACGATTCGTTGGTCCAGGGTTGCGTATTGCTCCACCAGATCATTGAAGCCGTCGATGCGTTCCTCCAGGCCAAGCTCATGGTCCTGGGCCGCCAGGTCGATGGACGACTGGATGGTAAGGCCGGCATCTTCGACGAGTCGCTGCATGGCCTGGCTGGCTGGCGCGGTGTCGACCGTGGCGCTGTCGTCGAGGCATAACTCCTGCGCCAGGCTGATCTGGAACAGCTTCAGATCCTGCAGGTCGAACTTCGGCAGTTGTGTCTTGCATTGGCGGGCGGCTTGCGCCGCCTCTTTGCCCAGGCGCATCAGATCCTCGATGCGGGCGTGGGCGAACTCGATCTTCTCAATGTAGCCTTGGGTCATGTCGCTGGTGAGCTGATGGACCTGGCGGGGAGTCTGGGTGCCTTCGAGGGTCTCATTGTCCAGCAAGGCAAGGGACCTGCGCATGCTTTCTCCGAACGCCAGGTTTTGCCGGGTGAACCATTTCTCCGTCAGTAACAGCTGATAGTCCAGGCAACTGACCGTAACCGGGCGATAATTGACGATGGGCTCAATGGCGTTGAAATTCTTCACTTGGTCGATGTAGGCGCCGTAGGCCGACAGCTGTGAGTCCAGCAGGTCGAGCAGGGGCTGGCGATTTGCATCGGTGGCGGCCTTTTCCGCGGCCTCGAGTTCATTTTGCAGTTCAAGCTTGCGGGCATCGAACGTGGTCAGTTGTTTCCTCAAATCTTCCTTGAGCTGTTGGTTCTTGCGTTCGATTTCCCTTCGGGCCCTACCGCCGCCGCGCAGCCGCAGGCGTGTGTCGACGAACCATTCGCCCTTTTCCGAGTGAATCAACAGGGGCCCCGTCCTGGCCGGGGTTTGCCTTGAATCGATGATCTGCACATCACCGTTGTCATTGAGCATCACTTCAAACCAGCGCTGATTGATTCGGGCATACCATTTCTGCTCGAGCGGGATCAGGAAGCGATGAGGACCGGACACGGCAGGTGTGTCTTTCAATGCCGCAGGCTTGCCAATCGCCAGGCTGTCCAGCAAGACCCCCAGCGGCACGCTTGGCAACAAGCCTTGGGTGTAGACCGACGTTTCATGGTTGGCAGGCAACTGCTCGGCGGCGACATCGGCCGCTTGATTCAGGGTGATTTTTGCCGGTGGCAGGGGTCTGGAAGCCGGTATCGAAACCTTCTCGACGGTCTGCGGCGCAGGTTTGTCGCGACTTGCCGCGTGATGGGCAAGCACCATGCCCAGTGACAGGAACAGATCGGTCAGCGCGGCCCATTGTTGATCACTGTCGCCGACTTCGCGGGCTTCATTGGCTTCATGCAGGTCATCCATGATTTGCCAGATCCAGGCGGCCGTCCCGGCGGTGCGACCGAGGAAGGGCAGGGCAACATTGAACAGCATCCATGCGCCCTGTTCAAACGTCGCCCAACGCCGTTCTCCATTGGACACCGATTGCCTGTCCGCCAGGGTGACCAGTGCATTGGCGTTGGCGTTGAACACCGCTTGCAGCGGCGGCTCAGGGAGTGGCGCAGGACTGAAGGTGACAGCCCCCATCATGCCCAATGTCGAGGTGGGGTCGACCAACCACTGCGAGAGCGTCCAGACCGAGGGCAGCTCTCCTGGGAAGACATACTGGGAATAGTTGAAGTACAGGTCTTGCGGCAGCCAGGCCAAAACCGACTGGCGTAGCGCCTTGTCGTGTTTGATCGCGTACAGCAGATTCGCCTCGCTGGAATATTGCGTCAGCGGATGATCGAGCAGCGGTCGGTACAGCAGGCATGGCCCCTTGTCGGCCAGTTTCGGCCCGATCAGGAACATGTTGGCAACTTCGTCGGCCTTGTTGTCGCTGCGTCCCCCTGGAATGAACGCCAACGGACGAATGGCAATTTCCTGCCCGTCGACGTAGCGATCGGCAGCCTTTTCCTGCAAGGCGGCGACCACGTACCGATAGCCCTGTTCGTCGATGCCGCTGGCCCCGCCACGGATCTTCAGTTGCAGCGCCAACAGCGGCAGTTGCAGGTGCAGTTGGCTGGTATAGAGGCGTTGTCGACGCAGGCTTTCCCCGGGATCGACCAGCAACTTGTTCTTGATCAGCTCTGGGTAGGTTTTGCCGATGTTGACGGTGCTGACCAGTTCTTCCAGGTAGGCCGGCGTCAGCCACGCAGGCGCGGCCTCACCGTCGTTGTATTGCACGGTTTTGTCGCCCAGCGGCAGGCCGGTGAGGTTTTGCAATGCAAAGTCGGCGAGCGACATTTTCAGGGTCTGTGTCTGGCCGGGCACGATGACCGCGCCGAGCACAACCAGGCTGGTAATGCTGACTTCGATGTCCGCCAGTTTCAGTGAGGTCGCGGCTGCCTGATCCTTGATCTTCTGGTCCTTGATCATCTGATCGGTCAACGCCTGCAGGGCAAAATCAGGCAGCGCGGCAATGCCTTCATCAAAGGTCTGGCCGTGGTGCTGTTCACGCAGCAGCGCCAGGTCCATCAAGTGTCGGCTGTAGCGGGTCAGATCGGTGGGCGACGCGTTTGCCAGCCAGTCCGGCAACAGGTGCTGGATCTGGCTGTAGCGCGACGTCGAGGGTGGGTGAAGTTGCGAGAAATTGTTCGCTGATGCGGCCACCTGCGGATCAAGGGTTGGGGCCCAGGTGGCATTACCAAAGGCGCCGATGGCGTCGATCTCAAGGGCAATCAGCGCCCAGGCCTGATGCTCGAAAAACATCCCTGCGGGCTCGTAGAGGCGCCATTGCAACGTGCGGTCATGTCTGGACGTGACCATGCGCCCGGACAGCATTTCGCCCAATAACGCCAGCGAATCGTAGCGCTTGAAGCCTTCGGCGATCGAATGGGTCACGACAAGGGTGCGATCCTCCAGTGTGCCCACCAGCACCGCCATTTCCAGGACCCACGAGTGTTTGCTCGTGGCGGTATCGAGGCTATCGATATCGATCAGGCAGGCCTTGGTCTGGTAGCGGTCGTGAGCTGCTCGTTCGTGCTTGTCCGGGTACTGGAAAAGGGACAGGGCCATTTCTCGCAGGTCCTCGTCCCAGTCCGTCACCTTGTCGACGTTCCAGAGCTTGTGTAGCGCGTCGCGCAACTGATGCCAGCGCGGCGTCGAGTCCGCGATGGGCCGGTTCCAGTAATCGAGTTGTTGCTCCTGATAGGCAACGAACAATAACTTGGCCAATGTGTTGAGCAGGCATCCGACGGCGTTGATCTTGACCGGTAGATGAGTTAACGGCTCGACTCCCGGTTGCCGTGTCAGGAAATGTTCACCGTCGAGATAGGTCACCGATTTGCCTGACAGGCTCAGTCTTACCAGCACCTCGGTCAGGAATTCAAAGTGGCTGGTACCCGGAACGACTTGAGCGTCGGTCATGATCCAGGCAGGTGTCACCACCATCGTCACATTCGGGTCGATGTGCAGATTGGGGTAGTGGATGTCGAGGGCGGTACGTAGTGATTTTGCAGCGACTTCCCTGATCGAAGGACCTGCCACCAGTTGGGTCAGTACGTCGTCGGGGTTTATGGCGGGCGAGTCGGGCATGGCCGTTTCCTGTGTCCGGTGGGGCGCTGCGGGGGGCAACGCGGTTTTCGGGCAAGGTAGAGGGCTGGCGGTGGCTCAGGGTGGTAGATATGTATCGCTGACAAAAAAGACCCGCGTCACCGCGGGTCTTCTGTTTCAACTAGGTTCCGGATTTGATCTTGGTCCAGGCCCGGGTGCGTGCGCGTTCGGCATCCCGTGGCAAGGGTTGCAGGGTGTAGAGCGTGCCCATCGCCGCTTCGGTCGGGTACAGGTTGGGGTTGTTGCGGATCGCCGGGTCCACCAGTTCCGTGGCGTCCTTGTTCGGGTTGGGATAACCCACGAAGTCGCTGACCGGCGCGATCACCTGGGGTTGCAGCAGGTAGTTGATGAAGGTGTAGGCGTCCTCCGGGTTCTTCGCGCCTTTGGGGATGGCGAGCATGTCGAACCAGATCGGCGCGCCTTCCTTGGGCAGGCGCATGTCGACGACCACACCGTTCTTGGCTTCCTTGGCGCGGTTGGCGGCCTGGGAGAAGCTGCCGGAGTAACCGACCGCGACGCAGATGTCGCCGTTGGCGATGTCGGCCATGTACTTGGAGGAGTGGAAGTAGGTGACGTACGGACGGATCTTCATCAGCAGCGCTTCAGCCTTGTCGTAGTCCGCGGGCTTCTTGCTGTTGGGGTCCAGGCCCAGGTGTTGCAGGGCCAGGGGCAGGATCTCCGAGGGTGAGTCGAGCAGGGCGACGCCGCACTGCTTGAGCTTGCTGATGTTTTCTTCCTTGAAGATCAGGTCCCAGCTGTCCACCGGTGCGTCGGCCCCCAGTGCGGCCTTGACCTTGTCGGGGTTGAAGCCGATCAGGATGGTGCCGTACATGTAGGGCACGGCGAACTTGTTGCCCGGGTCGTTGGCCTCGATCAGCTTCATCAGCTTGGGATCGAGGTGGTTCCAGTTCGGCAACTTGCTGCGATCCAGCGGCTGGAACACGCCGGCTTCGATCTGCTTGGCCAGGAACACGTTGGACGGCACCACCACGTCGTAGCCGGAGTTGCCGGTCAGCAGCTTGGCTTCCAGCGCCTCGTTGGTGTCGAAGATGTCATAGACCAGTTTGACCTGGGGGTTCTGCGCCTTGAAATCCTCCAGGGCCTTGGGGGTGATGTAGTCGAACCAGTTGTAGACGCGCAGCGTTCGTTCTTCGGCGTGAGCGCCAGTACTGAGCAGCGCCGCGCACAGGGCCGGAGCAATGACCTGCTTGATCTTGTTCATTGTTCAAAACCTTCCAGCACGTTCACCGCGTTGATGCCGATTTCTTCCACCGCGTAACCGCCTTCCATGACAAACAGCGTCGGTTTGCCGAGGGCGGCGATGCGCTTGCCCATCGCCAGATAATCAGGGCTGTCGAGCTTGAATTGCGAGATCGGGTCGTCCTTGAACGTATCCACGCCCAGGGATACGACGACGATGTCGGCGCCATAGCTTTCGATCTCGTTGCAGGCTTGCTCCAGTGCAGCGCTCCAGGCATCCCAGCCACTGCCGGCGGGCAGGGGATAGTTGAAGTTGAAGCCTTCCCCGGCGCCTTCGCCGCGCTCGTCTTCATAGCCGAGGAAGAACGGGAACTCGGCTTCCGGATGGCCGTGGATCGAGGTGAACAGCACGTCGCTGCGCTCATAGAAAATCGACTGGGTGCCGTTGCCGTGGTGGTAGTCGACGTCGAGGATCGCGACTTTCTTGTGGCCCTGGTCGAGGAAGGCCTGGGCGGCGATGGCGGCGTTGTTGAGGTAGCAATAACCGCCCATCAAGTCGCTGGCGGCGTGGTGCCCCGGTGGACGGCACAGGGCGAACGCACCGCGGGCGCCGCGCTGGATCTCTGCCTGTGCGGTGAGTGCGACTTGCGCCGCGCTGTAGGCCGCTTGCCAGGTGCCGGCGGTGATCGGCGCGCCGCCGTCGAAACTGTAGTAGCCGAGCTGACCGTGCAGGCTGGTGGGCTTGATGCTGCGCAAGGTGCGGGCCGGCCAGGTGTAGGGCAGCAGGTCACCGTCGGTGTTGAACTCGGTCCAGCGCGCCCAGGCGCCTTTGAAAAAATCGAGATAATCGCGGCTGTGGATACGTTCTATCGGGCCGAGGCCGAAATCCCCGGGTGCCTCGACGGGGCCCAGGTTCTGCTTTTGCACCCGTTGCAACACGTGGTCGGCACGCGAAGGCATCTCGAAGCAGGGCTTGAGTTGCCCGTCGATCAATTCACAGCGGCCGTGGTGCAGGTGGTGATCGTCCGAGTAGATCGTCAGCATTTTGTTGTTCTCCGCAGGCTGTTTCGGTTGCATACAGTCTTGCGGCGTCGAGCGTTTCGGAGAACGGCAGGAAAGGCCAAAAGGGGATCAATATGGCCAAAATGATTGACCGAAATTCGCCCCTTGTACCTGTAGGAGCTGCCGAAGGCTGCGATCTTTTGATCTTCAAGGCCGAAACTGACTGGGCGCGACCCCACTCCAGCGCACAAACGCATGGCGGAAACTCGCGGTCTCGCTGAAACCCAACGCTTCGGCAATCCGATAGATCGGCATCTGGTCCTCACACAACATCTGCTTGGCCTGCTCGAATCTCAACTCATCCAGCAATTCCTGATAACTGCACCCCAGATCCTTGAGATGCCGACGCAAGGTGCGCGCTGAACAATTCATCTGCTCGGCCAAGCCTTCAAGCCCAGGCGCGGGATTCAGCTGCGCGCTGAGCAACTGGCGAATCCGCCCCAACCATGCCTGGCGTCCGGTGAACTCGGTGTTCTGCTTGCGGCAGCGTTCGGCCATGGCCTGGTGGGTGATGACATCCGCCAGCGGCAGGGGTTGATCGAGCCAGCGCTTGTCGAAGGCAAAGGCATTGTTGCGTGCCCCGAAGTGCAGCGGGCAGTCGAAGTGTTCGGCGTAGCTCGCCTCATAGTCGGGCGCGGCATGTTCGAAGCGCGCGGCGAGCAGCGGCAGGACATGCCCGAGCAGGTCGTCGCAAATGACTTTCAGCGACACCAGGCAGAACTCGGCGTTGAACACCGCCAGCGCCGGATTCTCCCGGTAATCGGCGGCGACGAACCAGACGCGTTCGTCGTCCTCTTCCAGGCTCAGCTCGAAAAGTGTTCCCAACAGCGCCGGATAACGCATCGCCAGGCGTAACGCGTCACCGAAGGTGGCACTGGTGAGCAGGGCATAGCCCAGTATGCCGTAGGACGAAACGTGCATCCGTTGGCCCAGTTCCAGGCCGATATCACGCTTGAGCGCGACGGCGTTGGCGCAGACCTGCATTTCCTGGTTGGTGGTAATACGGGTGTCCGCCCGGCTCAGGTCCGCGGCGCTGATGCCGCTGCCGGCCAACAAGGCTTCGCTGGACAGGCCTTCGGCCTTGAAGGCGTTGAGCACCAGGGAGACGGCGTTGAGGGTGGTCAGATGGGAGTGGAGCATGCTCGGTTCCAGCGTGGGAGTGCTGGAACCGAGCAACTTGTGTGCCGGTTTGAGTCAGTGAGCCTTAATGGCTACTCAACAACGAAGCTGCACCGGCACCGCCGAACAGTCCGGCACTGACCCGGTTGAACCAGCTCTGGCCCTTGCCGCTACGCAAATACCGCGCCGCGCCATGGGCACCGAGGCCGTAGGCCAGCTTGCACAGCAGGTCGAGTACGGTCCAGGTAGCGATCATCACCAGCAGTTGCGGCAGGAAGGGTTGCTCGGCGCTGAGGAACTGCGGCAGGAATGCGGCGAAGAACAGGATGTCCTTCGGATTGCTGGCGCCCAGCATGAAGGCTCGCCCGAACAATGCGCGAAAGCGTGGAATCGCTGTCGCCTGAGGCACTTCGGCGCCGTGGGACGGTTGGCGCGATTGCTGCCAGCTCTGCCAGGCGAGGTAGAACAGGTACAACGCGCCGACGATTTTCAATGCGCTGAACAACTGTTCCGATGCCAGCAGCAGGGCGCCCAGGCCCAGTGCCGAAGCACTCAACAGGCAGATCGAGGCAATCACGCCGCCGAGAAACGCCGGGTAGGAACGGACCAGGCCGTAATTCAGACTGTTGCTGATCATCAGCAAAGACAGTGGCCCCGGGATCAGGATCACCACCAGCGCAGCGCCGCTGAACAGCAGCCAGGTTTCCAGACTCATCACTTTCCTCCATTTGCACAAAAGCCTCACCCGACGGGGTGAGGCTGGTTTCTAGCGCGTCCCGCCGAGGTTTACAGGAAGATGAACTTGGCAATGAAGATTGCGCAGAGCACCCACAAACTGACGGAAATTTCCTTGTACTTGCCAGTGCCGGCCTTCAGCGCCACGTAGGTGATGAAGCCCAGCGCGATGCCGTCGGCGACCGAGAAGGTCAGGGGCATCATGATTGCCGTGACGATCGCCGGAATGCTGTCGGTCGCCTCGTCCCATTCGATGTGGGCCATGCCGCCCATCATCAGCATGGCCACATAGATCAGCGCACCGGCGGTTGCGTAGGCGGGGATCATCCCGGCCAGCGGAGCGAAGAACATGGCTGCAATAAATAGCACACCTACGGTCACAGCGGTAAGACCAGTCCGACCACCTGCCGCGACGCCAGCAGCACTTTCCACGTAGCTGGTGACCGGTGGAACGCCCACTACCGCACCAAACACACTGGAGGCACTGTCGGCTTTCATGGCGCGCGAGAGGTTTTCGATCTTGCCGTCAGCGTTCACCAGGTTGGCGCGCTGGGCCACCCCCATCAAGGTGCCGGCGGTGTCGAACATGTGCACGAAGAGGAAGGCCAGCACCACGCTGATCATGCTGACGTTGAACACGCCGGCGACGTTCATGGCCATCCAGGTCGGGGCCAGGCTCGGCGGGGCTGACATGATGCCCTCGTAGTGCACCAGGCCCAGGCCCCAACCGGCCAGGGTCACGGTGATGATGCTGATGAGGATCGCGCCGAAAACCTTGTGATAGCTGAGGATGGCGATCATCAGGAAGCACACGGCGGCGAGCAGCGGGCCAGGCTCGCGCAGGGAACCGAGCTTGATCAAGGTCGCCGGGCTATCGACGACGATGCCCGCGGTTTTCAAGCCGATCAGCCCGAGGAACAGGCCAACGCCTGCGCCCATGGCGAAGCGCAGGCTGACGGGGATGCTGTTGAGCAGCCATTCGCGGATCCGCGAGAAGGTCAGGATCATGAACAGCACACCGGAGACGAACACCGCCCCCAACGCGGTTTCCCAGTTGTAGCCCATGGTGCCGACCACGGTGTAGGTGAAGAAAGCGTTCAAGCCCATGCCCGGCGCCAGGCCGACCGGCCAGTTGGCGTAAAGGCCCATCAACAGGCAGCCCAGGGCGGCGGCAATGCAGGTGGCGACGAACGCCGCGCCATGGTCGATCCCGGCGTCGGCCATGATGTTGGGGTTGACGAAGATGATGTAGGCCATGGTGATGAAGGTTGTCAGACCGGCAATCAGCTCGGTCTTCACCGTGGTGCCATGCAAGCTGAGTTTAAAGATGCGCTCCAGCCAGCCATTGCGTAGAGGCGGCGAGAGATCCAGCGTCGATGCTTCGGATTTGCGGCTTTCCACAGCGAGGTACTCCTCAAGAGTTTTATTGTTATTTCCAGGGCCGGACCCATGAGGGTGGCAGCGGCCCTTTGAGGCACTTGCGAATTTGTTGACCGATAGGTCAGGAACTCGCACGAAGTGGATTATGCTTTTGTATACAAATAAAGCAAATAATGTTTTTGGTTTTGTCGACGAAAAGTTTGGCAATAGGGATATATCGCCTTCGTGGGCCTCATCGCCAGCAGGCTGGCTCCCACAGATTTTGTGTACACCACAGATCACTGTGGGAGCCAGCCTGCTGGCGATAGGGGCAGAACAGTCAATCAACAACAGCCTGACTTTTCCCAAGCGCCAGATTCACCGCCAACCACCCATTCACCGCCGACTCCCCGGCCTCGGCAAACACCCGCTCAAGCAATTTCACCTGCTCACGCCGCAGCGCCTGCTCAAACCGCGCACCCTCGGCGGTCAATTCCAGCAGCCGCTTACGCTTGTCCGTCTCGGATGCCACGCTGTCCACCAAATGCATTTCCAGGAGTTGGCGCAACGGCATGTTCAACGCCTGCTTGCTCACGCCCAGCAACGCCAGCAACTCCTTGACGCTCAGGTTCGGGTAACGGGCAATGAAAAACACGATGCGTTGATGCACCCGACTCAAGCCGCGCCGCTCGAGCATTTCATCGGCCTTGGCGGTAAAGGCCTGGTAACCGAAGAAAAACGCTTCCATGGCCTGCTGTTGGGAAATCGGGTTTTTAAGGTCAATCATGTTGACGTATCCGCTCGGGCTGTCGTAATTTCAGTCAACAAGTTTGACTTATTTTCCCTTGGCCTTGCTACCGGTGACTCCCATGGCTTTTTCCGAACGTGTCTCGCGCCTTAAAAGTTCCTTGATCCGTGAAATCCTCGCGGCCGCCCAGCGTCCGCAGGTGATGTCGTTCGCCGGCGGCTTGCCGGCCGAAGCCATGCTGCCGAAAGTCGACTGGGACCAGATGCCGGTGTCCATGGGCCAATACGGCATGAGTGAAGGCGAACCGGCCTTGCGCGAAGCCCTGGCGGCACAGGCGCGCGCGTTGGGTGTGCCATGCGAGGCGAATCAGGTCTTGGTGGTCAGTGGCTCCCAGCAAGCCCTCGACCTGGCCGCCAAGCTGTATATCGACAAAGGCACCGAGATTCTGCTCGAAGCACCGACCTACCTGGCGGCGCTGCAGATCTTCCAGCTGTTCGGAGCCCATTGCCTCACCGTGCCGCTGCAAGCCGCTGGCCCGGACCTGGCGCAACTGCGCGCGCGCCTGGAAACACATCGCCCGGCGTTCATCTACCTGATCCCGACGTTCCAGAATCCATCGGCGGTGCGTTACAGCGAAGCCAAGCGCGAGGCGGTCGCGGCTTTGCTGGATGAGTTTGGCGTGACCCTGATCGAAGACGAGCCTTACCGTGAGTTGACCTTCGATGGCGGCAGCGCCCAACCGATTGCCGGTCGCCTGAAGAAAGCCAGTTGGATCTACACCGGCACCGTGTCGAAAACCTTGCTGCCGGGCCTGCGTGTCGGCTATCTGATCGCCAGTCCAGACCTGTTCCCGCACCTGTTGAAGCTCAAGCAATCGGCGGACCTGCACACCAATCGGGTCGGCCAGTGGCAGGCGCTGCAATGGCTCGGCAGCGAGCCCTATCAGCAGCACCTGAGTGAATTGCGGGGATTTTACCGGGTGCGCCGCGACGCATTCCAGGTGGCGCTGCAAAGGCATTTTGCCGATCTGGCGGATTGGAACGTTCCTCAGGGCGGGCTGTTTTTCTGGCTGACGCTCAAGCAACCGCTGGACACCCGGACGTTGCTCAATGCGGCGCTGGCCAATGACGTGGCGTTCATGCCGGGTGAGCCGTTCTTCCCTGAGCCGGACAATCATCACGGGCATCTGCGGCTCAACTTCAGCCACATTGATCCGGTGCGGCTGGAGGAGGGGATAAAGCGATTGGCGGCGGTGGTGCGGCAGGCTCAGGCGGCCTGAAGAAAAAAACCGGCTCAATGGCCGGTTTTTTGTCTGGATTTTGCGGTGTTTGTGCCGGTCTCATCGCCAGCAGGCTGGCTCCCACAGGGGATTTGTGGTGTTCACAAAACCTGTGGGAGCCAGCCTGCTGGCGATAGGGCCGTCAATCACACCCCAAATACATCAGGCTGCAGCAAACCGCTTGTCCAGATAATCAATGATCACCTTGGACTCATACATCCAGGTCGTCTGCCCATTCTCTGCGATTCGCAGGCACGGCACCTTGATCTTGCCACCTTGCTCGAGCAGGGTTTGGCGATCCGTTTCGCTGTTCTTCGCATCACGCAAGGCCACCGGTACGTTCAGGCGACGCAGGGTGCGGCGGGTTTTCACGCAGAACGGGCAGGCATGGAACTGATACAGGGTCAGGTCCTTGGCGGCGGCTTCGACCTGGGCCTGGGCGGCGGCAGGGCGCTGCTTCTTGCCGGGGCGGGTGATGAAGTCGATGAAGATGATCAGTTGGCCAAGGCCGACACGAAGCGCTTTTACGAACACGTTGAAGCCTCACGGTGCTATTGGAGAAAGGCGCGCAGCTTACCTGATTTTTCCCGGACGAAAAAAAACCGGCGATGAATGCCGGTTCTCTTCGTGGGGCGAATTACTTGATCAGGCTGAGAAATTCGCTGCGAGTCGCGGCGTTCTCACGGAACTCGCCCAGCATCACCGAGGTGATCATCGACGAATTCTGCTTTTCCACACCGCGCATCATCATGCACATGTGCTTGGCCTCGATCACCACGGCAACGCCCAGGGCGCCGGTGACCTGCTGGACGGCATCGGCAATCTGGCGGCTGAGGTTTTCCTGGATCTGCAGGCGGCGGGCGTACATATCGACGATCCGCGCGACTTTCGACAAGCCCAGTACCTTGCCACTCGGGATGTAGGCCACGTGGGCCTTGCCGATGAACGGCAGCAGGTGGTGTTCGCACAACGAGTACAACTCGATGTCCTTGACCAGCACCATTTCGCTGTTGTCGGAGCTGAAGAGGGCACCGTTGGTGACTTCTTCCAGCGTCTGTTCATAACCGCGGCAGAGGTACTGCATGGCTTTGGCGGCACGTTTTGGCGTGTCGAGCAGGCCCTCGCGGGAGGGATCCTCGCCCAGTTGGCCAAGGATCGCGGTGTAATTCTGTTCCAGGGACATGAAACTACCTGTGGGATTTTACGCAAAGGGCAAGGGTACGGTGACGGACACGACGCTGCAAGCGTGAAGCATCAGCTTTACTCGTCGCGGCCTTCCATCATGGTTCGTTTGAGCATCACATAAACAGCGCCCGCACCGCCATGTTTGGGCTGGCACGAGGTGAAACCCAGTACCTGAGAATGCTGGCGCAGCCAGGTATTGACGTGGCTTTTGATCATCGGCCGCTTGCCGTCCAGGCGCACGGCCTTGCCGTGGGTGACGCGCACGCAGCGGATTTCGAACTTGGTCGCTTCAGCCAGGAAGGCCCAGAGGGTTTCCCGGGCCTTTTCCACGTTCATGCCGTGCAGGTCAAGGCTGCCTTCGAACGGAATCTGCCCGATCTTGAGCTTGCGCATCTGGCTTTCCTGCACGCCGTCGCGGGCCCACATCAGCTCGTCTTCCGGGCCGACGTCGATGACGAACTGGTCGGACAGCCCGTCAACGGTGGTGGCATCGGTACGCACGGTGGCGGCCTGGCGCAATTTTGCGATCTGCGCGCGGTCAGCCTTGGGTTTGCCGGTTTCGGCGCGATCGTGCTTGATCGGCTTGACGCCTTGGATCGCACTTTTGAACAGGGAAAAATCGTCGTCTTGCATGTCAGCCTCCGCGAAGGGCGGCCAGTTTACCCAACTCGAAGGGAATCGGGCGTGAGAAAACGCGCGGCAGCGGGCGACGATGTGCGCTTAGTCGTGTTTTTTCATCAGGTGTGGGGACATGTTCAGCGCGTTCGACTGCCGTGAACGGCGGCGGCAGCGGCGCCACAGCCACACGCCCAGGTACAGCACGAACAGGCCGATGACCAGGATCACTGCCGCCCCCGCGCGGTTGCTGTTCAACTCGCCCAGGGCGGGCATGTGACCGAACAGGGCGGCGGCACCTGCCATCGCCAGCAGCACGCCACAGGTCGCCAGCAAGGCGGCAAAGGCCGCGCCGAATCGAAAACGCCAGTTGCTTTGGCCTTTGGGCCGCAAGCGGCGAGCGTCAAAACCATCGGATAACTTCATTCCGACCTTCCTCAATGGGTATCGGCCCTTCGACCGGAAGTTGACCGGGATGTTCCTGAGGCTAAGACATTTACGGCGAACAAGAGGCTTTTGCGGATGAGCGGCGGCCTGCGCCGCCCATGAACCCTGCTCAGACCAGGTCGTTGGTCAGGGCGAGGGCGGCAAAGTTGTCCGCCATGATCGCCATTTCGGTCTGCTGCACATGCTCGGCGCTCAGCACGCCGCCTTTGTACGGCAGATCGCGGGTGGCGCAGGCGTCTTCCACCAGGGTGCAGCGGAAACCCAGGTTCTTCGCCGCCCGCACGGTGGTGCTGACACTGGAATGGCTCATGAAGCCGCACACCACCAGGTCCACCGAGCCCAGTTCTTCCAGGCGTTTTTTCAGGTCCGTGCCATGGAAGGCACTGGGCAGGATCTTCTCGATCTTGATTTCGCCGGCCAGCGGCTCCAGCCCCGGGATGAACTGGCCACGCTCGCCGCGTGGGTCGAACAGCCCACCAACGGTGCCGAGATGGCTGACATGCACGATGGGCCGGCCGGCCGCACGGGCAGCCGTCACCAATTGCTTGATGTTCGCGACAGCCGCATCCATGCCGCTCAGGGCCAGGGGGCCGCTGAGGTACTCTTTCTGGGCATCGATGATGATCAGGGTCGCATGACTCAGTTTGGCTGCTGCGTAACCGCGGCCGCTGAGTTGAAACATCGTTTGTGGAACGGACATTCTGGGGCTCCTTCGAGTGGGGCTTTTGCGACATTGTCCTCTGGCTGAGCGCTTCTGTGAATCGCTACCATCGTAGGCACCGTCGTTACTGGCGTGCAGCGTTGTCAAGTATGACGTTTTGTTCAAGGGTGGGTGAGAAAACCAGAAGTTTCCTACATTTGCCCCGGTATTTTTCCTGCGTCGTCGAGACGACGTTTGACTGGTAGAATCGCCCGTCGATTTTTCTGGAGTTTACCGTCGTGATCACTTCCCGCCTTCGTACCCTGCGTGACCATATCCGTTGGGCCGTCAGCCGCTTCCATGGGGAGGATCTGTTTTTCGGCCATGGGACCGACAACGCCTGGGACGAAGCCCGTCAACTGGTGTTGGGTGCGCTGCACCTGCCGTGGGAAATCGCCGACAGTTACCTGGACTGCAATCTGGAAGAAGACGAAGTGGCCCACCTGCAGCACCTGCTCAAGCGCCGCATCGAAGAGCGCGTGCCGACTGCTTACCTGCTGGGTGAAGCCTGGTTCTGCGGCCTGTCGTTCATTGTCGATGAGCGCGTGCTGATCCCGCGTTCGCCGATCGGCGAACTGATCGAAAACCGTTTCACGCCATGGCTGGGCACTGAGCCGGCGCGGATTCTCGACCTGTGCACCGGCTCCGGCTGCATCGGTATTGCCTGCGCCTATGAGTTCCAGAACGCAGAAGTGGTGCTGGCCGACCTGTCGTTCGAAGCGCTCGAAGTGGCGAACCAGAACATCGAGCGCCACGGCGTCGACCAGCGTGTCTATACCGTGCAGGGTGATGGCTTCGATGGTCTGCCGGGGCAGCGTTTTGACCTGATCGTGTCGAACCCGCCGTACGTGGACGCCGAGGATTTCGCCGACATGCCGGACGAATACCAGCACGAACCGGAACTGGGCCTGGCCTGCGGCGATGACGGTTTGAACCTGGTGCGGCGCATGCTGGCCGAGGCCGCGGACCACCTGACCGAGAAGGGCTTGCTGATTGTCGAAGTGGGCAACAGCCAGGTGCATGTCGAGGCGTTGTACCCGCAAGTCGATTTCGCCTGGCTGGAATTCGAGCGCGGCGGGCATGGCGTGTTCATGTTAACGGCCGAGCAGTGCCGCGATCATCAGGCATTGTTCGCGTCCCGCGTCTAATTCCTTGAAACCCTATCGCTGGCAGGCCAGCTCCCACAGGTTTTGTGTGTGCCACAACATTTGGGCACGACATGATACCTGTGGGAGCTGGCCTGCCAGCGATGGCATCGCCGCCGACTACCGGTGTGTCGCAATCCAGATCAACAACCCCGCCTGAAACACCGCAAACGCCACCAGACACGCAATGGTAAACCGCAAGCCGGCGTCTTCACGCTGGTATTTGCTGACCTTCTCTTCGTGTTTCTTCAGTTTGACTTCCTGCTCGGCCAGGTTCTGCTCGGCTTGCTGGAGCATCTGCGCCGCCTCGAGAATCTCCACCACCTGCAGTTTTTCGGTGTTCCAGTCGCCCAGCAAGTCACCGACCCTGACTTCCTTGACGCTGCCTTTCAAATGCTGGGCATCGGCGTAGACCACGTCGAAACCGTGCACCCGCAAAAAGTGATCGCGGCGCAGGCGCGTGTCTTCGTTCAGCGCGTCCTTGTTGTTGAGGTCGGTGCCGTCGACGGTGTAGCCAGGCCAGCGTTTCTTCGCCCAGTTGATACCGTAGGCGGCCATGAAGCGGCCGATGCCGCGGTTCAGCGGTTCGATTTGCAGGCCGCTGTCCGGTCCGAAATGCACGCGTTTTTCGAGGTGATCGACCCACACATCCAGATGATTCTGTTCCTTGCGCACCCGCTGGCCGGGCAGGGTGATGCGCATGCGCAGCAGGCTGCGGACCTTGTCTTGGCGCTCGGCATAACCGAACTCGACAAAACGCAGGGGCCGGCCACCGGTGCTCCGATCGGTCTGCAGCGGCGCCAGACGGAGCATTTTCGGGTGCTCGACGTCGACGTCCGCCCAGGGCAGCTCGACCGCTGGCGGTGCCTCTTTTTCAGCGGTGGTGTCGGGTGAAGTCGGGGTATCGGTCATAACGGCGAGATCCTGTCCAAGCTCTACTTGCCGCCAGCCATAGCGCTGGCGACAAAGGCTTATCGGCCGTTTTTTTCAGGACTGGAGTGCTAAAGGCGCTTAAGAGGTGCGAAGTCCGTCAATAAAAGCCAGGATTCGCGTGCCCAGCTCAGCCGCCAACGGCAATTGCGGGTCTTTATAGGAGGCCAATTGCCGTTTCACATCGTTGGGCACGATGCGCATGACGTGGTTCATGCCTTCGATCAGCGCCAGTTCGGCGTCCGGCTTGGCCGCCTTGAGCAGCTTGGCGTCATTGATTCCGACCTGGATGTCGTTGCTGCCTTGGATGATCAGCGCCGGCATTTTCAACCTGGCGAACGCCGCGGCAGGGTCCTGGCGGAACAGTGAAATCAGGTACGGCTGCACACTTGGACGGAAAATCACCTGCAGTTGCGGTGGCACGTTGTCGTCAGTCTTCCCGGCCTTGAGGCTGTCGAGCAGTTGGTTACTGCGCAGCACCAGCGGAGGAGGGAGGCGGTTGCCCAGTTGCTCGCGCAGCACCTGGTCGATCGGCCGGGCGCTGCCGGACATGGAAATCACCGCTGCGGCATCGACGCTGGGGGCCGCGAGGCTGGCGATCAAGGCGCCTTCGCTGTGGCCCAGCAGGATCAGCTGGCTGAAGCGCGGGTCGGTCTTGAGTTTGCGGCCCCAGGCTTCGGTGTCGGCCACGTAGCCTTCCACCGACAGATTGCGTTCGTCAGGGGCTGCCGCCAGGCTCGCCGCCACGCCGCGCTTGTCGTAGCGCACGCTGGCGATGTTGTGTTTGGCCAGTACCCAGGCCAGGCGCTTGAGGCTGTCATTGCGCCCGCCGTCGGGGTTGTTGCCGTCACGATCGGTCGGACCGGAGCCGGAAATGATCAGCACAACCGGCACCGGCGTTTCGGATTTGGGCAGCAGCAACGAGCCGAACAGCTCTCCGGTGCCGGTATCCAGGGTGATCGGCCGCTGCAGGACAGTGGCCTGGGCAAAGCCGGAAATCAGGGTAAGGCTCAAGGCTATAACTCGCAGCATTGTCGGGCCATCATGGTCAAGGTGCCGGTTGGACTCGCCGGCTCCCATAAGGTTCGAGGATGAACTACTTGGATAGCCTGCGTATACTGGCGCGCATTACGTATTCAGGTTCATTTCACGGAGCGTCCTGCATGTCCGGCAATACCTACGGCAAGCTGTTCACTGTCACCACCGCTGGCGAAAGCCATGGCCCGGCGTTGGTCGCCATTGTCGATGGCTGCCCGCCGGGCCTGGAGATTTCCCTGGAGGATCTGCAGCGCGACCTCGATCGCCGCAAGCCCGGCACCAGCCGCCACACCACCCAGCGCCAGGAAGCCGACGAAGTCGAAATCCTCTCGGGGGTGTTCGAGGGTCGCACCACCGGCTGCTCCATCGGCCTGCTGATTCGCAACACCGACCAGAAGTCCAAGGACTACTCGGCGATCAAGGACTTGTTCCGTCCGGCCCATGCCGACTACACCTACCACCACAAATATGGCGAGCGCGATTATCGCGGGGGCGGGCGCAGCTCGGCCCGGGAAACCGCGATGCGCGTGGCGGCCGGTGCGATTGCCAAGAAGTACCTGGCCACCCAGGGCATTGTCATTCGCGGCTACATGAGCCAGCTCGGCCCGATCGAAATCCCGTTCAAGACCTGGGACTCGGTTGAGCAGAACGCCTTCTTCAGCCCTGATCCGGACAAGGTGCCGGAGCTGGAAGCCTATATGGACCAGTTGCGCCGCGACCAGGATTCGGTCGGCGCGAAGATCACCGTGGTCGCCGAAGGCGTGATGCCGGGGTTGGGCGAGCCGATTTTCGACCGACTCGACGCGGAGCTGGCCCATGCGCTGATGAGCATCAATGCGGTCAAGGGCGTGGAAATCGGCGCCGGTTTCGCCAGCGTCGCCCAGCGTGGCACCGAGCACCGCGATGAGATGACGCCAGAAGGTTTCCTTAGCAACAACGCCGGCGGCATTCTCGGCGGCATTTCTTCCGGCCAGCCGATCGTGGCCCACCTGGCGTTGAAGCCGACCTCGAGCATCACCACGCCGGGCCGTTCCATCGACATCCATGGCAACCCGGCGGAAGTCATCACCAAGGGTCGACACGACCCGTGCGTCGGCATCCGCGCCACGCCGATCGCCGAAGCGATGATGGCCATCGTGCTGATGGACCACCTGCTACGCCACCGTGGGCAGAACGCCGATGTGCGGGTGAGCACGCCGGTGCTGGGCCAGATCTAAGACACCGGTGGCGGCCCTCCCGTACTGGCGGCTTTCCAGCTTTTATCTGTTCTATTTCGCCTTGCTCGGTTCGACAGCGCCTTTTCTGGCGCTGTACTTCGATCACCTGGGGTTCTCCGCGGCGCGCATCGGCGAGCTGGTGGCCATCCCCATGCTGATGCGTTGCGTGGCGCCGAACCTCTGGGGCTGGCTCGGCGACTACACCGGGCGGCGGCTGGCCATCGTGCGCCTGGGCGCAGTGTGCACGCTGCTGACGTTTTCGCTGATTTTCGTCAGCCAGACCTATGCCTGGCTGGCGATGGTCATGGCCTTGCATGCGTTCTTCTGGCACGCGGTACTGCCGCAGTTCGAGGTCATTACCCTGGCACACCTGCAAGGGCAAACCTCTCGCTACAGCCAGATTCGCCTGTGGGGCTCCATCGGTTTCATCATTACGGTGGTGGCGCTCGGGCGCTTGTTCGAATGGCTCAGCCTGGATATTTATCCCGCAGCGCTGGTGCTGATCCTGGCCGGGATCGTGCTCAGCAGCCTGTGGGTCCCGAACGCCCAGCCCGTGCAGGGCGAGCGATTGACTGGCGAAGGTTTCCTCGCGCAATTGCGCAGCCCCGGGGTGTTGGCGTTCTACGCGTGCGTGGCGCTGATGCAGATGAGCCATGGGCCCTATTACACCTTTCTCACCCTGCACCTCGAGCGACTGGGTTACAGCCGCGGCGTGATCGGTATGCTCTGGGCCGTCGGCGTGGTGGCGGAAGTGCTGATGTTCATGGCCATGAGCCGGATCCTCGCGCGGTTCTCGGTGCGGCGCGTGCTGCTGGCGAGCTTCCTGCTGGCGGCGTTGCGTTGGCTGCTGCTCGGCTCGTTCGCCGAATTTCTCTGGGTGTTGTTGTTTGCCCAGGTGCTGCACGCGGCGACATTCGGCAGTTTTCACGCCGCGGCCATCCAGTTCGTGCAGCGCAGCTTCGGCCCGCGCCAGCAAGGGCAGGGCCAGGCGTTGTACGCCGCACTGGCCGGCACCGGTGGCGCAATGGGCGCGCTGTATTCCGGTTACAGCTGGAATGCCCTCGGCGCCCCCTTAACCTTTAGTATTGCCAGCCTCGCAGCGCTGGCGGCAGCCGTTATCATTGCCACACGAATGCAAGAGGACACGCGCTCCCTCTTGAACAATCAAGGAGTTGCCAGATGAGTAGCCTGTCCGTTTATCACCTTTCCAGTCCCGACATCCCCAACAAGGTGCTGACCCACTTCGAAGACATTGCTTCGACGCTTGCCGAGCAGGGGGTTCGCTTCGACCGCTGGGAAGCCACGGCGAAGGTCCGCCCCGGCGCTAGCCATGAAGACGTCATCAATGCCTATCAGGCGCCAAGTGACAGTCTGATGACCGAGCACGGGTTGCGTGCGATGGATGTGATCAGCCTTGACCGCGATCACCCGCAAAAAGACTCGATACGCGCAAGCTTCATCGAAGAACAGCGCCAGGACCAGGACGAAGTCATGCTGGTCGCTGCGGGCAGCGCCTTGTTGTGCGTGCGCATCGACGATTACGTCTATGCCGTGCTGTGCGAGAAAAACGACCTGATAATGCTGCCGGCGGGCACGCGGCAGTGGCTGGACATCGGCGAACAGCCTTTTGTCGTTGCGATTCGTCTGTCCAGCAATCAGCCTTGGGTGGCCAATTTCACCGGCGACGACATTGCGGGTCGATTCCCGCGAATGGACGACTGAGCGGTCTGCGAACACAACTCAGGCCGTGAAGCGCCAGCTTGCACGGCCTGATGGTTTACCGAAGCCTGACGCTTACAGCGAATGATAGGTCGGCAGGGCAAAACGCTGCTGGCTTTGCAGCATGGAGATTTGCGGCAACTCGCTGGCCTGTTCGGCCAGGTCGCGGCGAATGGCGCTGATGACCCACGACAGTTGGTCGCCATTGTGCAGCTGCTGGTAGGAAATCGAGCGTTTGAATTCCCGGCCTTCGCTGCGCAAGGTGAGCAGGATGCCGCCGTCAGGTCGATCCTGGGTGATCACGTCGAAGTTGGAGAACAAGGAAGAGAATTTTTCTTGGATCAGGCTCATGTCTATCAGCTCCGTAAGTGCTTGGATGGCAAAGCATGGGGAGGCTGTTGCAGTGATTGTGCCAGTATTTATTCGTAGAAAATATTCATATAAAACAACGACTTATAATTTTTGAAGTTTTTTGCTTTCGTGCAATCTGCATGAATGGCTATCGTGCATCCTGCATTTTGCGGGGTCCTCGGCGATTCGATTGAACCATTTCCCATCCACGCGCTCATCATTTCAAACGTCGGTGTCGCGG
This sequence comes from Pseudomonas sp. YuFO8, assembly GCF_035065025.1. Lineage (NCBI taxonomy): Bacteria > Pseudomonadati > Pseudomonadota > Gammaproteobacteria > Pseudomonadales > Pseudomonadaceae > Pseudomonas > Pseudomonas sp. YuFO8. The sequence goes on along the minus strand of NZ_JAXDEQ010000015.1, from coordinate 120,791 downwards.
ATACAAAACATTTCAAAAACCGCGTGTACAGCTGCAGAACCGTTGACGTATTTTCGGGGTCGATCAATGCCGCCCGACAATAAGAAGAGCCAACGGGAACCGCCATGAGCCGCACGCAGCGCGACACCATCACCTGGGGCATGATGCTCCGCAAGCTGCCTTCCATTGCCAAAGCCATTCCTCGCGTGGTCAAGGGCATGAAGGTCGCCAACGTCACGGATCCGACCCAAGCGTGTGGCCTGGGCTGGAGTTTCGAGCAGGCCACCCTGCGTAACCCCGAAGGCCCGGCCTTGCTGTATGGCGAGGTGCAACTGACGTACGCGCAGGTCAACCGTTGGGCCAATTCCATCGCCCATCACCTGATGGCCCAAGGCATCGGCAAGGGCGACGTGGTGGCGGTCTTCATCGAGAACCGCCCGGAACTGCTGGTGACCATTCTGGCGTTGGCCAAGGTCGGCGCCATCAGCGCGTTGCTCAATACCTCGTTAACCCGCGATACCCTTATCCATAGCCTGAACCTGGTGACGCCAGCGGCGATTGTCGTCGGTGCGGAACTGGTCCCGGCCTACCTGGCGGTGCGCGAGCGGGTGTCGATCGAGGTGGCGCGTACCTGGTTCGTCGCCGATCAGGACACCTACAGCCACCCGGGCATAGCGCCCGAAGGGTTCGTCAACCTGATGACCGCCAGCGTTGACGCCTGTAGCGACAACCCCGCCAGCAGTCAGCAGGTCTTTTTCGACGACCCCTGTTTCTACATCTATACCTCGGGCACCACCGGGTTGCCCAAGGCCGGGGTTTTCAAGCACGGGCGCTGGATGCGCAGTTGCGCAAGCTTCGGCATGATCGCGCTGGACATGCGTCCCGAGGACATCGTCTACTGCACCTTGCCCCTGTATCACGCCACCGGCTTGTGCGTGTGCTGGGGCTCGGCCATCAGCGGGGCCTCGGGGTTCGCCATCCGCCGCAAGTTCAGCGCCAGAGAATTCTGGAGCGATGTACGCAAGTACCGGGCGACCACCCTGGGCTACGTCGGTGAGTTATGCCGCTACCTGGTCGACCAGCCTCCCAGTGTCGACGACAGCCAGCACGGCGTGACCAAGATGATCGGCAACGGTTTGCGTCCGGGCGCATGGGGCGAGTTCAAGACGCGCTTCGCGGTCGAGCATATCTGCGAACTGTACGCCGCCAGTGACGGCAACATCGGTTTTACCAACATCCTCAATTTCGACAATACCGTGGGCTTTTCCCTGATGTCCTGGGAGCTGGCGGCGTACGACCACGACAGCGGCGCGCCGACCCGTGGCGCCAACGGTTTCATGCGCAAGGTCGGCAAGGGCGAGCAGGGGCTGCTCCTTGCCAAAATCGACGACAAGGCGCCGCTGGATGGTTACACCGACCCGCACAAGACCGAAAAGGTCGTGCTGCACGACGTGTTCGTCAAGGGTGACCGCTACTTCAACACCGGCGACCTGTTGCGCAACATCGGATTCGGTCATGCGCAGTTTGTCGATCGCTTGGGCGACACCTACCGCTGGAAGGGTGAAAACGTGTCGACCACCGAGGTCGAGAACATCCTGCTGCAGCACCCGAACATTTCCGAGGCCGTGGCCTATGGCGTGGAAGTGAATAACACCAACGGCCGGGCCGGGATGGCCGCGATCACCCCCGCGGAATCCCTGGCGACCCTGGACTTCGACGAGTTGCTGGCTTTTGCCCGGCAGCACATGCCGGCCTACGCGGTGCCGTTGTTTTTGCGGGTGAAAGTGAAAATGGAAACCACCGGGACGTTCAAATACCAGAAGACCCGGCTCAAGGACGAAGCGTTCGACCCCGGCAGGACCGGCGTTGACCCGATCTACGCCTGGTTGCCGGGCACCGACACCTACGTGCAGGTCACCGAGCAGGTCCTGGCGGAGATCCAGGGTGGCAAGCATCGCTATTGAACAGGGCTATGGCCGTGTTCCAGAAAAAAGAAGTGACAGTGACGAGCCCGCTCGGGAAACTGTCGGCTTTGCGAAAAACTGAAAGTGGAGCGTTCAATGTCAGACAACAGCCGCCAGATGACCCCCGAAGAAGCTGCCGAGTTTGCCGAACAGGTCTTCAACAAGGCGCGTGAGGGAGATGCGGCCATGATGGCTGCACTGCTGAGCAAGGGCCTGCCGCCGAACCTGCGCAATCACAAGGGCGACACCCTGCTGATGCTGGCCGCTTACCACGGCCACGTCGACACGGTAAAAGTCTTGCTCGAACACAAGGCCGATCCGGAAATCCGCAACGACAACGGCCAGAGCCCGATTGCCGGCGCGGCCTTCAAGGGTGACCTGGCCGTGATCAAGGCCTTGGTCGAGGGGGGCGCACAGGTCGAAGGTTCGTCTTTCGACGGCCGCACCGCGCTGATGATGGCCGCGATGTTCAACCGCGTCGAAGTGGTCGACTACCTGATCGGTAAAGGTGCCGACCCGCGCGCCAAGGACGCCAACGGCATTACCGCGCTGGATGCCGCCAAGACCATGGGTGCCGTCGATACCGTTGCGCAGCTTGAGAAACTGCTGGGCTGATGGCGTTTCGGGCCAGGTTCGATCAGCCACTTTGCTGATGGACCTGGCCTGACAGGCTCAATAAACCCAGACCTCGACCCGCCGGTTCCTGATCCGCCCCTCATCCTCGCTGTTGGCTGCCACCGGCATCTCGGCGCCGAAACCGCGAACATCACGCAGCACCACGCCACTTTTCACCAGTTCGCGGCGCACTGCCATGGCCCGCAGTTTCGAGAGCAGATCGGCACGTGCCGGGTCGAGCTTGGCATCGCCGAACCCTACCAGCGTTACCCGGCGATCGGTCTTGTCGTGCTGTTTCATGTAGTCGAGCACCCGTGACAGGTCCTGTCGGGCCTTGTTGTCCAGGCTGGCGCTGCCTTCTTCGAAGCGAAAGTTCACCGTCAGGCGCATGGCGTGGCGGCTCAGTGCCTGGTAGCCCTCGGGCATCAACGCGTTCGGCGTGACGTTCATGGCCTGGATGGTTTGGGCAATAAAGCCGTTGGCCGCGACGATCGCCTGGCCCTTGGGGCTTTGCGCGAAGGCCACCAGCGCTTGCGCCCAAGGGTTGTTGCCCTTGGGTGGCAGGTACAGGAACAGGCGCCGGGACAAGGGGTAGTCTTCCGTGGCAATCAGGCTGTTGAGCGGCAGCATGGCCATGGACTGGCCGTCGGCAATCGCCACGGCCTTGGCCGAGCGCACGTAGGGCAGGCCGATGAAGCCGATGCCATGGGGATCCTGAGTGACGGCGTCGGACAGTTGTTCGCTGGATTCAAACCGTTTTGCGCTGCCGCTCAGGGTTTTGCCATGACCACTGAGAACCAGCTCTTTGAAAGTATCGTAGGTGCCGGACTGATCATCGCGCGCATAGAGATGAATGGCGCCGCCTTGGCCACCGAGTTCTTCCCAATTTTTCACTTCGCCGCTGAAAATGCGTGCCAGTTGGGTGGTATCGAGGGTGTTCAACGGGTTTTGCGGATGCAGGATGATCGCCAGTCCATCGATGGCGATGACCTGTTCGGCGGCGGCGCTTTTCAGGTCGCCCAGTGGTTGGAGGCTGACCAGCTCGCTGTCCTTGATCGGCCTGGAAGAGGCAGCGACATCGGCACTGGCGCTTTTCAGCGCGGTGAAGCCGGTACTGGAGCCGTGGGCCGCCAGCTCCACTTCGACCCGACGGCCTTCCAGGGTTACACCGACGATACGCGATTCGTTGGCCTTGTCCGCCGCTTCGCTGTGCACCTTGAGCAGACCCTGCTCGCGCATCAAACCCTCGACCAGCGCCGGCCCCAGTGCCGCGCCAATGGTGTTGGAGCCCTGGATGCGCAACACCGGACCTTGCCCGGGGATCGGTAACGGGCTGGCCGTGGCCGTCGGCGGCAGTCCGATGCACAGTATCAACAGGAACAACACGCGCAGGGTCATGCCGGCACCTAAATGGCCAGAGGAGGTGCCGAGAGATTAAGTCAGTAAGATGTCTTGAATATGACAGAGCAAAAGATCGCAGCCTGCGGCAGCTCCTACATTGGATCGGCGTACTCCTGTAGGAGCTGCCGCAGGCTGCGATCTTTTGGTATTAGCTCAGTTCCAACCAGATCGGCGCATGATCCGACGGCTTCTCCATTCCACGCAGTTCGTAGTCGACACCGGCCGCCTTGACCCGTGGCAACAGACCATGGGAGGCGAGGATCACATCGATCCGCAGCCCGCGCTTGGGCTCATCCTCAAAGCCACGGCTGCGATAGTCGAACCAACTGAAGACGTCAGCCACCTCGGGGTTCAGGTGGCGGAAACTGTCCACCAGGCCCCAGTTCTTCAATCGGGCCATCCACTCGCGCTCTTCAGGCAGGAAGCTGCATTTGCCGGTTTTCAGCCAGCGTTTCATGTTGTCCGGGCCGATGCCGATGTCGCAGTCTTCCGGGGAAATGTTCACGTCGCCCATCACCACCAGCGGCTGGACGTTCTTGAACTGGCTTTCCAGCAGCACCTGGAGGTCGCTGTAGAAACGCTGTTTGGCCGGGAACTTGGTCGGGTGGTCGCGGCTTTCGCCTTGGGGGAAGTAGCCGTTCATGATGGTCACCGGCACACCGTTGGCATCGGCGAAGGTGCCCCAGATGAAACGTCGCTGGGCATCCTCTTCATCGGTGACGAAGCCTTTGTGCAAGGCCAGCGGCTCCTGGCGCGACAGCAGGGCGACGCCGTAGTGACCCTTTTGCCCATGGAAATACACGTGGTAGCCCAGGGCCTTGACCTCTTCAAGCGGGAACTGGTCGTCGTGGACCTTGGTTTCCTGCAACCCGATCACGTCCGGCTGATGCTTTTCGATCAGCGCCGCCAGCTGATGGGGACGGGCGCGAAGCCCGTTGATGTTGAAGGAGACGATCTTCATGCTCGGCAGTCCTGGCAAAAGGGCGATGCTAGCTGACATGGGCAATGGGGGCCAGTGCGGGGTGGGACGAACAGGGTTTCATTGCCTACACTGATTTGCGATCAGCAAGGAACTGTCTCGGCCCCAATGAGCTCGTAACAACAAGAGCGCAGCCCCGCGAGCTGCGTCAGGGAGAACGACCGTCATGCCTGAAACCTCCACCGCCATTGCCGATATCCACATGCTCGACAGCGGCTATTCCCGCGAAGCGCGTTCTCTGCTGTATCAGGCCTACCGCCACGAGCCGACGTTCAGCTACCTGTTCGAAGCCGAGCGTCCCGGCTATGAACAACGGGTGCGCGCCACCGTGCGCGAGCTGGTCAAGCAACACTTTTTCCAGGAGCTGCCGGCCATCGGCCTGCTGGTCAACGACCGGTTGATCGGCATTGCCCTGATCGCGCCGCCACAACGGCGCCTGGGGGTGACGGAAAGTTGGGCCTGGCGCCTGCGCATGGTGCTCAGTACCGGTTTTCGCTGCACCCGGCGCTACCTTGAGTACCACGACGCCGTGGCGGCCTGCGTGCCGAATGACTCGGTGCACGTACTGCCGTTGCTGGGGGTTCACCCGCAATTCCAGGGCAAGCACTTTGGTGAGCAACTGTTGCAGGCGGTGCATAACTGGTGCGCGGTGGATGAAAACTCCCAGGGCGTGATTCTCGACACCGGCAACCCGCGTTATCTCGACTTCTATAAGCGCCAGGGCTACGAAGAAATCGGCGAGGTGGCCGTTGGACCGGTTCGCGAACACGTGTTTTTCCACGCGAATCCGCAGGTATTACATTCAGCAACGGCTTGAGGCCGAACTTTACGTGCACGCCAGGCTCTATCACGCTCCACGCTCGTGATAGCATCCGCGCCTATGAATTTTCCAGGAAGAATTACCAGTGGCGTACTGCTGCTGATCACCAGCTGCGCGGCACTGGCGCAAAGTGAATTGGATGTGCGGATCAAACCGTCCAACGATGCACTGAAGGCCAATATCGAAGGCTATATCGGCAGTCTCGGCGATCGTGACGAAGAGGCTTTGCTGCGCTTCAGCCGTGGCGCCGAGGAACAGGCGCGCAAGGCCGCCCAGGCCTTGGGTTACTACCAGCCGCAAATCGACAGCGAAGTGAAGGGCGGCAAGTCGCCGCGCCTGGTGCTGACCATCGATCCCGGCGAGCCGGTACATCTGCGCAACGTCACCATCCGCGTCGACGGCCCGGCGGCCAGCCTCAAATCCTTTCGTGTGCCCAAGAGCCCTGCACTGCAAACCGGTGCGGTACTCAACCACGGTCAGTACGAGGACGCCAAGCGCCTGATCCAGAACCAGGCCTCGCGTTTTGGTTTTTTCAGTGGCCGCTTCAGCCGCCAGAAGTTGGCGGTCGACCCGCGGGCCGGCGTGGCCGATATCGAGCTGGTCTACGACAGCGGTCCGCGCTACTCGCTGGGCAAGGTCAATTTTGAAGGCGACACACCGTTCGACGAAGACCTGCTGCAACGCATGGTGCCTTTCAAGGCCGGTACGCCGTACGACTCCGAACTGATCGCCGAGCTCAATCAGGCGCTGCAATCGAGCGGCTATTTCGAAGGCGTGCGGGTCGACGCCGCGCCGACAGCGTCCAAGAACGATGTGATCCCTGTGGACGTCAAGCTCGAAACCCGCAAGCCACGCACCATGGGCCTGGGCATTGGCTACTCCACCGACGTCGGCCCACGGGTCAAGGCCAACTGGACCCGGCACTGGGTCAACCCCCAGGGCCACAGTTATGGCTGGGAGACCGAAGTCTCGGCACCTCGGCAAAACGTCGGGTTGTTCTACGACATTCCCCTGGACCCGCCGCTGACCGACAAGCTGCGTTTCGCCGGTGGTTACCAGAACGAAGAAATCGCCGACAAGGACAGCCTCAGCAAGTTGCTGACCGTAGGCCCCGAGTGGCACAGCAAGCTGCCCAGCGGCTGGCAGCGGGTGGTGTCGCTCAAGTGGCAGCGCGAGGAATACCGACTCGGCGACGATTCCGGCCTCAGTACCTTGCTGATGCCCGGTGTCAGCTATTCGTACCTGAAAAGCGACAACCGTATCGACCCGCACAATGGTTATCGCCTGCAGTTCGAAACCAAGGTCGCCAAGGAAGGACTGGGTTCCGATAACAACTTGCTGTACGGCACGGCGCTGGTCAAAGGCCTGACCACGGTGTTCGACAAGCACCGCTTGCTCGGTCGGGTGCAGGTCGGCGGCAGTGCCACAAACGGCTACAAATCGATACCGCCGTCGTTGCGCTTCTTCGCCGGTGGCGACCAGAGTGTGCGCGGCTACGACTACCAGAGCCTGTCCCCGGAAAACAACCAGGGTGACCGCATCGGTGGTCGCTACATGGTCACCGCCAGTGCCGAATACCAGTATTCCGTTGCGGAAAAATGGCGCGTGGCGACTTTCGTCGACCAGGGCAACTCCTTTAATACACTTGAACTGCCGAACCTCAAGACCGGGGTCGGCATCGGCGTGCGCTGGGTCTCTCCGGTTGGGCCGATCCGCCTCGACCTGGCCCATGCGCTCGACGACGATGGCGGCATTCGCTTGCACTTTTCCATGGGACCCGAGTTGTGAAACGTGGCTTGAAAATAACGTTGCTGACCATTTTGGCGCTGCTGATGCTGGTGGTCCTGACCCTGGCCACAGTGCTGGGCACGGCGACCGGCAGTCGCTGGGCACTCGGGTTTGTGCCGGGTTTGAGCCTCGACAATTTCCAGGGTCGCCTGGGCGGGCAGTGGAGTGCCGATCGCCTGTTGTGGCAGCAAGACAGCAGCCGGGTCGAGCTCAGCAAAGTCATCTTCGCCTGGTCGCCGCTGTGTCTGACGCGCATGACCCTGTGCATCGAACAACTGAAGGCCGATCAGGTCAGCCTGCAATTTCCACCCGGCGAGCCAGAAGAGGACAGCGGGCCTATCACTCTTCCAGACTTGAACTTGCCGCTGGCGCTCGAACTGGGCGACATCCAGGTCGGCAGCCTGCTGTTCAACGGCAGCGAACAACTCAAGGGCTTGCAACTGGCGGCGCACTGGACGGCCAACGGCTTGCAGATCGACTCGGTGCAACTGCAGCGCGATGAACTGAGCCTGCACCTGTCCGGCTTGCTGCAACCGACTGGCAATTGGCCGCTGAAGGCAGAAGGCAAACTGACCCTGCCAGCACCTGGCACCGAACCTTGGGCGCTGGCCCTGCAAGTCGACGGTGACCTGCTGAACACCTTGAACCTCAAGGCCGACAGCAGCGGCTATCTCAATGGGCAACTGACCGGCAAGCTGCAACCCTTGGTGGAAAACCTGCCGGCCACAGTGCGCATCACCGCTGACGGCTTCAAACCCAGCGCCGACTTGCCGGACACCCTGCAACTCAATCAGCTCGAACTCACTGGCGCCGGTGACCTGAAAAACGGTTATCAGTTAGTCGGCAAGGCCATGCTGCCAGCCGAACAAGGCCCGGTCGCGCTGGCGTTGCAAGGCAAGGTCGACGCCAACGGCGCGCAGATCGCCGCCCTGGACCTGACCGCCAACGACAAGCAAAGCCTCAAGCTCACCGGACAACTGGACTGGAGCAAGGGCCTGAGCGCTGATGCCAAAATCGCCTGGCTGGATTTCCCCTGGCACCGGCTCTATCCGCTGATCGACGAACCGCAAGTGGCCCTGCGCAGCTTCAACGGTGACGTCTCCTACACCGACGGCAAATACCTGGGGCACTTCGACGCCGCCCTGGATGGCCCGGCCGGGGCGTTCAGCCTGACCAGCCCGTTCGCCGGTGACCTGACAAAAATCTACCTGCAACAGATCCAGCTCGTCGCCGGGCAGGGGAAGGCCGAAGGGCACTTGAACCTGCAATTCGCCGACGGCATCGCCTGGGACACTGCGCTGGATCTTTCCGCGATCGATCCGGCGTACTGGGTCGCGGAACTGCCGGGCACGTTGGCAGGCCCCTTGCGCAGCAAAGGCGAGATGAAAAATGAACAGCTCAGCCTGAGCGCCGACCTGGACCTGAAGGGCAAGCTGCGTGGCCAGCCGGCCGTCCTGCAAGCCAAGGCCGATGGCAGCGGCGAGCAATGGAACCTGAACGCCCTGCAGATTCGCCTCGGCGACAACAGCATCAACGGCAAGGGCAGCCTGCAACAGAAACTTAACGGCCAGATCGACATCAAGCTGGCGCGTCTGGCCCAGCTATGGCCGCAATTGCGCGGCCAGATCAACGGCCGGGTCGATGTCGCCGGAACGCTCAAGGCACCGCAAGGCAAGCTCGGGTTGCAAGGCACGCAACTGGCTTTCCAGGACAATCGCCTGCAAAGCCTGAACCTGGACGCGACCCTCGACAGCGCGCAACGGGCGAAAATCGACCTCAAGGGCAGCGGTATCCAGGCCGGTGACACCTCGTTGGGCACCCTGACCGCCAGCGGTCAGGGCGACATCAAGAACCAGAAACTGAGCCTTGACCTGCAAGGGCCCAAGTTGAAACTGGCCCTTGGTCTGGACGGCGCACTGGACAAAGGCAACTGGCGAGGACGTCTGGCCAGCGGCGACATCCAGGCCGGTGGCCAGGACTGGAAGCTGCAAGGTCCGGCAAAACTCGAGCGGCTGGCGGACGGAAAAATCAATTTTGGCGCCCATTGCTGGGCGTCTGGCCCGGCCAGTCTGTGCGGTGAAGACCAGCGTCTGATGCCGGAGCCGAAGTTGCGTTATCACCTGCGGCAATTCCCCATCGACAGCCTCGCCCAGTGGCTGCCGAAGGATTTCGCCTGGCAGGGCCGGCTCAACGCCGACGTGCAGCTGGACCTGCCAGCCAGCGGCCCGAACGGCGTGATCAGCATCGATGCCAGCGGCGGGACGTTGCGCGTGCGCGAGAAAGAGCAGTGGCTGGATTTCCCGTATCAGACCCTCAAGCTCACCAGCACGCTTGCGCCCAAGCGCATCGATACCAACCTGAATTTCGTTGGCGGCAAGCTTGGGGAATTGATGGTACAGGCGCAGATCAACCCGTTGCCGCAGAACAAACCGCTGACCGGTACCTTCCGCTTGAGTGGCCTGGACCTGTCGGTGGCGCGGCCGTTTGTGCCCATGGTCGAGAAACTGACCGGTCGCCTCAATGGCAGCGGCACGATTTCCGGTGGCCTGCTGGCGCCGCTGGTCAATGGCAATCTGGTGCTCAGTGACGGCGAAGTGTCCGGCGCCGAGTTGCCGATGGAGATTCAAGCGTTGCAACTGCAGGCGGTGATCGCCGGTGAAACCGTGCAGCTCAATGGCGGCTGGAAAAGCGGCAAGGCCGGGCAGGGCAGCCTCAACGGCAATGTCGCCTGGGGCCAGGCACCGGTAGTGGACCTGGCGCTCAAGGGCTCGCAGTTGCCGGTCAGCGTCGAACCCTACGCCAAGGTCGAAGTGGCCCCGGACCTGAAAATCTCGCTCAAGGGCGATGAGCTGGCCATCGCCGGTAAAGTGCGGGTGCCCAAGGGCGACATCACCATTCGCGAGTTGCCGCCATCGACGGTCAAGCTCTCCGACGACACGGTGATCATCGGCCAGCAGACCGAAGAGGGCAAACCACCCCTGGCGATGAAAATGGACATCGATGTGGTGGTTGGCGAAGAGAAGCTGAGCTTTGCCGGGTTTGGCCTGACCGCCAATGTGCAGGGGCATGTGCACATTGGCGACAACATGGACACCCGTGGCGAGCTATGGCTCAACGACGGCCGCTACCGCGCCTACGGTCAGCGACTTACGGTGCGCCGGGCGCGGTTGCTGTTCGCCGGCCCGCTCGACCAGCCGTACCTGGACATCGAGGCCATCCGCCAGACCGACGATGTGATCGCCGGCATCCGCTTGAGCGGCAGCGCCGAGCAACCGACCACGCAGATTTTCTCGGAACCGGCCATGAGCCAGGAACAGGCGCTGTCCTATCTGGTGCTGGGGCGTCCACTGAGTACCAACGGTGAAGACAACAACATGCTCGCCCAGGCTGCACTCGGCCTGGGCCTGATGGGCAGCTCCGGGGTAACCGGTGGCCTGGCGAAGAACCTGGGCATCGACGATTTCCAGCTCGACACCGAGGGCAGTGGCAACGCCACCAGCGTGGTCGCCAGCGGCAACCTTTCCGAGAAGCTCAGCCTGCGTTATGGCGTTGGTGTGTTCGAACCGGCCAACACCATTGCCTTGCGCTACAAGCTGAGCAAAAAGGTTTACCTGGAAGCCGCCGGTGGCGTGGCCAGTTCGCTGGACATCTTCTACAAACGCGATTTCTAAACCACCACGCAACCCCCTTGTAGGAGCTGGCTTGCCGGCGAAAGCGGTGAATCAGGCAACATCGCGGTTGACGGGAAGGACGCCTTCGCTGGCAAGCCAGCTCCTACAGGGATTTATGGTGTAGTCAGAATTGCACCGTTTGCCTGAGCATCTGCGCCGCCGGCGTATCCGCCGGGCTGACCATCGCATGTTTACCTGGAAGCCGCCGGTGGCGTGGCCAGTTCGCTGGACATCTTCTATAAGCGCGATTTCTAAACCACCATGCAACCTCTGTAGGAGCTGGCTTGCCAGCGAAAGCGGTGGATCAGGCAGCATCGTTGTTGACGGGAATGACGCCTTCGCTGGCAAGCCAGCTCCTACAGGGATTTGTGGTGTGGTCAGAACTCGGTCTGCCTGAGCATCTGCGCCGCCGGCGTATCCGCCGGGCTGACCATCGCAGGTTTACCTGGAAGCCGCCGGTGGCTCGCGGGACATCTTCTACAAACGGGATTTCTGAACCGCCACGCAACCCCTGTAGGAGCTGGCTTGCCAGCGAAAGCGGTGGATCAGCCAGCATCGTTGTTGACGGGAAGGACGCATTCGCTGGCAAGCCAGCTCCTACAGGGATTTGTGGTGTGGTCAGAATTTTACCGTTTGCCTGAGCATCTGCGCCGCCGGCGTATCCACCGGGCTGACCATCGCATAGTTATACCCACTACCCGACCAGTACTCAGCCTGCAAACCGCCATCGCTACGACTGCCCCTCGGCAGCAGGTAGTTCTTCGGCCCCGGCGGGCGCACGTAAAAGCTGATCTTCTGGCCGCCCTGGTTCTCGTAGACCACCATCGCCGCAGGTCCCTGCTCGGTGCTGAGCAAGCGCCCGCTGGCCGGTTTGAATCCCGCGCCCGACAAGTCAGGCAGGCGATTGGCCTGGGTGAAATAACGGTCGAGCCAGCCCTGCATGTCACCTTCGTCGCCGGCCTTGTAGTCGGCCGGCAAGAGGCCTTGCTGGGCAATCAGGCGATAGGCCTGCAGGGCGTCGGTCATCGGTAGCTGGGTGCTGACGAGAGTAACTTCCCGCGCCTGCCAGCCGCCGAACCCGCCGACGCTGACCGCGATCAATAACACTGCGGCGCTGGCCAGGTGGCGACGGGACTGGCGCTTCATGCGTTGGCGAATGACGGCCGGATCAAGGTCGGGATTGGCCGGCTGCTGCAAGAGGCCACCAAGGGCCGCGCGCAGGTGCTGGGCGTCTTGCTGCCAACCGCGAACCTGCGCGGCCACCAGCGGGTTACTGGCCAGAAAGGTCTCCACCAGGCGCCGGTCTTCCTCGCCGAGCTGATGGTCGACGTATGCGTGCAGGTCGCGCTCGCTGGGGGGCATGCTGATCATTTGAGTCTCCGCAGGGAAGGGCGGTTGATTTCGCCATCGCTGAGTTGGCGCAGGGCCTGGCGAGCCCGGGACAGGCGGGACATCACGGTGCCGGTGGGGACGTCGAGAATCTCGGCGACCTCTTTGTAACTCAGGCCTTCCACCGACACCCACAACAGCAGCGCCCGCTGTTCGGTGGGCAGTCGATCGAAGGCGTCGAGGGTCGATTGGGCGATCACGGTGCGCTCCACGGAAGGCTGTGCGTCGTCGCGTCCGGTAAAGAATTCGAGCATTCGGGCATAGCGTCGGGTACGGCGGTGAGCATCGAGAAACTGTCGATACAGAATCGAGAACAACCAGGCGCGCAAGTCGCCTTCGACGCGCCTGCCGCCCCAACTCGACAGCGCCCGCTCAAGGCAGGACTGCACCAGATCGTCGGCGCTGCTGGGGTTGCGCGTCAACGACAGGGCAAACCGCCGCAATCGGGGAATGATTTCTCTCAGTTGTTCGTCAATCTCGTTCATGAAGTTCTGACTAGTCACTACGCTTTGGACTAGGAAGACGCCCGGCACTCGAGGTTATTCCACGACAGAAAAAATAAATACCGCGCGATGGAATAAACCCTCGTGGGGTTCGTCTGCTTGATTCTTCTCACTTGTGGCCGATGGCCCGGAGTCTTTCATGGTAGATCGATCAACACCGCCAACCCGGCCACCCTTGAGTGGCGCGAGCCTGGTGCTGCGCCTGGCCGGCATTGCCGTGGTCGTCGCCGCAGTGGCTGGGGCGTTTGCCTACGTCAACGGCACCCTTGACCCACAGCGCCTGACCCCGAAAAAGCTGATCAATGTGCTCGAAACCAACAACGGCGTGCATCCGGGGTTCCGGCGCAACCACTCCAAAGGCGTGTGCGTTATCGGCCATTTCGAGAGCAGCTTTGAGGCGCGCAGCTATTCCAGCGCGCAGGTGTTCAATCAGGCACGCACGCCCGTGGTCGGTCGTTTTGCCTTGCCCGCGGGCAACCCTTATGCACCAGACAGCGCGGTGCCTATCCGCAGCATGGCCTTGCGTTTCACCCAGGCCAACGGCCAGCAGTGGCGCACCGGGATGAACAGCATGCCGGTGTTTCCGGTGGGCACGCCCGAGGCGTTCTATCAGTTGCAGCAAGCCCAATCACCGGTTCCCGCGACGGGCAAACCGGACCCTGCCGCGGTACCTGCGTTCTTCGGATCACATCCGGAGGCCGGACCGTTCCTGGCCTGGATCAAGACCGCCAAACCTTCGGCCAGTTACGTGACCGAAACCTACAACAGCGTCAACGCGTTTTACCTGGTTAACGCCGCAGGACAACGGCAAGCCGTGCGCTGGAGCATGGTGCCGGTGGCCCAGGATGCGCCGGGCGCTACGGCGCCTGCGGGCACCGATTTCCTGGAGAAGGATCTGGTTCAGCGCATCGCCGCAGGGCCGTTGCGTTGGCAGTTGAACATCACCCTGGCCAACCCCGGCGATCCGGTCAACGACGCGAGCAAGGCCTGGCCAGAGGGGCGCAAAGTGTTGAACGCGGGGACATTGGTCCTTGAAAGCACCCAGCCGCAACTCAACGGCGAATGCCGTGACATCAACTACGACCCGCTGGTGTTGCCTGCCGGGATCGAAGGTTCCGACGACCCATTGCTCGCCGCTCGCTCGGCCGGTTATTCCAATTCCTACCTGCGTCGCACCAGCGAAGTCAGCCAGTTACCCGCCGCCAAACAGGAGGCCCAGCAATGAGTACTCAACCGAAGCATTTCGCCCCCCTGGCGCGCCTGCTGCACTGGCTGATGGCACTCATGGTTATGGCCATGCTGTTTATTGGCGCCGGCATGGTCGCTTCGGTGTCCGAGCGTCATGAATGGCTGATTCACCTGCACAAGCCGTTGGGAGTCGCCATCCTGCTGCTGGTGATCGTGCGCCTGGCGGTGCGCTTCTCTACCCAACAACCCCCGCTGCCGGCCGACCTCCCGGGTTGGCAAGTGCTGGCGGCCAAGGCATCGCACGTCTTGCTGTATGCCTTGATGCTGGTATTGCCGTTGTTGGGCTGGGCGATGATCTCGGCGTCGGGCGAGCCGGTGATGCTCAGCGGTTCATTGCAATTACCATCGATCGTGCCGCCGAATGCGCAGGTGTTCGCGTTCCTGCGCAAGGCGCATGGGTATCTGGCGTATCTGCTGTTCCTGACCGTGCTGCTGCATCTGGCGGCGGCGTTGTTTCATGGTTGGGTGCGGCGCGATGGTGTACTGCAGAGTATGCTGATGGGAAAAGACCGGAGTTGAGAAGTCGGGCAGCGCCCCATTCTGAGCGCGCTGCCTGGTATGTTCGCATTTACACGAGGGATATATTTCGAGATTGAGAAAACGGGTTTAATGTGCAAAATCGGTTTTTTATAGCGATATGGTATTTTGATTTCTAGAAAACTGTCATTTCTTACAGGTTCTTTCTTCTGGAAAAGCTGATCAAATATTTTTAGCTGTTTTTGGGCGTGCCAGATGGCTATTGGTATTTAACAAGTTTAAAGGGAGAGCAACCATGGTGGTATTTAATCGCTTCAATGGTATGCAACGTTTTAAAAGCTCATTATCTGTCATTGCAATATCAACCTTGGCGGTAGCTTGTTCATCCGGCCCATCTGTTAACCAAGCGGTGTCCCTTCCATTGTTATCGAAAAATTCCAACGTCCAGGCGGAGCCGAACCAAATAAGAGACTGGCGCGGTCCGATCTGGTGGATACCATTTTATGTAGTCGAAGCTTAATGCCAAAGCGATGGAACGAGTTTTGTAATGGCTGGAGAAAAGTACGAAGAAGGCCGCAAAAAGCTCTACATTGGATGTGCACTGCCACAATATCAAGGTGCTGGCTTGCATTCGCGATTAGCTGAAAGAATTACTTTACCTTACGAAACAAATAGTACGATGTGTCCAGAAAATAAGGTTCAGGCAAGTTTCGGCCTGAATAATACCGGGAACGTTAGACTTGTAATGACTTGCGTAGGACTGGCTAAGGAGTGGACGGCTATGCGAATTCCCAATACGAGCGTGCACCCTGTCAAACACCCCTTTGCATGCCCGGAAGGTCAATATTTAAGAGGGCAGCAGATCGACAGTTCAACTGGTAATATGGCTTACTACTGTGGACGCCCCGAGCCGGGAGAAAACTTTCGGCCCCCAGCGCCAACAGGATTCAAAAAAATAAGTTCAACGCAAAATACGATTACCTTTGGCTGGAATGCGGTGGAGGGAGCACAAAAATATCGAGTGACACGCTCTGACCCTTACCCAGGTATCAATCTTGGAGAGACTGGAGCGACGACACTTACTGTTGATGCGCCTGCTGCGCTGAGATGGTATTCGATAAAATCAATAGTCAATGGGTACGAGTCGCAGAAATCGGATTCTATTTTGGCACGTCCTTGATGGAGAGATCTAACACGATGTGTGTCATGTTAGATCTGCCGTATTATAATTTAGCGAAGTTCGCCAATTATATCCGCCACTGTTGCCAACACATCCTTCCCCAACTGCTTCGACCGTTTCCCCGACCACCCCGTCAACGGGTTCGGATGATCATCATGATCCTTGAACGGCATTTCCAGGGTCAGCGACAGGCAGTCGTACTTCTGGCCAACGCTGTTGCACGCCAGGGTCATGTTGGCTTGACCCGGTTCGTCGCGGGTGTAGCCGTGTTTGGTCTGGAAGTCCTTGGTGGTGTGTTTCAGGTGGCTGCGGAAGTGCTCTTCGAGTTTTTCGATGCGTGGCGTGTAGCCTGGATTGCCTTCGCAACCAGCGGTGAACACGTGGGGGATTTCCTCGTCACCGTGGACGTCGAGGAACAGGTCGACGCCGTACTGTTCCATCTGTTGCTGGACGAAAAAGACTTCCGGGCTGATCTCCTGGCTGGCGCTCTGCCAGGCGCGGTTCAGGTCCTGGCCCATGGCATTGGTGCGCAGGTGGCCGTGGAAGGCGCCGTCCGGGTTCATGTTCGGCACCAGGTACAGGTCGGCGCTGGCCAGCAGTTTGTTCAGCACCGGGTCGTCGTGTTTTTCCAGGCGCTCGATCACGCCCTCCATGAACCACTCGGCCATGTGTTCGCCGGGATGTTGCTGGGCAATGATCCATACCTTGCGCTGGCCTTCGGCACCGGTGCCTTTGCGCAGCAGTTGGATGTCGCGACCTTCGACACTCTTGCCGGTGGCCAGCAGTTCGGTGCCGGCCTTGGTCAGCGCCTGCTCGATCAACCAGTCATGACGCCCCCGGCTGTAGGGTTCGAAGTAGGCGAACCAGGCGTGGGTCTGTTCAGCTTCGAGGCTGAAGCGCAGGCAGTCGCCCTCGAAAATGGTCGGCACGCGGAACCAGTTGACGTGGTCGTAGGACGCTACCGCTTGATAACCGGTCCAGGCCTTGTTGTAGGAGGACTGGCTGGCATTGTTCAGGCGAAACCAATGGTCCTGGCCGACATGCAGGCCGCTGGCCTTGAAGTGGAACCACTGGAAATGGTTGCTCTTGGTGTCGGGGCGGATGGCCAGCAGGGGCTTGAGCGGGTCGCTGACATCGATGACCTGGATGTTGCCGCTGTCGAAGTTGGCAGTGATTTCGAGCGAGGATTTGGCCACGGTCAGGGTTCCTGATTGAGATTTTTATGGCGGCTACTTTACACGCAAGCTTAGAGGGTTAGCAGCGCGGATAAAACGTTTCACCCGGCCTGCTGCGGTTTGCATTTCTGTCGTGTTACCACACGCACCTTATTGTGGCCGTAAGGTGACAACTTGGGGCATTTCAACTCGCCTGCTGCGACGTACCGGGCTGGAGCCGAGCCTTCCTGTAGACCAATACATCAATCCAATCAGATACCTGCACGTGCGGCACGTAACTTGGCATGCAATGTGCTTTTTTGGATATATGGATAATTGGATACAAAAATACAAAAGGTGCACCGATGAAATTCGCCCCTGCCTACACCGAGCGCCAACCCGTCACCGCCGAAGAGGAGGCCTACAACTTTCTCCTGGAGGCGATCTGTAAAGGCCGTTACCGCACCGGTGAGCGCCTGATTGCCGAGGACATCGCCGGGGAAATCGGCATGAGCCGCATGCCGGTGCGCGAGGCCTTCCGGCGCCTGGATGCCGATGGCCTGGTGACGTTACGGCCCAATCGCGGCGCGATCGTGCGCGGCCTGAACATCGAGGAGATGCGTGAAGTCTTCGAGATGCGCAGCGCCCTTGAAGGCCTGGCCATCCGGGTCGCCGTGACGAAACTCAGCGAGCGCCATTTCAGCCATCTCGAGCGCCTGCTCGACGAGATGGACGATTACCGGGAGGACGGCGCCGAGTGGGTCAGCCGCCATCGGGCCTTCCATGAATACCTGTGCAGCCTGAGTGAACGGCCGCGCCTGATGCGCCAGATATCGGCACTGTATTCGGTGATCGAACCGCACATGCGCCTGTGGCTGCAACACGCCGACAAACCCCGCAGCGCCCGGGACGAGCACGCCTCGATCATAACCGCACTGCGTTCGGGCGATCCGGACAAGGCGGCCGCGGTGGTGTGCGAACACATCGAAGGCACCATTCCGCGACTGATTCAGTTTCTCGAAGCCCACCAATAAAGCAGATACCACACACCCCTTGTAGGAGCCGGCTTGCCGGCGAAGGCGGCCGAATGAGCGAAGCAAGACTCAAGCGCCAATCGCTGGCAAGCCAGCTCCTACAGGGGACACCGTTGCAGCCCACTGGAGTCATGCCCATGCACAAGCCTTGCGCGTTAGTTGCCGTGTTCACCTTGAGTCTGTGTTCGCAGTGGGCGTTCGCCGCCCCCGAGTTACCCGAGCGATTGAGCAAGAGCGAGAAGATCGTCTATTGCTCCGGCATGGATTCCCCTCCGTTGGTGTCGTTCGACGTGAAGCAAAAACCGGTGGGATTGCAGGTCGACATGGGCGAAGCGATTGCCCAGCGCCTGGGTGACAAGAAGGTCGAGTGGCGCATCTCGCCTTTCGCCGGGCTGATCCCGGCGCTGCTGGCGCAGCAGTGCGACATGATCGTCGATCAGCTGTTCGACAAGCCCGAACGCCGCGAGGTGATCGACATCGTCAACTTCATGTATTCCAGCCAATCCATCGTGGTGCCCAAGGGCAACCCCAAAGCGGTGAACAGCCTGGAAGATCTGTCCGGATTGAAGGTGGCGGTCAGCAACGGTTCGACGATCCGGGTGCTGCTGGGCAAGGAAAACGAAAAACTCGAAGCGGCTGGCAAGGCGCCGATGAAACTGGTGGTGTACAACGTCGACGCCGATGCGTTCCAGGCCTTGCGCATCAATCAGGTGGACGCCTTCGGCACCACGGTCGAATCCGCCGGGCATTACCAGCAACTCGCCCCTGACCTGTTCCAGTCGGCGGTGCCGGCGTTCAATCGCATCCTCACCGGTTTCGGCGTGCGCAAAAGCGATCCGCAGCTGACCGTGGCCTTGACCGAAGTCCTGCAAGGCATGCGCGCCGACGGCAGTTACGCCGCGCTCCTCAGTAAATGGCACGTCGACAGCGACAAACTGGACTGAGGGCAGACCGGATGAACTTCAATTGGGATGTGTTCTGGCAGTACCTGTTGCAGCCCAGCGATGTCTACCTGACGGGGCTGTGGCTGACCTGCCTGATCAGCGTGTCGGCGATGTTGCTCGGTTGCGTGCTGGGGCTGATCGCGGCGTTGATGAAGCTGTCGAGTAATCCGCTGTTGCAGTACCCGGTGCGCTTTTATGTCTGGCTGATGCGCGGCACGCCGTTGCTGGTGCAGATCGTGTTTCTGTACACGGCATTGGCGGCAGGGGGGATATTCCGCTTCGAAGACCTGGACCTCGGCTGGTTCATCGTGCCGGGCAACATCCAGGCGGCGATCATCGCCCTGGGCCTGAATGAAGGCGCGTACATGGCGGAGATCATCCGCGCCGGCATCGGTGCGGTGGACAAGGGCCAATACGAAGCCGGGCGATCCCTGGGCATGACCTTTGCCAAGTTGATGCGGCGCATCGTCCTGCCCCAGGCGTTCCGGGTGATCGTGCCGCCGCTGGGCAACGAGTTCAACGTGATGCTGAAAAACACCACGCTGGTCAGCGTCATCGGGGTGCAGGAGTTGCTGCTCAGCACGCAAATGGTGACCTCGGCGACGTTCCGAGTGTTCGAGTTGTACCTGGTCGTGGCCATCTACTTCCTGGCATTGACCACGTTGTGGGGCTTTTTCCAGCGCTGGCTGGAACAACGTTTCGGCCAGTCTGATCGTCCGGCACCGGCTGCCAGCCGGATGTTCGGCCGCAACACCATGAAACTGTTGAGGGGGCGTTGAGATGGCGCGCATGAGTGAAGAGCTGGTCATCGAGGCGCTGGATATTCACAAGTCTTTCGGTGACCTGGAAATTCTCAAGGGCATTTCACTGCAAGTGAAACGTGGTGAAGTGGTGGTGCTGATCGGCGCTTCCGGTTCCGGCAAAACCACCTTTATCCGCTGCATCAATCTGCTGGAAGAGATTCAATCCGGGCAGATCCGCGTCGGCGGTCGGCCCATGGGCTACCGCACCCGGGCCGATGGCAGCCTGGCCCGGGACTCGGAACGCAACATTGCCCGCCAGCGCCGGGACATCGGCATGGTGTTTCAGCGCTTCAACCTGTTCCCGCACATGACGGCTCTGGAAAACATCATCGAAGCGCCGATCCAGGTGCTAGGTGTGTCGCGCACGGCGGCGCTGGAACAGGCGAGGGCGCTGCTCAAGCGCGTCGGGTTGGCGGAAAAGGCCGATCACTATCCGTCGATGTTGTCCGGTGGCCAGCAGCAGCGGGTGGCCATTGCCCGGGCGCTGGCCATGAAACCCCAGGCGATGTTGTTCGACGAGCCCACCAGCGCCCTGGACCCGGAGACGGTGGGCGAAGTCTTGCAAGTGATGAAGGAGCTGGCCGAGGAGGGCATGACCATGGTCGTGGTCACCCACGAAATGGGTTTTGCCCGGGAAGTGGCCGACCGGGTGGTGGTGCTCGATCAAGGTGAGTTGATCGAGCAGGGGCCACCCGAACAGATCTTCAGCCAGCCCAGGCATGCCCGTACCCGTGCCTTTCTGAGCCGCGTGCTTTGAGTCCATCAAACAAATTTGTGTGAGTCCTGCCATGTTCAATTTTTCTGCCCATGAGTACCCCTACGCCTCACAACGTCAAAGTGTCTTCGCCAAACGCGGCATGGTCGCCGCGTCGCAGCCATTGGCCGCCGAAGCCGGGATTGAAATGATGCGTCGCGGTGGCAATGCCATCGATGCCGCCATCGCCACGGCCGCGGCCCTGACGGTGGTCGAACCCACCGGTTGCGGGATCGGCGGCGACGCCTTCGCGTTGGTCTGGACGCAAAACAAGCTGCACGGTCTGAACGCCAACGGTGCGGCCCCGCAGGGTCTGAGCATCGAGGCGGTGAAGGCGGCCGGTCATGAAAAGATGCCGTTGCATGGCTGGACGCCCGTGACCGTGCCGGGTTGTCCATCCGCCTGGGCAGAGTTGTCCACGCGTTTCGGTCGCCTGCCCTTTGCTGATGTGTTGCAGCCAGCGATCAGCCTGGCGCGGGATGGGTTTCCGCTGTCGCCGGTGGTTGCGTTGCAGTGGCAAACCGCGCTGGAAGACTTCACCCCGGATCGTAACGAGGTGCTGGAAAGCTGGTTCGAAACCTTTCTGATTGACGGCCGCGCACCGCGCGCAGGTGAACTGTTTCGCAATCCGGCCCAGGCACGCACCTTGAGTGAACTGGCGGCCACCGGTTGCGAAAGCTTTTATCGCGGGGCGCTGGCGCAACGCCTGGATGCCCATTCGCGCGCCACGGGCGGCTATCTGCGCGCCAGTGATTTGCAAGACTACCGCGCCCAGTGGGTCGAGCCGATCAAGGTCAACTACCGCGGCGTCGACGTCTGGGAGATTCCACCGAGCGGCCAGGGACTCGTGGCCCTGATGACGCTGAAGATTCTCGAGGGTTTCGATTTCGACCACCGTGACAGCCAGCAGACCTGGCACCGTCAGCTCGAAGCCATGAAACTCGCCTACAGCGATGGCCTGCACTACATCACAGACCCGCAGCACATGCGGGTCGCCGTGGACGACCTGCTGAGCGAAGCCTACGCCAGCCATCGCCGGGCACAGATCGGTGAACGCGCGGTGGCACCACAACCAGGAGACCCCCATGCCAGTGGCACCGTCTACCTGGCCACCGCCGACGCCGACGGCAACATGGTTTCATTCATCCAGAGCAATTATCACGGTTTCGGTTCCGGCGTGGTGTTGCCGGACAGCGGCATCGCCCTGCAAAACCGCGGTGAGGAGTTCAGTCTTGATCCCGCTCACGCCAATTGCCTGGCACCCGGGAAAAAGACCTTCCACACCATCATTCCCGGGTTTCTCAGCAAGAACGGTGAGGCGCTGGGACCTTTCGGCGTGATGGGCGGCTACATGCAGCCGCAGGGGCATGTGCAGATGGTCATGAACCTGGTGGATTTCGGGCTGAACCCACAAGCGGCCCTGGATGCACCGCGCTGGCAGTGGTTGGGCGAAATGAAGGTGGGCATCGAGCAGGACGCTTCGCGAGACATGGCGGCGGCACTGGCACGGCGCGGGCACGAAGTGCAGGTGGTGTGCGATCGCACGAGTTACGGGCGTGGACAGATCATCCTGCGCGACCCTGAAACCGGTGTGTTGTGTGGCGGGACCGAGCCGCGTGCGGACTCGCATATAGCCGTGTATTGATGGCCTGAAAGGGGGGGGGGCGTCCTCCCTGACGCCGTCGCAGCTTAGAGATTATGCGATTGATTCTCAAGTGCTATTTGCCATTACTTTGCCCCAATGCCACAAGGCTTCTCTTGCCAACTGATGTTCTTTTGATATGATCCGCGCCATCGAATTTGCGACACATCAAGACTTCATTAGCCTGAAGCCATAAGCCAGAAAACTGGCAAAAAAAGACCCGGCAAAAAGCCGGGTCAAAAACCGTGATTAGCCTGATGAGGAGATAGTCCAGGAGACCGACCTAAGGTCACCTGGTCCATCGACTGATCTCGCGACCAGCTGATGCAATAATAATCATTCTCGTTTGCAAGTCAAACGATTTTGTCTGCGCGTCAGGAAAACTCTTTCCTGTCCTTCTGTTCGGCACCTACCTGCTAGCCATTCCTGCCACCCTCTAGGGAGCGGTTCAACATTGCCTTTGCCATGTCGATCATGTGCACGGTCGAAAGCGCCAGGTCCCGATGCGCACCGTGCAGGTGACTGGCTGACTCGTAGGCAGTGGCGGCGGCGCAACGTAGCAGCCCGGAAGCATGCACCAGGGCTTCCTCGATGCTGATGTTACGGTTTACGTCAAACCAATGCTCCTGCACGCCTTCCTCTGCAACAGCTGGTTTCAAGTAATAATCCAGCGCGCGCTGTGCGGCGGCAGAGCCCTGGGGAGTGTGGAGGGACGTATCGATTTGCACGTCGGGCAAGTCGTTGCTGGGTGGATTCATGATCAAGGCGAGCTCCGTGATAAATTCAGGTCCGTGATCTCATCCTAATACGTTACGTATTTGTGACAATAGTATTAATAATACATTTTGTGTTTTGCTGGGCGAGGGCCGCCACGTATCGTGCCGCACATGGATAAATGGATAGAATTGGTCAAGGCCAAGATGAGTGAACTCAAGATCACTCAGGAAATACTCGCCGACCGCCTCGGGATGTCCCAGGGCGGCATCGGGCATTGGTTGACCAAACGCCGTCAGCCCGGCATCGACGACATGAATCGAGTCCTGCAGGCGCTGGGCCTGGACTTTCTCGAAGTGGCGCTGGTAATTCGCGAGCCTGTGCACGAACAGAATGATGAGGTTTGCCTGACGCAAAAGTACAACCCGTACTTTCGCTACCCGGTCAGTGACTGGCGGGACACCGCGCAGGTGCGCGATGGAGAGCAGGCGCCGTACCGTTTCGAACTGTCCGACTACCACGCCCGAGGCGCGGCGTTCTGGTTGACCGTGGTGGGTGATGCGATGACCGCACCCAGTGGCCCCAGCGTGGCCGAGGGCATGTTGATCCTGGTGGACCCGGATGTGGAAGCGGTGCCGGGCAAACTGGTCATCGCGCAATGGCCTGACAGCAGCGAGGCGATTTTCCGCAAGTTGAGCGAAGAGGGCGGGCAGCGTTACCTGGTCCCGCTCAATCCAACATACCCGAAAAGCCTGTTCAGCGAAGAATGCCGAATCATCGGCGTGGTGGTCCAGGCCACCGTGAAGTTCTAGCCCGGCCGGCCCGCGCCATGCGCACGGCCGGCCTGGCTGTCAGGCTTCTTCCAGTTCGACCAGCGCACTGCCTTCGCTGACCATCTCGCCTTCCTGGCAATACAGCGCCTTGACCACACCGGCGTGGGGCGCGCGGATGCTGTGCTCCATCTTCATGGCCTCCAGCACCACCAGTTGCGCCCCGGCTTCGACCGTTTGCCCGGCCTCCACCAGCACGCGCACGATGCTGCCATTCATGGGCGCGGTGAGGCCGCCGTGATGGCTGTGACTGGCTTCAACGGCCGTGATCGGGTCGTAGGTCTCGATGCGGCGCAGCTCGCCTTCCCATTGCAGGTAAAGGTAGTCACCCCGGCGGATCGCCCGGTGCTGGCGGCGCACGCCGTCGTGTTCGGTCAGCAATTGCTCGCCGGTGAGTCGTGCGCTATGGGACTGCGGGTTGCCCAGGGTCAAGGCGCGGTCCTGGCCCTCGCAACTCAGGTGCAGGGTGATTTGCGCGGGCAGGCCGGCGCGCAGGCCGTTGCCGATCGCCCATGGCGAGCTCGGGTCATCGCCACGGGACGGGCTGGGCAGGCTCTGGGCAAAGGCCTGGCCGGCGGCTTGCCAGAATTCGTCGCTGAGCGCCGCGGGCTGTGGCAGCAGTTGTTCCTGATAACGGGGGATAAATCCGGTATCGAGTTCGGCCTGGGCAAACGCCGGGTGGCCGATGATCCGTCGCAGGAAGTTGATGTTGGTCTTGAGCCCGCCGATGGCGAATTCATCGAGCATGCTCAGCAAGCGCAAGCGCGCCTGTTCACGGTCTTCGCCCCAGGCAATCAGCTTGCCGAGCATCGGGTCGTAGAATGGCGAGATCTCGTCGCCTTCTTCAACACCGCTGTCCACCCGGCGACCCGCACCCGGCGCGGATTCGCGATACAGCTCCAGGCGACCGGTCGCAGGCAGGAAGTCATTGCCCGGATCTTCGGCGTACAAGCGCACTTCAATCGCGTGACCGTTCAGCGGCACCTGATCCTGGGTCATCGGCAAGGCTTCGCCACGGGCTACGCGGATCTGCCAGGCCACCAGGTCGAGGCCGGTGATGGCTTCGGTCACCGGGTGTTCGACTTGCAGGCGCGTGTTCATCTCCATGAAGAAGAACTCGCCGCGGGCATCGAGCAGGAATTCCACGGTGCCGGCTCCGACATAACCGATGGCCTGCGCCGAACGCACGGCCGCCTCACCCATGGCGCGGCGCAGTTCGGGGCTCAGGCCTGGGGCTGGTGCTTCTTCGACGACTTTCTGGTGCCGACGCTGAATCGAGCAGTCGCGCTCGTTGAGGTACAGGCAGTTGCCGTGTTGATCGGCGAACACCTGGATCTCCACGTGACGGGGTTTGAGCAGGTACTTCTCCACCAGCATCCGCGAATCGCCGAACGACGATTGTGCTTCGCGCTGGGCCGAGGCCAGGGCTTCGGCCAGCTGGCTGACGTCCTCGACCACTTTCATGCCCTTGCCGCCGCCGCCGGCCGTGGCCTTGAGCAGCACGGGATAACCGATGCGTTCGCACGCAGCGCGGAAGGTCTCGAGGTCCTGGGCTTCACCGTGGTAGCCCGGTACCAACGGCACGCCGGCGGTTTCCATCAAGGCCTTGGCCGCGGATTTGCTGCCCATGGCGTCGATGGCCGAGGCGGGCGGACCTAGGAAGATCAGGCCGGCCGCTTCGATGGCGCGGGCGAACCCGGCGTTCTCGGACAAAAAGCCGTAGCCGGGGTGTATCGCCTGGGCACCGCTGGCCTTGGCGGCGGCGATCAGTTTGTCGATCTGCAGGTAACTGTCGGCGGCCTTGCTGCCACCGAGGTCGACGCGGATATCGGCTTCACGGCTGTGCCGGGCATCGCGGTCGGTGGCACTGTGCACGGCCACGGTGGTCAGGCCCAGGGCCTTGGCGGTGCGCATCACCCGGCAGGCGATTTCGCCGCGGTTGGCCACCAGCAGGGTAGTGAGGACAGGTGCGCTCATCAACGCGGCTCCTTGGTGGTGGTTGCAGCTTGCCAGCTCGGCGGACGTTTTTGCAGAAAGGCGCGCAGGCCTTCCTGGCCTTCGGGACTGACGCGGATGCGGGCGATGGCGTTCTCGGTGTAGCGACGCAGGGACGGGGTCAACGAGCCGTCGCCGACTTCCCGCAGCAAGTCCTTGCTGGCGCGCATGGCGGCCGGGCTGTTGAGCAGCAGGTTGTCGATCCACTGCTGGATTTTCTGTTCCAGCTCGGCGATTGGGTAACTCTCCGACAGCAGGCCGAGTTCCCGTGCCCGTTGCCCGCCGAAACGTTCGGCGGTCAGGGAATAGCGCCGCGTCGCGCGTTCGCCGATGGCTTGCACCACGAACGGGCTGATCACCGCCGGCGCCAGGCCGATGCGCACTTCCGACAGGCAGAACTGCGCGTCATCGGCGCCAATGGCCATGTCGCAGCAACTGATCAGGCCCAGCGCGCCGCCGAAGGCTGCACCTTGCACCACCGCCAGGGTCGGGATTTTCAGCTTGGCGAGGTTGTACATCAGCTCCGCCAGTTCCCGGGCGTCGTCGAGGTTGGTGGCGTAATCGAGTTCCGCCGATTGCTGCATCCAGGCCAGGTCGGCACCGGCGCTGAAATGCTTGCCACGACCGCGCACGATCAGGAATCGCAGGCTGGCATCGCTGGCCACCTTGTCCAGGGCGAGGATCAGTTCGCGGATCATCTCGGCGTTGAAGGCGTTGTTCTTTTCTTCACGGCTGAGCCACAGCGTGGCAAAACCACGTGGGTCGGTCAGCAGTTCGAGGGTATTGAAGTCGCTCATATTCATCCGTCTCCACGGTCCTTGTAGGAGCGAGCTTGCTCGCGATGGATTACAGGGCGGCGCGTTAATTCAGAAAACACGCGTTATCGTTAACGTCCATCGCGAGCAAGCTCGCTCCTACAAAAAAATCACATCCGGAACACGCCGAAGCGGCTCGGTTCGATTGGCGCGTTCAACGACGCGGACAAGGCCAGTGCCAGCACGTCGCGGGTCTGGGCCGGGTCGATGACGCCGTCATCCCACAGGCGCGCGCTGGAGTAGTAGGGGTGACCCTGCTCTTCATACTGGTCGAGGATCGGTTGCTTGATCTCGGCTTCCTGTTCGGCGCTGAAACCGTGGCCGGCACGTTCGGCCTGCTCGCGCTTGACCTGCACCAGCACGCCGGCCGCCTGTTCGGCACCCATCACACCGATGCGCGCATTCGGCCACATCCACAGGAAGCGCGGATCGTAGGCCCGGCCGCACATGCCGTAGTTCCCGGCACCGAAGCTGCCGCCGATGATCACGGTGAACTTCGGTACCTTGGCGCAGGCCACCGCGGTCACCAGTTTCGCGCCGTGCTTGGCGATGCCGCCGGCTTCGTATTTCTGGCCGACCATGAAGCCGGTGATGTTTTGCAGGAACAGCAGCGGGATACCGCGCTGGCACGCCAGCTCGATGAAGTGCGCGCCTTTCTGTGCCGCTTCGGCGAACAGGATGCCGTTGTTGGCGAGGATGGCGATCGGATAACCGTGCAGGTAGGCAAAGCCGCACACCAAGGTAGTCCCGAACAGGGCCTTGAATTCGTCGAACACCGAACCGTCCACCAGCCGCGCGATGACTTCACGCACGTCGAACGGTTGCTTGGCATCGGCCGGCACCACGCCATACAACTCGTCGCTGGCATAGAGTGGGGCGATCGGGGTGCGTTGCTGCACTTCACCCTGTTTGCGCCAGTTGAGATTGGCGACGCTGCGCCGGGCCAGGGCCAGGGCGTGTTCATCGCTTTCGGCGTAATGGTCGGCCACACCGGAAATCTTGCAGTGCACGTCGGCCCCGCCAAGATCCTCGGCACTGACCACTTCACCCGTCGCGGCTTTCACCAGCGGTGGGCCGGCGAGGAAGATCGTCGCTTGCTCGCGCACCATGATGGCCTCGTCGGCCATGGCCGGTACGTAGGCACCGCCCGCGGTGCAGGAGCCCATGACCACGGCAATCTGCGGGATGCCCTGTGCGCTCATGTTGGCCTGGTTGAAGAAGATCCGGCCGAAGTGCTCTCGGTCCGGAAATACTTCGTCCTGGCGCGGCAAGTTGGCGCCACCGGAGTCCACCAGGTAGATGCACGGCAGGCGGTTTTGCTGGGCGATCGTCTGGGCGCGCAGGTGCTTTTTCACCGTCAGCGGGTAGTACGAGCCACCTTTTACCGTGGCATCGTTGGCGACGATCATGCATTCGACGCCTTCCACCCGGCCGATCCCGGCAATCACGCCAGCGGCGGGCACGTCTTCGCCGTACACCTCGTAGGCCGCCAGCTGGCTGATTTCCAGAAACGGCGAGCCCGGGTCGAGCAAGCGGTTGATGCGCTCGCGGGGCAGCAGTTTGCCCCGGGAGGTGTGGCGTTCTTGCGCTTTCGGGCCGCCACCTTGCGCCACTTGGGCCAGCAGGGTGTGCAGGGCGTCGACCTGTTTGAGCATCGCCGCGCTGTTGGCGGCGAACTCCGCCGAACGGGGGTTGAGCTGGGTATGTAGGATCATGGCTTACTCCGTAAGCAGCTTTGAGCGGCACGCTACAAGCTGCAAGAGGATCGCTTCTACTTGTGGCTTGAAGCTTGCCGCTTGCAGCTGACGAAATTCATTTCGTCTCGTTAAACAGTTCACGCCCGATCAGCATGCGACGGATCTCACTGGTGCCGGCGCCGATTTCGTACAGCTTGGCGTCACGCAGCAGGCGACCGGCCGGGAATTCGTTGATATAGCCGTTGCCGCCGAGAATCTGGATCGCGTCGAGGGCCATTTGCGTGGCGCGTTCGGCGCTGTAGAGGATCACGCCGGCAGCGTCCTTGCGGGTGGTTTCGCCGCGCTCGCAGGCCTGGGCTACCGCATAGAGATAAGCGCGGCTGGCGTTGAGCTGGGTGTACATGTCGGCGACCTTGCCCTGGATCAGTTGGAACTCGCCGATGCTCTGGCCGAACTGCTTGCGGTCGTGGATGTACGGCACGATCAGGTCCATGCAGGCCTGCATGATCCCGGTCGGGCCGCCGGACAGCACGACACGTTCGTAGTCGAGGCCGCTCATCAGCACTTTCACGCCGCCGTTGAGCACGCCGAGGATGTTCTCCTCCGGCACTTCGACGTCATCGAAGAACAGCTCGCAGGTATTCGAGCCGCGCATGCCCAGCTTGTCGAACTTGTTGCTGCGGCTGAAGCCTTTCCAGTCGCGCTCGACAATGAAAGCGGTGATGCCGTGGGGGCCCTTTTCCAGGTCGGTCTTGGCGTAGATCACGTAGGTGTTGGCATCCGGGCCGTTGGTGATCCAGGTCTTGCTGCCGTTGAGCACGTATTTGTCGCCACGTTTGTCGGCGCGCAGCTTCATCGAGACCACGTCGGAACCGGCGTTCGGTTCGCTCATGGCCAGGGCGCCGATGTGTTCGCCGCTGATCAGCTTCGGCAGGTACTTGGCTTTCTGCTCGTGGTTGCCGTTGCGGTTGATCTGGTTGACGCAGAGGTTGGAGTGGGCGCCATAGGACAGGGCCACCGAGGCCGAGCCACGGCTGATTTCTTCCATCGCGACCACGTGCGCCAGGTAACCCAGGCCGGCACCGCCGTATTCTTCCGGTACGGTAATGCCCAGCAGGCCCATGTCGCCGAATTTGCGCCACAGGTCGGCGGGGAACAGGTTGTCGATGTCGATCTGAGCAGCGCGCGGGGCGATCTCTTTGGCGACGAAGGACTGGACCTGATCGCGCAGCATGTCGATGGTTTCACCGAGGGCAAAGTTCAGGGATGGGTAGCTCATGGGGCACCTTTTGGCTTTTTTGTAGGGTGGGGAGGGCGGTGTTTCAGCTCTCACCTTTACGTTAACGTAAACCTGTGACGAAAGGCTGTCAATCGCCCTTTACGTTAACGTCAACTTGAGCGAGAGTAGGGGCATTGAAACCTGTAGGAGCGGGCTTACCCGCGAAGGCGTCGGATCTGTCGACATCAGTGTAGAACGTGCCGGCCTCTTCGCTGGCAAGCCAGCTCCTGCAGGGGACCATTCGCAGCCCATTAATAAAGACAATAGGGGTCGTCATGGATCAACCCAGTGCAAGCCCGCAACGCAGTTACACCCGTGGTTCCCAGGACAAAGCCTTGCTGGCGATGACCATCGGCCAGGCGTTCGACAACACTGTCGCGCAGTACCCGGACGGGGAGGCGCTGGTGGTGCGCCATCAACAGCTGCGCTACACCTGGCGGCAACTGGCGGATGCGGCAGACCTGCAGGCCAGGGCGCTGCTGGCGCTGGGCCTGCAGGCCGGCGACCGTCTGGGCATCTGGGCCCCAAACTGCGCCCAGTGGTGCATCACGCAGATTGCCACGGCGAAAATCGGCGTGATCCTGGTCAACATCAACCCGGCCTACCGCAGCTCCGAACTCGAATACGTGTTGAAACAGTCCGGCTGCCAGTGGCTGGTCAGTGCCGGGGCGTTCAAGACCTCCGACTATCACGCCATGCTGCAGGGCCTGGTGCCGGAGCTGGCAGAGCAAGCCATCGGCAAATTGCACAGCGAGCGCCTGCCGGATTTGCGCGGGGTCATCAGTCTTGATGCGCAGCCTCCAATCGGTTTCCTGCCATGGTCGCAACTGAGCGAGCTGGCGGGCAGCGTATCGGTCGAACAATTGCACGAACGTCAAAACAGTCTGCATTTCGATCAGGCGGTGAACATCCAGTACACCTCCGGCACCACCGGCTTCCCCAAGGGCGCGACCCTCAGCCACTACAACATTCTCAATAATGGCTACATGGTCGGCGAAAGCCTGGGCCTTACGGCCTGCGACCGGTTGGTGATCCCGGTGCCGTTGTACCACTGCTTTGGCATGGTCATGGGCAACCTCGGCTGCATCACCCACGGCAGCACCATGATCTACCCCAACGACGCGTTCGATCCGCTGCTGACCCTCAGCACCGTCGCCGAAGAACAGGCCACCGCGCTGTATGGCGTGCCGACCATGTTCATCGCCATGCTCGATCAACCCCAGCGCGGCGATTTCGACCTGTCGAGCCTGCGCACCGGGATCATGGCCGGTGCCACCTGTCCGATCGAGGTCATGCGCCGGGTCATCAGCGAAATGCACATGAGCGAAGTGCAGATTGCCTACGGCATGACCGAGACCAGCCCGGTGTCGTTGCAGACCGGTCCGTCGGACGATCTGGAATTGCGCGTGACCACGGTCGGCCGTACCCAGCCACAGCTGGAAAGCAAGATCATCGACGAGGCCGGCAACCTGGTGCCCCGTGGCACCATCGGTGAGCTGTGTACCCGCGGCTACAGTGTGATGCTCGGTTACTGGAACAACCCGCAAGGCACGGCGGAGGCGATCGACCAGGCCGGCTGGATGCACACCGGTGACCTGGCGAGCATGAATGAGGAGGGCTACGTATGCATTGCCGGGCGCAACAAGGACATGATCATCCGCGGCGGCGAGAACATTTATCCGCGCGAACTGGAGGAATTCTTCTTCACCCACCCGGCAGTGGCCGATGTGCAGGTGATCGGCATTCCTTGCTCGCGTTATGGTGAAGAGATCGTCGCCTGGATCAAGTTCCACCCCGGTCACAGTGCCACCGAGCAGGAGCTGCAAGCCTGGTGCAAGGAGCGCATCGCGCACTTCAAGACGCCGCGTCATTTCAAGTTCGTGGAAGAGTTTCCGATGACGGTGACGGGCAAGATCCAGAAATTCCGGATGCGCGAGATCAGCATTGAGGAGTTGCGTAGCAATAAGGCCTGACTCATTCCCTTGTAGGAGCGAGCTTGCTCGCGAAGAACTCAAGAGTGTCGCGTTGATCCAGAATGAGCGCGTTATCGTTGACGACCTTCGCGAGCAAGCTCGCTCCTACACAGGGCCGTGGAAATCTCAAACACCAGACAGCACAAAGGGGAGCCGAAGCTCCCCTTTAATTTTCGTTGCGCTGCTCTTTTTTTATTATTGAGGGGCGGTCTGTTTTTGTTTTTGGTGACCGTTGACCCTTTACCGCTGTTTTTGTCGATCCCCATCCGGGATCAAGAGCAAACGTATTTTTTTGAGCGCTGATCTACTTTTTCGCTGAGCGATCCAACCAGTTCGGGAGCTACCTGAAGGTAGTTTTATAATTCTCTGCCCGGTTGCGGGTAACTCCGAAAAGCACCCTGAAAAGCACATCCTCTCCAAAAAAATCTGTTAGCTGCGTCTCTGCCGTGTTGTTTTTGTTATGTCAGAGTCGTTACGTCTTGTTTTTATTAGGGGTGTCGCCAATTTTTTTATTCTTGTTATGCGATAGATATAGCAGGAGCCGTGCCAACTTTTAAAAACCCTTTAAAAACAAGCACTTGAGTTTTTGTAGGGTTTTCGGCTTCAGGGAAAACCCTACATTCTGTTTCCGTGTTACTCGCTTGCGCCCACATTCAAGAGCTAGCGGTAACACCCCGACACACCCGCACGCATCAATGTGCGCTACGCGCCTTGGCCACGCGCGAACCTGTCGGTCGTCCCAGCACATCACAGATTTGCTGACCCGCCAGGATCAAGGCATCCAGGTCGATCCCGGTTTCAATCCCGAGGCCATTGAGCAGGTAAACCACGTCCTCGGTGGCCACGTTACCGCTGGCGCCCTTGGCATAAGGGCAGCCGCCGAGACCGGCAATGGAGCTGTCGAACACCGAGATGCCTTCCAGCAGGCTGGCATAGATGTTGGCCATGGCCTGGCCATAGGTGTCGTGGAAGTGCCCGGCCAGTTTGTCCCGCGGCACCTGGGCCGACACCACCTCGAACATCCTGCGCGTGGCGCCTGCGGTGCCGGTGCCGATGGTGTCGCCCAACGAAACCTCGTAACAGCCCATGGCGTAGAGCTCGCGGGCCACATGCGCTACCTGTTCCGGTGCGACGTGACCTTCATAGGGGCAGCCCAGCACGCAGGACACGTAACCGCGCACACTGACGCCATGCTGCCTGGCGGCATCCATGATGGGCACGAAGCGCTCCAGGCTTTCGCTGATCGAGCAATTGATGTTGCGCTGGGAAAACGCTTCCGACGCGGCGGCGAACACTGCGACTTCCTTGACCCCGCAGGCGAGGGCATCTTCAAAGCCGCGCAGGTTGGGGGCGAGGGCGCCGTAGGTGACGCCGGGTTTGCGCTGGATCTGCGCGAAGACATCGGCAGAGCCCGCCATCTGCGGCACCCACTTGGGCGAAACGAAGCTGCCGACTTCTATATAGCCAAGGCCCGCAGCCGTCAGCGCATCGACCAGTCGCACCTTGTCGGCAACGCTGATGGGTTGGGCTTCATTTTGCAGACCGTCGCGGGGGCCGACTTCGACCAGGCGTACGTGGGTAGGGAGAGACATGGGATTGGACCTGTTCTAATTGTTCATAGACCCTTGTAGGAGCGAGCTTGCTCGCGAAGGACGTCAACGATAACGAGGGCAGTCTGAATGCACGCGGTGCCCTGACATCCATCGCGAGCAAGTTCGCTCCTACACAGATTCCTGGCTCTTGAGCGTTTGTTCCAGCGCTTGCACACAACGCTCTTCAGCGGTATCGAGCTCCAGTTTCATCTGTTCGATGTCCAGCAGCTGCTGTTCCAGCTGTTCCCGGCGCTCGCTGATTTTTGCCAGCATGCTGTGCAGTTGCTTGGTGTTACCGCTGGACGGATCGTAGAGCTCGATCAGCTCGCGGCATTCGGCCAGGGAAAAGCCGATGCGCTTGCCCCGCAGGATCAGCTTGAGGCTGACCTTGTCGCGGGGTGAGTAGATGCGTTCCTGGCCACGCCGCTCGGGGCTGAGCAAGCCTTGTTCCTCATAGAAGCGAATGGCCCGGGTGGTGATGTCGAGCTCGCGGGCGAGGTCGGAAATGCTGTAGGTCTGGCTGCTCATGGGCGCGCTCGCAAAAAGTCATGCGCTAAGCTAATGGCAGGTTGACGTTTACGTCAAGGGGCGTGAGTTTTGGCTGTTCTTGCTGATCTCTTCGCGAGCAAGCCCGCTCCCACCTTTGATTTGCGTCGAACACAAATACCGTGTTCAGCAAAGATTAAGTGTGGGAGCGGGCTTGCTCGCGAAGAACGATAACGCGGTGTAATGCCTCACACCGTGTCCAGCTTCTTCTCCTGCGCCGTCACCTGCTGGCACAACTCGATCATCTGCTCGCGCATCCAGCGGTTCGCCGGGTCCTGGTCAGTGCTTTCGTGCCAGTAAAGGTGGGTTTCCACCGGCGGCACATCGTTGACCGGCAGATAAAAGGCGTGCAGGTCGTTACGGCGGGCGAAGCGTTCCGGCACGGTCATGACCATATCGGTCTGCTGCAGCACCTGCGAGGCCATCAGGTAGTGCTGGGAGCGCAGGGCGATCTTGCGCTGGATACCCATTTTGCCCAGGGCCAGGTCAACATAGCCCAGGCCGCTGCGACGGCTGGAAATGTGGACGTGGGTCAGGCTCAGGTAATCATCGAGGGTGAGTTTTTCCTTGCCCGCCAGCGGGTGGCCCTTGCGCATGGCGCACACGTAACGGTCTTCCATCAGCTTGACGTGGCGCACCTGCGGGTCGGTGTTGAGTGGTGCATCCACGGCGAAGTCGAGTCGGCCGGCGGCCAGTTCCTTGGTGGTCTCGCGCCGCTTGGACAGGAAGCTTTCGATGATCACGGTCGGCGCCAGGCGGCGCAGGCGCTGGAACAGCGGCGGCAGGATCACAGCTTCAGTGAGGTCGGTCATGCTGATGCGGTAGGTCTTGACCGCCTGCAAGGGATTGAAGATGCGGCTTTCCTGCACCGACACGCGCAGCAACGAAAGCGCGTTGCGCACCGGGCCGATAATGTTCTGCGCCATGGGCGTAGGCACCATGCCCTGGGCGGTGCGTACGAACAGCGGGTCGTTGAACGTCTCGCGCAATCGGGCCAGCGCGTTGGACACCGCAGGTTGGGTAATCCCGACAATCTGCCCGGCGCGGGTCAGGTTGGCCTCGGTGTAGATCGCGTCAAAGACGATGAAAAGGTTGAGGTCGACCTTGCTCAGATTCATTGCGCTGCACTCTTGTTTTAGGTGGGCTCGATCAGTCGATCATATATCGGTGATGAATGTTTATACACGCCGAGAATAGGCTAGGTAAATTTTCATGGCTGTTCTAGCATCGATTGCATGAACGAACAACTCCTCTGAAACCCGTTGAAAAGGTAGAGCTGGCCATGGATTTCGCTTATTCGCCCAAGGTGCAAGAACTGCGTGAGCGCGTGACCGCGTTCATGGACACCTACGTCTATCCCGCCGAAGCGGTCTTCGAGCGCCAGGTCGCCGAGGGCGACCGCTGGCAGCCTACGGCGATCATGGAAGAGCTCAAGCTCAAGGCCAAGGCAGAAGGCCTGTGGAATTTGTTTCTGCCTGAGTCCGAACTCGGCGCCGGCCTGACCAACCTCGAATACGCGCCGCTGGCGGAAATCATGGGCCGTTCGCTGCTGGGACCCGAGCCGTTCAACTGCTCGGCACCGGACACCGGCAACATGGAAGTGCTGGTGCGCTACGCCAACGAAGAACAGAAACAACGCTGGCTCGAACCCTTGCTGCGCGGCGAGATCCGCTCGGCTTTCGCCATGACCGAACCGGACGTCGCGTCCTCCGACGCCACCAACATGGCCGCCCGTGCCGTGCGTGACGGTGACGAGTGGGTGATCAACGGCAAGAAATGGTGGACCTCCGGTGCTTGCGATCCGCGCTGCAAGATCCTGATCTTCATGGGCCTGAGCAATCCCGACGCACCGCGCCATGCGCAACACTCGATGATCCTGGTTCCAGTGGACACCCCCGGGGTGAAAATCCTGCGTCCGTTGCCCGTGTTCGGCTATGACGACGCCCCCCACGGCCACGCCGAAGTGTTGTTTGAAAATGTCCGGGTGCCGTATGAAAACGTCCTGTTGGGCGAAGGACGCGGCTTCGAAATTGCTCAAGGTCGTCTTGGCCCGGGGCGGATTCACCACTGCATGCGTTCGATCGGCATGGCTGAGCGTGCGCTGGAACTGATGTGCAAGCGCTCGGTGAACCGTACGGCGTTCGGCAAACCCCTGGCACGCCTGGGCGGCAACATCGACAAGATCGCCGATTCGCGGATGGAGATCGACATGGCCCGCCTGCTGACACTCAAGGCGGCGTACATGATGGACACCGTCGGCAACAAAGTGGCGAAGAGTGAAATCGCGCAGATCAAGGTGGTGGCGCCGAATGTTGCCTTGCGCGTGATCGACCGGGCGATCCAGATCCATGGCGGGGCAGGGGTGTCCAACGATTTCCCGCTGGCCTACATGTATGCCATGCAGCGCACCCTGCGGCTGGCGGACGGTCCGGATGAAGTGCACCGCGCAGCCATCGGCAAGTTCGAGATCGGCAAGTACGTGCCCAAGGAAATGTTGCGCAGCAGTCATTAAGACGGCAGCGCGGGCCCAATCCGGGCCCGCGCTCACTCAACGGGTCAATCCACGCTGGGCAGCCCGTAGAACGCCCGCGCGCAAGCCGTACTGTGGGCGGCCAGGTCTTCCTGGCTTTCGCCGCGGTGCAAGGCCACCTCACGCAAGACTTCCGTCAGATACGCCGGCTCGTTGCGACCGTTTTTCGGTTTGGGGCGAAGGCTGCGCGGCAACAGATACGGCGCATCGCTCTCCAGCATCAACCGCCCGCGCGGGATCTCCTTGACCAAGGGATGCAAATGCGTGCCACGGCGCTCATCGCAAATCCAGCCGGTGATGCCGATGTGTAAATCCAGGTCCAGGTAACTGAACAGCGCTTTCTGTTCGCCGGTGAAGCAGTGCACCACGGCGGCCGGCAACTGATCGCGATAGTCACGCAGGATTTCCAGCAGACGCTGGCTGGCATCGCGTTCGTGCAGAAACACCGGCATTTGCAGTTCGACCGCCAGCGCCAGGTGTTCTTCGAGGACTTTCTCTTGCTGCGGACGCGGTGAAAAATCGCGGTTGAAATCCAGGCCGCATTCACCGACCGCCACGATGTTCGGTTCTCTCAGCAGGCTGCGCAGGCGACGGGCGCTGTCGGCATTCCAGTCGCTGGCCGCGTGGGGATGAATACCGGCGGTGGCGAACAGCTTTTGACCTGTTTCGTCCAGTTGCCGGCACAGCTCCAGCGCCTGTTCGCTGCCCTCGACATTGGTGCCGGTGAGCACCAATTGGCAGACCCCCGCGGCGTAGGCGCGGTCCAGTACGGCCTGGTGCTTGTCGGCGAAACTGGGGTTGGTCAGGTTGACGCCGATATCGATGAGTTGCATGGTGCTACCTCGGACCAGGGCCGCAAAGCATACCAGAGCTCTGGATTTATCAGAAAAGCCAAGAACTACAACGGGTTATGGCGGTCTCTTAATGTCGCGAACAAGTCTGGGTGGTGGCGATGCCATCATTGTGCCAGTCTTTCGCGCATTGCCAGCGTCTTCAGGCGCTTTATTTCTGACGCTTGATTGCATGAAATCATTCATGTGGTTGACCTGAATTCTTTGCGGAGAGTGGATGATTCGTCCCTCGGTTTTGCTACTGCTGTGTTGCTCGCTGTTGCTGCCGATGTCGGCGGTTGCGCGGCTGCCCGGGCCGCTGCAAGCCGTGCCGGCCGCCAAGGTCCGTGACCTCACGGACATCCGCAGCAGTCGTGTGCTGCGCGTGCTGGTCAACCAGAGCCGTAACAGCTCTGGCGAAGTCCAGGGCCAGGCCATCGGTGTCGAATACCATCGCCTGCGCGCTTTCGAGCAATACCTCAATGGCCACGCCCGGGATGGCCAGGAAATCACCCTCAAGATCATTCCCAAAGCCAAGGATCAATTGCTCGGTGCGTTGCAGCGTGGGGAGGGCGACCTGGTGGCCCCCGGCGAGTTGCTCGACCTGCAGCCGGGCTTCGCCGTCAGCAGCAGTGAACCGGTCGCCAGTAACATCCCGCTGGTGCTGGTGGGGATCAAGGGCGAGCGTCGCTACACCCGACTCGAACAACTGTCGGGCAAAACCCTGGCGCTGCCCAACGGCAGCGCCGCCGGTGACGCCATCAGCCAGATCAACCAGAAGCTGGCGCTGCACAAACTGCCGCCGGTCAAGATCGAGTGGGTCGATCCAAGCCTGGCGGTCGAGGACGTGTTGGAGATGGTCCAGGGAGGGATCTTTCACCTGACCATCGTCGAGCAGCCGATTGCCGAACGCTGGGGCAAGATCCTGCCGAAATTGCGTATCGATCGCCAGGTGCTGATCAGCGAGCCAGGCGAAGAGTTCTGGTTCGTGCGCCGCGACGCGTCGATGCTGAGGGCCAGCATCGATCGTTTCCTGGCGGGCTATAAAAAGCCGTCGGACCAGGACGTAGCGTTTCTGCGCATCTATAGACGCCTTTACCAGGTCCACTATCCGTTGGCCAAGGCTGACCGCCAGCGCCTGGAAAAGCTGCGGCCGGTGCTGCAAAAACATGCAACCGCCCAGGACATGGACTGGCTCAACCTGGCGGCGCTGGCGTTCAAGGAATCGGGCCTGCAACCTGCGGCGCGCAGTGGCGGTGCGCCGACCGGGCTGATGCAGATCACCCCGTCAGCAGCGCAGCGCGTGGGCGTGAGCAACATTCACGAACTGGATGCCAACGTGCAGGCGGGGGCCAAGTACCTGGCGATGATTCGCCGCAAGTTCTTCGCCAGCCCCAAGCTCAATGAGCGCGAGCGCATGGCCTTTGTGCTGGCGGCCTACAACATCGGGCCGGAGCGGGTGCAAGGCATGCGCGCAGAGGCCCGTCGACGGGGGTTGAACCCCAATCAGTGGTTTTTCCAGGTCGAGCGCATCGCCATGGAGCAGGTGGGAATGGGACCTGTCAGCTATGTTAATAGCGTGAACAAGTATTACTTGGCGTTCGATCGGGAGCGGGAGTCGTTGGAGCCCCAGGGGCAGAAAGTTGCCCTGCGTAAATGATCGAATAAACTGATTGTTATGGCGGATTCTTTGCGCTTTTAACATGAGATTTACTGATTAATATAGCGGCCAACCAACACACACTCTCAAGGGATGTCACAGCATGAGCACACTGATCAACAAGGTATTGTTTACCCGCGCTGGCTACGGCCTGACCGTTTTGCGGATTTTCGTCGGCATCATCTTCGCTGCCCACGGCGCACAGAAACTCTTCGGCGCATTCGGTGGCTATGGCCTGGCGGGCACCGCGCAGTACATGGAAAGCATCGGCCTGGCGCCGGGCTACCTGATGGCGACGCTGGCGGGCGGCACCGAGTTCTTCGGCGGCCTGGCTTTGATCATCGGCTTGCTGGTACGTCCGGCGGCGCTGGGCCTGACCTTCCTTTCACTGGTGGCGATTTTTACCGTGCATATCAGCAATGGCCTGTTCATGGCGAACAACGGCTATGAATTCGCCCTGGCGTTGCTCGGTGGCAGCATCGCGGTGCTGATCGAAGGGGCCGGCAAACTGTCGGCGGACCGCGCCATCGCCGGCTGACAGCTTTTCGAACAGACAAAAAAATGCCCGTATCACGGGCATTTTTTTTTGCATCAGAACCCGAGTCTGTCGCGCAATCCGTAGTACCACGCGCCAAGTGCAGCAAAGGGTGTACGCAGCAGTTGGCCACCCGGGAACGGGTAGTGGGGCAGGTCGGCAAAGGCGTCGAAACGTTCGGCCTGACCACGCAATGCCTCGGCCAGGACCTTGCCCGCCAGGTGCGTGTAGGTGACGCCGTGGCCGCTGCAACCCTGGGAGTAATAGATGTTGTCGCCCAGTCGCCCGACCTGAGGCAGGCGCGACAGGGTCAGCAGGAAATTTCCGGTCCAGGCGTAGTCGATCTTCACATCCTTGAGCTGCGGGAACGCCTTGAGCATCTTCGGCCGAATGATCGCTTCGATGTTCGCCGGGTCCCTTGCGCCATACACCACGCCGCCGCCGAAAATCAGACGTTTGTCGCCGCTCAGGCGGTAGTAGTCGAGCAGGTAGTTGCAGTCTTCGACGCAATAGTCCTGGGGCAGCAGGCTTTTCGCCAACTCATCGCCCAGGGGCTCCGTGGTGATCACCTGCGTGCCGCAAGGCATCGATTTGGCCGCCAGCTCCGGCACCAGGTTACCCAGGTAGGCGTTGCCCGCCACGATGATGAACTTGGCCCTGACCTTGCCCTGAGGCGTGTGCACGACCGGGTTGGCACCGCGCTCGATGCGCACCGCCGGCGACTGCTCATGAATAGTGCCGCCCAGTGACTCCACGGCCGCCGCTTCGCCCAGCGCCAGGTTGAGCGGATGGATATGCCCGCCACTCATGTCGAGCATGCCACCGATATACTGATCGCAAGCCACCACCTCGCGGATGCGGCGCTGATCCAGCAACTCCAGCTGCGTATGCCCGAAACGCTCCCACAAACGCTTCTGCGCTTCCAGATGACCCATCTGCTTGTCAGTGATGGCGGCAAATACGCCGCCGTCCTTCAAGTCGCACTGGATGTTGTACCTGGCCACCCGATCACGAATGATCCGCCCGCCCTCGAACGCCATCTGCCCCAGCAACTGAGCCTGACGCGGACCGACAGTGCGCTCGATCACATCGATATCGCGGCTATAGCTGTTGACGATCTGCCCACCATTGCGTCCCGACGCACCGAAACCGACCCTGGCCGCCTCCAGCACCGTCACCCGAAAGCCGTGCTCCAGCAGGAACAGCGCCGAGGACAACCCGGTATAACCGGCGCCGATCACGCACACATCCGTCTCGACCTCACCCTGCAACGACGGACGCGGCGGCACCGCATTGGCCGATGCGGCGTAATAGGACTCTGGGTAAGGGGTGTTCGCCATCCTGCAGCCTCTGTTTAATAAATTTAACGAATGCGTCGATCCTACCCGAGTTGAAAAACCGCCGCCAGCCACCGGAAAATCTTCTTTGCCGCAGCGAAATTAAATATTTTGCATATTCATAGGGTTAGCGCGAAAAAAGGTGTTGACACCCTCCCGGAATTCCGTAGAATGCCGCCTCACAGCAGGCACGTAGCTCAGTTGGTTAGAGCACCACCTTGACATGGTGGGGGTCGTTGGTTCGAGTCCAATCGCGCCTACCAAACAAAATCCGCTCTGCTGGGCGGTCTGGAAGGGCTCACCGAAAGGTGGGCCCTTTTTTGTTGTTTGCGATTTAAAAAGCCTATGCAAAGCCTGTAATCAAGCGCCAATCGACGCGTTGCGCAGCCCCGCCTTATTGAATGTATTTCAAACCCACCACATTCCTGTTCAGCTTGGCTCGCTCGCTCCAGGCAATGGTATGGCTGGCCTTGTTCCATCGAACGTTGCTGATGCCCTGACTTGCCGCTTTTTCAATCGCATCCTTGTTGAGACTTCCTTGGATCCACTGGCCACAAATGGATCTCGTAACGTTCCCTCATTGACTTCGGCATCCTCGCCATTCATTCTCACATGAGAAGTATTATCATTTGAAGGTGGCGTTGACGCGAGCCGAATGAAAATCAGTTCGTCTCGGGTTGAACTGCCAGCAGCCAATTGCATCAAAGCAAGACAGGCAACCGGGCATAGCTGCATCGAGGCGGGAGGGAGCGATGAGGAGGCGGACAATGATCAAGTTCTTTGCGGCTTACCTGTCCATTTGCCTCTTGCTTCAGTGGACGGTGGTCGAGGCGTCACCCTGGATTGCCAGCCATGTCCTGCTGCGCTGGATCCTGTAACGCTACGGGCGCGACAGGGGTCTCAGGCGTAAGATAAGCAGTGTTACCTCATCTGAAGGAGTCGTTTATGATCTCCGACCAAGTGAACAGACAGGCATCCGATCACAAGGCTGTGTGGGATCAATATTTCTGCGCCGCGTTGATTGCCGAAAGCAATCTGACGGCACCCGTCGTAGGCGGGGCCACGCATGAAGACCGGCAGAATCTGTTGATTGAAAGGGCCAGGGCGCTCGCGGACAAGATGATGGACTGCAGGAAATAACCAGAGCCCAGCCTTCGCGCTGGGCTCTTCACATCTGCGCAGTGGCACCGTAGCTGATTGATTCAGGCAATCAGCTCGACCTTGCCTGTGGCCAGGCGATAAATGCCCCCCACTATTTTCAACTGGCCCTTGCCGAGCGCGTCAGACAGTAAGGGAGTGGCTTGCTTGAGGCGCTCGATCGAGTTCTTGATGTTTTGTACGGTCGCGTTTTCAACCAGGTCACCTGGATGACTGCCTGCCTGCTCGATAGCGGATTTGAGTGCATCCGTCAGTGCAGGGATCTTCCCGGGGAACACCGTGTGATCCTTGATGGCTTTCACGCCGGCCTCGATGGCACCGCAGCGCTCATGGCCCAGTACCAGGATGAGCGGGGCGCCGAGCACGGCCACGCCGTACTCAAGGCTTGCCAGGCCTTCGTCCGTGACGAAGTTGCCCGCCAGGCGTACGGCGAAAAGGTCGCCCCGGGCGGTATCGAAAGCGTATTCCGGTGCAATGCGCGAGTCAGAGCAGCTCAGCACCGCCACAAAAGGGTTCTGGCCGGTAACCAGTGCTTCTCGTTCATCCTTGAAGTCGTGGGTTTCCGAGTTTCCGCTGACATAGCGTTGGTTGCCCTCCATCAACCTTTTCAGTGCCTCATCCGGGCTGATGACGTTTTTGGGTTTTGGCGGCGCGGCGGTTTTCTCGGCTGCTTCCATCATTCGGCTCGGCAGGGCGCCGGCCAATAACAGGGCGCCTGCCCCTAATCCGGCAAGGCGAAGAAAGCGACGGCGCTCATTGGTTTTTGCTGCGGCGTTTGAATCACATGATTCACACATGATGTTGTGCACTCAAGGTCAATTTGGTGGGAATGACTGCCGTTGGGGAGCGTACCTGCGGGGGCTCAACACTGGAATGTTTGAGTCTAGTCGGTGTGTAACATCACGTTTTACGGGGCTTGCAGCGAATGTGCGGGTGAGGCCTTGATACAAAATGCAGGTTGTCCGGCAGGTGCAATCCATTGATTGATGAGCTACTACTGACAGGCTGATTCGACTTGGTCCTTACAGGAGTTTCCCGATGCTGACTCACTGGTTGCTTGCAGCGGTTCATCTTTTGGCGTTTGCGCTTGGATTCTGGGCTGTCCTGACGCGTGGCACGGCTTTTCGGCGCCTGGCGATCGGCACGGGAGAGGCTCGCAGTGTGTTGATGGCAGACAACCTATGGGGCATTTCTGCGGTTGTGCTGCTGGTTACCGGCGGCATGCGGGCCTTTGGCGGCTTCGAAAAAGGTACGGATTACTACCTGCACCAGCCATTGTTCCACCTCAAGATGACGTTGTTCGTGCTCATCCTGTTACTGGAAATTGCGCCGATGGTGGCGTTGATCAAATGGCGGGTTGCACGGTCGCGTGGCGCTGCTATCGATACCTGGCGTGCGACGCTGTTTGCACGAATCAGTCATATCGAAGCTGTGCTGATGTTGCTGATGATGGTGGCGGCCACCGGCATGGCGCGCAGTATCGCTTTCGGCTGATCAAGGGGGTTCGGTTAAAGCGCAGGCG
Source organism: Pseudomonas sp. YuFO8 (assembly GCF_035065025.1). Lineage (NCBI taxonomy): Bacteria > Pseudomonadati > Pseudomonadota > Gammaproteobacteria > Pseudomonadales > Pseudomonadaceae > Pseudomonas > Pseudomonas sp. YuFO8. Next base: position 77,433 of record NZ_JAXDEQ010000015.1, on the reverse strand, counting down.
ATGTTGCGCTTGCATCTTAGCCAGCCGTCGTTGCGGGGCGTACGGGCTGGCTACTGACTGCGACAGGATTCAGGTTTGTGGCTTTTCCGGGGCGGTGAGGCCGGCCTGAATGCGCTGATAAATCTCTTCGCGGTGCACTGCGACGTCTTTGGGCGCGTTGATGCCAATCCGGACTTGCTGGCCGCTTACGCCCAGGATGGTGATCGTAATGTCATCACCAATGTTTATGCTTTCACCGACTTTGCGGGTGAGTATCAGCATGGTCTTCTCCTTGATTGCTTTGTGGGGCACCTGATTCGGACAGTGCAGAGGTCGGTGTTATGTATAGATTAGTGCGAAGTCTCACAGTTTGGGTGCCTCTTTCTGACGCGCAGATGCAGCATTAATTCCCAAGGCGTAACTATACAGAGGCCGCCACTATCATTCTCGTTGTTTTGAGTCCATTTTGCGGCACTCGCGAAGTATTCATGAATGCTAAAATCCCCCGCTTTAAGCATTCAGAGGGAAACGCTGTGCGCAAAATGGTCTTGGCAATCGCGGTATTGGCGCTGGCGGGATGCGGTGAGGGCAAGCGCGAAGAAGCGCAAAAACCGCAGCCTGCAGCGGCGGCAACAGCGGCGCAGGTATCGGGGCCACAGTGGGACCTCGAAGTGCGGGGTGAAACACCTCAGGCCGTCAGCGATCTCAGCGGCTGGCTGATCGAACACAGCTTCATGTCCAACGTGATCAGGGAAAACGGCAAGACTCGGATTCTGATGGGGCCGTACAGCTCCAGGGAAGAAGCCGAGGCCAAGCAGGCGCAGGTGAACGCCGCGCTGATCAAGGCGAAAAAGCGGAACATTGAAGTGCTGGTGCTGGAGCGCCCGACGGTTCAGTAAAGGCTGAAGTGGGTGGCTGAAAGACAAAGGCCCGGGGTGTGAAGCCCCGGGCCTTTGTTTTGTTCGGCGAGTATTCAGCCGCAGGCTTTCATGTCCACCGGGCCGACAAATTCGTTGCCGCGCCCCATGACGCACGCGACGCTCTGGTTGCGTTGGCGTTCCCAGGCTTGCACCGGGTAGGTCTTGTCCCAGGCCTTGTACAGCTGCTGGTCCTGTTTCGACAGGCGCAAACCATATTGCTTGCTCATGTAGAAATAGGTCCGGGCGATCATGCCGCGGATGGAAGGGCGGGGCATGACCTTTTTCGCCTTGAAATCGACTTGGGTCAGGCACGAACCGTATTGCCCCGATTGCTCCGGCAGCCAGCCGAAACTGAAGTTGCTGCGGTCACCATTGACCTCGCCGATGCTGGGTACCAGGTTGTGCAGATCGGCCTCGGCCTTCTGGTAGGTCGGATCGTACCGCGTACAGTTCTTACGCCCTCCTTCCTGCCAGCATTGACGCTGATGGCCGATTTGCCAGGCCGGAACGATGTGCTCCCACTCGATGCGCGCCGCGCGCTTGGCGTTTTTGCGCGGCACATACCCGCAGGCTGCGAGGTTCACCTTGTTGCCGGTGTATTTGCAGCCGCAATAGAACTCGGTGGATTGCGGCGCATACAGCTTCCAGGCGACTTTCTTGGCTTCGCTGAAGGTGCGTGGCGCATCGGCCTGGGCACCCGTGGCAAACACCAGGAACAGCAAGGCAAAAAAACGGACACTCATCGACTCAGTCTTCCTTCGGCACTACCCAGAAAATCTGCACGCCACCGTCGTCGCGATAGGCGAGAGTGACGTTGTCGTTCTCGTCGATTTCTTCGAGCAGGCGTTCCCACTCGTCCACGGGCTCGTCTGGAAGGCGGAAGATCAGGGCGGCCCTGGCTTTCTGAGCAGTAGGGCCATTGATGATTTTCTGAACGCGCAGGCCCATGCGTACATAGGTGTCTGGTGAGGCGGAGGTGCTGTCCACAGGATTATCCTTATTAAGCTGTACGTGCATACAGTATTTAACTGTAGGCATTTTCGCAACCGCTTAAAATTCAAGAGAATCCTCTGACAGTGGTTTTTGCCGATTGGTGTAGGGGGATGAGAGTTTTTTGTCAGGCAAGTGCTGCGAGGCGAGTGGCCAAAGAGGTGCCCGACCGGAGTCGGTCGGGCGAGGGCGAATCAATATTCCCAGAACATCCGTTGCAGCTCTTTGCTGTCATTGGTCTTGGTCAGCGCGACCATCGCCAGGATGCGGGCTTTCTGCGGGTTCAGGTCATGCGCCACCACCCAGTCATACTTGTCGTCAGGCTGTTCGGCGTTACGCAGGACGAAACCGCCGGCATTGACGTGGGAAGAGCGGATGATCTGCACCCCGTCCTTGCGCAGGGCTTGCAAGGTGGGAACGACCCGGGAAGACACCGAACCATTGCCGGTACCGGCATGGATGATGGCCTTGGCGCCCGACTGGGCCAGGGCCTTGTAGGCGGTGTCGCTGACGTTGCCGTAGGAGTAGGCAATTTCGACGTCAGGCAGGCTTTCAATGGTCTTGATATCGAATTCCGAGTCCATGGTGTGGCGCTTGGCCGGGAGACGGAACCAGTAGGATTTACCTTCGACCACCATCCCGAGCGGGCCCCAGGCGCTTTTGAACGCCTCGGTCTTGATGTTGATCATCTTGCTGACATCGCGACCCGACTGGATTTCATCGTTCATGGTCACCAGCACGCCTTTGCCACGCGCGTCCTTGCTGCTGGCCACGGCGACGGCGTTGTACAGGTTCAACATGCCGTCGGCGGACATTGCGGTACCCGGGCGCATGGAGCCCACGACAATGATCGGCTTGTCGGTTTTTTCCACCAGGTTGAGGAAATAGGCGGTTTCTTCCAGGGTGTCGGTGCCGTGGGTGATCACGATGCCATCGACGTCCTTGCTGTCCGCCAGTTCGGCGACGCGACGGCCCAGCTGCAGCAGGTTGTCGTTGGTGATGCTTTCGGAGGCGATCTGCATGACCTGTTCGCCGCGAACGTTGGCCAGTTGGCCAAGCTGTGGAACCGCGGCGATCAATTGTTCGATGCCGACTTTCGCCGCCTGGTAGGTGGCGCTGTTGGCGGCGCTGGCGCCCGCACCGGCGATGGTGCCGCCGGTGGCCAGGACCACGACGTTGGCCAGCTTCTGTTGGGTTTCGGCTTCTTTCGCCTGAAGGGCGGCGGGCAGGAGCAGCAGGAGGGCCAAGGTGCCCGGGAGAAGGTTTTTCAAAGCAGATGTCATTATTTTTCTCTCTAGTAGTGACGGTGCCGATGCAGGTTCATCTAGATGCGCCCCAAAGGGATCTGGACCTTTTGGGGTGCTGGAGAAAAGCACGACGCGTACCAGTTACAACTGGAATCATAAATAACTCGTAACACACTGATTTGTTTATCGTTTTAAACGGATGGTTGAATGGTGATCGCCCGGTTCTGTCCGGTTTTCCGATTATCCGTGGGTTTTTCATTCGGCATTCCGAAAGGATTACGGACCCAATTTAAACATCGGCGTTAAAGAAACCCGCCGGCAGGTCGATGCTTCAATGAAGAATCATGCCCAGGGAGTTCACATGTCATTGACGATCGGTTTGCCCCATTCAGCGGTGATCAATATCGGCGGGAAATCCGTCGACACCTTGAGCGACGCGACCTCGGCGCAACAGCCGGGTGTGCCAGTGAAAGAAGAAAAGCCTGTGAGCCTTGGGCAGGGCGCGCAGGCGGGTGAAAAAGCCGAAGGCGCTGGCAGCCAGCAAAGCGTCGCGGTGCAAATGTTGCTCAAGCGCCTGCAGGAACTGCAGGAGCAACTGCGCGAGCAACAGCAACAATTGGCGGCTACCCAGGCCGCGTCTTTTCAGTCTGAAGAGGCCAAGGCCACGGCCGTGATGTCGCTTCAGGCGCAGGTTGCAGATACGTCGGCGGCGTTGATGCAGGTGGCCGCCAGCCTGGCGAAAGCCTTGACCGATTCTGGCAGTATTGTCAGCACTACGGCTTGACCAACCTGGCGCTTGATTGTGCGCGTAGCCTGCGAACGGGGTAGGTTGACAAAGTCCGGCAACGTTCGCATAGTCAGGCTTCGCAAACGTTTGCGACACCTCCAGATGCCGCCTCGACGTTGCTCACAATAATCATAAGATCGGAGTGAATCCATGAAGCTGCCATTCGCAGGACGTCTTCTTGCTGTCGCCATACTGGCTGGCGCCACCGCCACGCTGCCTGTTTCTTCGGTGTTCGCCCAGACGCCTGAAAAGCCTAAAGTCGCGCTGGTGATGAAGTCCCTGGCCAACGAATTCTTCCTGACCATGGAAGACGGCGCCAAGGCCTACCAGAAAGACCACTCCGGCGAGTTCGAGCTCATCTCCAACGGCATCAAGGATGAAACCGACACCGCCAACCAGATCCGCATCGTCGAGCAAATGATCGTGTCCAAGGTCGATGCGCTGGTGATCGCACCGGCTGATTCCAAGGCCATGGTGCCCGTGATCAAGAAAGCCGTCGACGCTGGCATCACCGTGATCAACATCGACAATCAGCTCGACCCGGCCGTGGTCAAGAGCAAGAACATCAGCGTGCCGTTCGTAGGCCCGGACAACCGCAAGGGCGCGCGCCTGGTGGGTGAATACCTGGCCAAGAAGCTCAAGGCCGGTGATGAAGTCGGCATCATCGAAGGGGTGTCCACCACCACCAATGCCCAGGCCCGCACCGCAGGCTTCAAGGATGCGATGGAGGCTGCGCAGATCAAGGTCGTGTCCGTGCAATCGGGCGACTGGGAAATCAACAAGGGCAACCAGGTTGCCGCCTCCATGCTCAGCGAGTACCCGAACATCAAGGCCCTGCTGGCCGGCAACGACAGCATGGCCGTAGGCGTGGTGTCAGCCGTGCGCGCCGCGGGCAAGGCAGGCCAGGTCCAGGTGGTCGGTTACGACAACATCAATGCCATCAAGCCGATGCTCAAGGATGGCCGCGTCCTGGCCACCGCCGATCAATTTGCTGCCAAACAGGCGGTATTCGGCATCGAGACCGCGTTGAAGATCATCAAGGGCGAGAAGGTCGACAGCGGCACCAACGGCGTGATCGAAACTCCGGTAGAGCTGGTTACCCAGTAATTTTCCGCCGGCACAATGACGCTCGCCCGTCCCGGCGAGCGCCTGGAGAGTTTTATGTCCGTTAGCGCCCCGCACGCTGTCCTCTCGGTCAGTGGCATTGGCAAGACTTACGCCCAGCCGGTCCTGGCCGGCATCGACCTCACGCTCATGCGCGGCGAGGTGCTGGCCCTGACCGGCGAGAATGGCGCTGGCAAAAGCACGCTGTCGAAGATCATCGGCGGGCTGGTCACACCGACCACCGGGCAGATGCAGTTTCAGGGTCAGGATTACCGCCCGGGCAGCCGCACCCAGGCCGAAGACCTGGGCATCCGCATGGTGATGCAGGAGCTCAATCTGTTGCCGACCCTGTCGGTGGCGGAAAATCTGTTTCTGCACAAGCTGCCCAGCACCGCTGGCTGGATCAACCGCAAGCAACTGCGCCAGGCGGCGCTCGAGGCCATGGCTCAGGTCGGGCTCGACGCGATCGACCCGGACACGCTGGTGAGTGAGTTGGGCATCGGCCACCAGCAGATGGTCGAGATCGCGCGCAACCTGATCGGCGATTGCCATGTGCTGATCCTCGATGAGCCGACCGCGATGCTGACCGCCCGTGAAGTCGAAATGCTCTTCGAGCAGATCACGCGCCTGCAGGCCCGTGGCGTGTCGATCATCTATATTTCCCACCGCCTCGAAGAACTGGCTCGGGTGGCCCAGCGCATTGCGGTACTGCGCGACGGCAACCTGGTGTGTGTCGAGCCGATGGCCAACTACAACAGTGAGCAACTGGTCACGCTGATGGTCGGGCGCGAGCTGGGCGAACACCTCGACATGGGGCCTCGGGACATCGGCGCGGCGGCGTTGACGGTCAAGGGGCTGACCCGCGCCGACAAGGTGCGTGACGTGTCCTTCGAAGTGCGGGCCGGCGAGATCTTTGGTATTTCCGGATTGATCGGGGCAGGGCGCACCGAGTTGCTGCGGTTGATCTTCGGCGCCGACGCCGCGGACAGCGGCACGGTGTCGCTGGGTTCTCCCGCGCAGGTGGTGAATATCCGTTCTCCGGTGGACGCGGTCGGGCATGGCATCGCCCTGATCACCGAAGACCGCAAGGGCGAGGGCCTGCTGCTGACGCAATCGATCGGCGCGAACATTGCCCTGGGGAACATGCCCGGTATTTCCAGCGGTGGATTGGTCAATCCGGGCGATGAGGCGGCGTTGGCCCAGCGTCAGATCGATGCCATGCGCATCCGCAGTTCCGGGCCGGCGCAGTTGGTGTCCGAGCTGTCCGGTGGCAACCAGCAGAAAGTGGTGATCGGTCGCTGGCTGGAGCGCGATTGCTCGGTGCTGCTGTTCGACGAGCCGACCCGGGGCATCGATGTCGGCGCCAAGTTCGACATCTACGCGCTGCTCGGCGAGCTGACTCGCCAGGGCAAGGCGTTGGTGGTGGTGTCCAGTGACCTGCGCGAATTGATGTTGATCTGCGACCGCATCGGCGTGCTCTCGGCGGGGCGCCTGATCGACACCTTCGAGCGGGACAGCTGGACCCAGGATGATTTGCTTGCCGCCGCGTTCGCCGGCTACCAGAAACGTGATGCGCAGCTCTTCGAAGCAGCGCCAAAGGATCTTCAATGAAAAGCGCATCTTCGGCCGGCCAGCGCAGCGGCAATTTCTATGGGCTGGGCACTTACCTGGGGCTGGCCGGTGCCTTGCTGGCCATGGTCGTGCTGTTCTCGCTCCTGAGCAGCCATTTCCTCTCCTACAGCACCTTCAGCACCCTGGCCAACCAGATTCCGGACTTGATGGTGCTGGCGGTCGGCATGACCTTCGTGCTGATCATCGGCGGCATCGATCTGTCGGTGGGTTCGGTGCTGGCGCTCGCCGCCTCGACGGTCAGCGTGGCGATTCTCGGTTGGGGCTGGAGCGTGCTGCCTGCGGCATTGCTCGGCATGGCGGCTGCCGCGCTGGCGGGGACCGTCACCGGTTCGATCACCGTGGCCTGGCGGATTCCGTCGTTCATCGTGTCCCTGGGCGTGCTGGAAATGGCCCGCGGCCTGGCGTACCAGATGACCGGGTCGCGCACGGCCTACATCGGCGATGCCTTTGCCTGGCTGTCCAATCCGATCGCCTTCGGGATCTCGCCGTCGTTCATCATTGCCTTGCTGATCATTTTCATCGCCCAGGCCGTGTTGACCCGTACCGTGTTCGGCCGCTACCTGATCGGCATCGGCACCAACGAGGAAGCGGTGCGCCTGGCGGGGATCAACCCCAAACCCTACAAGATCCTGGTGTTCAGCCTGATGGGGCTGCTGGCCGGGATCGCCGCGCTGTTCCAGATTTCGCGCCTGGAAGCGGCAGACCCCAATGCCGGCTCCGGACTGGAGCTGCAAGTGATCGCTGCCGTGGTGATTGGCGGCACCAGCCTGATGGGCGGGCGCGGCTCGGTCATCAGCACCTTTTTCGGTGTGCTGATCATTTCCGTATTGGCGGCCGGTCTGGCGCAGATCGGTGCCACCGAGCCGACCAAACGCATCATCACTGGCGCGGTGATCGTGGTGGCGGTGGTGCTGGATACTTATCGCAGTCAACGCGCAAGCCGGCGGACCTGAGTCATGGCAACGATCAAGGATGTAGCGGCACTGGCGGGGATTTCCTACACCACGGTTTCCCATGTGGTGAACAAGACCCGGCCGGTCAGTGAAGAAGTGCGGGTCAAGGTCGAGGCCGCGATCAAGACCCTCGACTACGTACCCAGTGCCGTGGCCCGGTCACTCAAGGCCAAGACCACGGCCACCATCGGACTGCTGGTGCCCAACAGCCTCAACCCCTACTTCGCCGAGCTGGCGCGGGGCATCGAGGATTATTGTGAGCGCAATGGCTATTGCGTGATCCTGTGCAATTCCGACGACAACCCGGACAAGCAGCGCAGCTACCTGCGGGTACTGCTGGAGAAACGCATCGACGGGCTGATCGTCGCCTCGGCCGGGGGTGACAGCGGGCTGGCCCAGGGCCTGGCGAACGTGCGCACGCCGATGGTGATCGTCGACCGCGCGCTCGAAGGCGTCGATGCGGACCTGGTGCGCATCGACCACGAGTACGGCGCCTACCTAGCCACCCGGCACCTGCTGGAGTTGGGGCATCGGGATATCGCCACCATCAGCGGCCCGGCGACCACCAGTGTGGCGCAGATGCGTCTGGCCGGATTTTGCCGGGCCCTTGCAGAGGCAGGCCTCAGCGTTGCGCCCGAGCGCATGCTGGAAAGCGATTTCACCAGCACCGGTGGTTACAGCGCCGCCGCGACGCTGCTGGAACATAATCCGCCCAGCGCGATTTTTGCCGCCAACGACATGATCGGTTTTGGCGTGCTGCGTGCCGCCGCCGAGCGCAATATCCGCGTGCCCACGGACCTGTCGGTGATCGGCTTCGACGACATCCAGATGAGCCGTTATGTCTATCCGGCCTTGACCACCGTGGGGCAGTCGATCCTGCAGTTGGGCGAAATGGCGGCCGGGGTGCTGCTGCGCCGGATCGCCACGCCGACCCTTTCGACCGAGCAACGGATCGTCACCCCCAGCATCGTCATGCGCGAATCCACCGCGCCGTTGGCTGGGGTGTTTGAGCAGTACCGATAAACAAAAAGTACCGCTGAATCCAAAGCAGCGCTGAAACCGTCTTGATGAGTAGCAATGTAATGTCAGCAAAAGTAGTGGTAGTCGGCAGCTTGAACATGGACCTGGTGACCCGGGCGCCGCGCTTGCCCCGTGGTGGAGAAACACTGATCGGCCAGTCGTTTGCGACCGTCTGTGGCGGCAAGGGCGCGAACCAGGCTGTGGCGGCCGCGCGCCTCGGCGCGCAGGTGTCGATGGTGGGCTGCGTGGGCAGCGATGCCTATGGCCAGGTGTTGCGCCAGGCGTTGCTGGACGAGGGCATCGATTGTCGGGCCGTCAGCCCCGTGCAGGGCACCAGTGGCGTGGCGTTGATCGTGGTCGACGACAACAGCCAGAACGCCATCGTGATCGTCGCCGGGGCCAACGGCGCACTGACGCCGGCGGTGCTCGGCTGTTTCGATGCGGTGCTGCAGGAGGCGGACGTGATCATCTGCCAGCTGGAAATGCCGGACGCCACGGTCGGTCATGCGCTCAAGCGCGCCCGTGAACTGGGCAAGACCGTGATCCTCAACCCCGCGCCGGCCAGCCGACCGTTGCCGGCGGATTGGTATGCGTCCATCGACTACCTGATCCCCAACGAAAGTGAAGCGGCGGCGCTCAGCGGTTTGCCGGTGGACTCGCTGCAATCGGCGCAGACTGCGGCCACTCGCCTGATCGAGATGGGCGCCGGCAAGGTCATCATCACCCTCGGCGCCCAAGGCTCGCTGTTTGCCGATGGCAAAGGCTTTGAGCATTTCCCGGCGCCGAGCGTGAAGGCGCTCGATACCACGGCGGCCGGCGATACCTTCGTGGGTGGCTTTGCCGCAGCGTTGGTGGCCGGCCAGAGCGAAGCCCAGGCGATACGGTTCGGGCAGGTCGCCGCTGCGTTGTCGGTCACCCGGGCTGGCGCGCAACCCTCGATCCCCACCCTGGCCGATGTGCAGGCGTTTAAAACACCATGAAAAAGACTCCTTTGCTCAATGTCGCGCTGTCGCGGCTGATCGCCTCCCTGGGGCATGGCGACACTGTGGTGATCGGCGATGCGGGCCTGCCGGTACCGCCCGGTGTCGAGTTGATCGACCTGGCCCTGACCCAGGGCATTCCGGATTTTGTCAGCACCCTGAAAGTCGTGCTCAGCGAAATGCAGGTCGAAAGCCATGTGCTGGCGCAGGAGATTCTTGACCGGCAGCCGCCGGCGTTGGCGGCCCTGGACGCGCTGGAGGCCGGCGGTGCGCTAGGGCGGCGCGAATTGCTCAGCCATGAACAGTTCAAGGTTCTCAGTCGTCAGGCGCGAGCGATCGTGCGGACCGGCGAATGTCAGCCTTACTGCAACATCGTGCTGGTGGCCGGGGTGACGTTTTGATCCCGATCAGCGCAAACCAGGCACCACAACCGATCGACCTGATCATCGATACCGATCCCGGTGCCGACGATGTGATTGCCTTGCTGTTTGCCCTGGCATCGCCGCAGGAATTGAACGTGCGCGCATTGACCACGGTCGCCGGCAACGTGCGCCTGGACAAAACCTCGCGCAATGCCCGGCTTGCCCTTGAGTGGGCCGGGTGCGAAGCGGTGCCGGTGTATGCCGGGGCGCCGAAACCGCTGAAACGCACGCCGATCTATGCCGAGCACGTCCACGGCGAAGAAGGTTTGCCGGGCGTCGCGGTCCATGAGCCCAAGCAAGGCCTGGCGGAGGGCAGCGCGATCGACTTCCTGATCGACACGCTGCTGGCCGCCAGGCCCCAGAGCATCACCATCGCCATGCTGGGGCCACAGACCAACCTTGCCCTGGCGCTGATGCGCGAGCCTGGGATCGTTCGGGGCATCAAGGAAGTGGTGATCATGGGCGGTGCGCACTTCAACGGCGGTAACATTACGCCGGTGGCGGAATTCAACCTGTTCGCCGATCCGCACGCTGCCGAGGTGGTGCTCAAGAGTGGCGTGAATCTGGTCTATCTGCCGCTGGACGTGACCCACAAGATCCTCACCAATGACGCGCGCCTGGAGCGGATTGCGGCGTTGAACAACAAGGCCGGCAAGCTGGTGGGCGATATCCTGCGAGAGTGCATCGGCGGTGACATGGCGCGCTATGGCATTCCCGGTGGTCCGGTGCATGACGCCACGGTCATCGCCTACCTGCTCAAGCCGGCGCTGTTCAGTGGCCGCTCGGTCAATGTGGTGGTCGACAGTCGCGAGGGTCCGACGTTTGGCCAGACCATCGTCGACTGGTATGACAGCCTCAAGGCGCCGAAGAACGCTTTCTGGGTTGAAAACGGTGATGCCCAGGGATTCTTCGATCTGTTGACCGAGCGCCTGGCGCGTCTGAAGTAGCGCTCGAACCCTGGGGGGGCTCACCCTCGCTGCGTTTGCCCGGCACCATGATTGTTCGAGTGTTTTTCGAAAATCTGGTCGATGAAAGACCGCGCCGCTTCGGTGCCCAGGTCCTTGACCAACAGGTCAATGCCGATGATGGCCAGCTCTTCCGGGCTGCCGGGGCTGTAAGAAATATGGCCGTCCGGCCATTTGATCTTGATATCGGCGTCGATGCTCACGGTGGTCATGGTAGGGCTCGAGAGTCAGGGAAAATTGTGAGTGTCGAGTTAATCACTTTATGGCGCTTTTGGCACTGCGACTTAGGCATGAGCGCAGGGCTATGCGACACTTGGTCTTTGACAATTATTCAAGGACCGCGCTGTGCAGATCGATTTGAACACTCCCGGCGGCTTGACCCTTGAAACAGTGCGTCAGTTGTTGGCTGCAGCCAGCGACGATGAGCACACGCAATTGCGCGTGACCAAGGGCGGCATCGCCTATATTTCATCGGGGGTCGTGGGTGGCACCGATATCGACGGCTTGCTGTTTCGCCTGGAGACCTGGGCCAAGGGGTCAGGTTATGTCGGGCGGGTGGCGGCCAGTGATGAAGTCTGGGTCATGCAGATCTACAATGCGTTGAAGCAGAACTGGCCAAAACCGGCTTTTGACTACATCGACGTCTACTGAGAGCCGTTCATATCCCGTCACGATTGAAAGGTGAAGGGCAGGGCGCTGCTCAGGCAAACTTGTCGTTTGTCCATGTTTAAGGACGGGGATGCCTGGGCTCCCCCGTGAAACCAAACGCCGCATTGGCGGTCGCAAGAATTCAGCTAAATCATTGAAATAAGGAGGCGTCATGCCTTGGAAGCTCGCGTCATTGGGTACTGTGCTGGCTGCTGCCATGCTGGTCGGTTGCAGCACGGCCACCACCGAGCCGACTGACCCAGCCACTACCACGGAGTCAGGTCATAGCCGTTGCGAGGCCAAAGCGGCCGAATTCACCATCGGCAAGCAGGCGTCGCCTGAGCTGCTGGAGCAGGCACGTACCCGTGCCGGCGCGCAGAACGCACGGTTCCTGCAGCCTAACGACATGATCACGCTGGAATACCGCTCCGACCGCCTGAACCTCAACACCGATGCCAATCGGGTCGTCACCCGCGTCAACTGCGGCTGATCGATCAGGCTTATGTGTCGCCCATAAAAAACCCCGTCACATGGACGGGGTTTTTTTAGTGCGCCTGGAAATTACTCTGGGCGAACTTGAGCAGCTTGCATACCCTTTTGGCCTTTCTCAGCCACGAAGGAAACAGTCTGGCCTTCTTTCAGGCTTTTGAAACCGTCGCTTTCGATAGCTTTGAAGTGTACGAACAGGTCGTCACCGCCACCTTGAGGAGTGATGAAGCCGAAGCCTTTTTCATCGTTGAACCATTTAACGGTGCCGGTTTGGCGATTAGACATGGTGTATCTCCAAGAAACATATATTTTCAGTAGTACTGTGCTGCTCAGGCCAACTGGGCACACCCGAGTATCATAGTCGAAATGTTCGCTTTGGGAGCCCCCCACAGCGGTTGTTTGCCCTACAGTCGCACATTCTTTGTTCGCTTGTGGGGCTGAAAGCCCCGGTTTATAAGGCTTTCAGCCGAAAGTGAAGGCAATAAAAAAAGCTGTAAAACCTGAATAAATTGTAGGAAAGGGGCTGATTGGGCGGCTTTTTACCGGCAAATCAAGGTTCGAAAGCGCTGGGAAGGGGTCATTTCGCCTCTTTGCTGGTGGCCTTGCATTTAGCAATTTTGTCCAGGGCCGCTTTCTTCAGATCATCACTTGCGGTGTTGTTCATCAAAGCCTGAATATCGCTGGCCGGGTACGACTTGATAGCGTCGGCGCCACAGGCGCAGTGAGATTTCGCGGCCGGCGTGCCAATCTTCTCCGCGGCCGCAGGCACGCACTGCGCCATGTATTTCTGCCGCTCGCCCTTGGGCCAGTCCGCATGGGCGGCCAGGGGCAGCAGGAGAACGACAGGGGCGATGACTGCGAACAAACGATTCAGACGCATGCTGGGATGCTCCTTGTGGGTCAATGTCTTGTTATCTGAGGGGTAAAGCGCGGTTCAAGTTCAGCACTCTGGCATAAAACAGCGGATTTGCCCCGCCAGAAAACCTCTTCACCGCCACGACCGTTCATCTGTGCTAGCATGCCTGGCTCGGGTGTTCGCAGGCGCCGGTCGACCTTCAGTCCCGGCCGCGGCAGATGCCCGAATAACCCTGATTTGAATCCCAGTCACTCTGGTTCGATTTCCCGGTTGGCCGCAAGGCTCCTGCCGCTGTAAGGCAGGCGTTCGTCATTGAATGGCCTGGATCGGATCTTGTACTGGCTCATCCCAACCCACGTGACCTTTGGTAGGGGTCACCACTAGGAGAGGAGGCGCCATGCCAACTATTACTCTTCCCGACGGCAGTCAACGTTCATTCGATCACCCGGTTTCCGTAGCCGAGGTCGCCGCATCCATCGGTGCCGGCCTGGCCAAGGCCACCGTAGCGGGCAAGGTCGACGGCAAGCTGGTCGACGCCAGCGACACCATCAGCAGCGACGCCACGCTGCAAATCATCACGCCAAAGGATGAAGAGGGGCTGGAGATCATTCGCCACTCTTGCGCCCACCTGGTCGGTCACGCAGTGAAGCAACTGTACCCGACGGCCAAGATGGTCATCGGTCCGGTCATTGACGAAGGCTTCTATTACGACATCGCCTTCGAGCGTCCATTCACCCCGGACGACCTGGCCGCCATCGAACAGCGCATGCAGCAGCTGATCGAAAAAGATTACGACGTGATCAAGAAAGTCACTCCGCGCGCCGAAGTGATCGAAGTGTTCAAGGCCCGCGGCGAAGACTACAAGCTGCGCCTGGTCGAGGACATGCCGAACGAGCAGGCCATGGGCCTGTACTATCACGAAGAATACGTCGACATGTGCCGCGGTCCGCACGTGCCGAACACCCGCTTCCTGAAATCCTTCAAGCTGACTAAATTGTCCGGCGCCTACTGGCGTGGCGATGCCAAGAACGAGCAATTGCAGCGCGTCTACGGCACCGCATGGGCTGACAAGAAGCAGCTGGCGGCCTACATCCAGCGCATCGAAGAAGCCGAGAAGCGCGACCACCGCAAGATCGGCAAGCGTCTGGGCCTGTTCCACACCCAGGAAGAGTCGCCGGGCATGGTGTTCTGGCACCCGAACGGCTGGACCCTGTACCAGGTGCTCGAGCAGTACATGCGCAAGGTGCAGCGCGACAACGGTTACCTGGAGATCAAGACTCCACAGGTCGTTGACCGCAGCCTGTGGGAGAAATCCGGGCACTGGGCCAACTACGCCGACAACATGTTCACCACCCAGTCGGAAAACCGCGACTACGCGATCAAGCCAATGAACTGCCCTTGCCACGTGCAGGTGTTCAACCAGGGCCTGAAAAGCTACCGCGAGTTGCCGATGCGCCTGGCCGAATTCGGTGCCTGCCACCGTAACGAGCCATCGGGTGCGCTGCACGGCATCATGCGCGTACGTGCGTTCACTCAGGACGACGCCCACATCTTCTGCACCGAAGAGCAGATGCAGGCCGAATCCGCGGCATTCATCAAGCTGACCATGGACGTCTACGCCGATTTCGGCTTTAAAGACGTCGAGATGAAGCTGTCCACTCGTCCGGAAAAGCGCGTCGGTTCCGACGAGCTGTGGGATCGCGCTGAAGCTGCATTGGCTGCAGCCCTTGATAGTGCTGGCTTGCCGTACGATCTGCAGCCGGGTGAAGGTGCGTTCTACGGTCCGAAGATCGAGTTCTCGCTAAAAGATTGCCTTGGCCGTGTCTGGCAATGTGGTACCCTGCAGCTCGATTTTAACCTGCCTGTCCGTCTGGGTGCCGAATTCGTCTCCGAAGACAACAGCCGCAAGCATCCGGTGATGTTGCATCGGGCGATCCTGGGCTCCTTCGAACGTTTCGTCGGAATCCTGATCGAGCACTACGAGGGTGCATTCCCTGCGTGGCTGGCTCCGACCCAGGCAGTGATCATGAATATCACTGACAAGCAGGCAGATTTTGCCGCCGAAGTGGAAAAAACTCTCAACGAAAGCGGGTTTCGTGCCAAGTCTGACTTGAGAAATGAAAAAATCGGCTTTAAAATCCGCGAGCATACTTTGCTCAAGGTTCCTTATCTCTTGGTTATCGGAGATCGGGAAGTCGAGATGCAGACTGTCGCTGTGCGTACTCGTGAAGGTGCTGACCTGGGCTCGATGCCCGTCGCCCAGTTCGCTGAGTTCCTCGCGCAAGCGGTTTCCCGGCGTGGTCGCCAAGATTCGGAGTAATTATTATTAAGCGTGAAATGAGACAAGATAAACGAACTGCACCGAAAGCCCCGATCAACGAGAATATCTCGGCACGCGAGGTTCGGTTAATTGGGGCTGAAGGTGAACAGCTCGGGATTGTGTCAATTGAAGACGCGCTTCTTAAGGCTGAAGAGGCCAAACTGGATCTGGTGGAGATTTCCGCCGATGCAGTACCACCTGTTTGCAAACTGATGGACTACGGCAAATCGATCTTCGAGAAGAAGAAGCAGATTGCTGCGGCCAAGAAAAACCAGAAGCAGATCCAGGTTAAAGAAATCAAGTTTCGTCCAGGGACGGAGGAAGGGGATTACCAGGTAAAACTGCGCAACCTGGTACGTTTCCTGAGTGACGGGGACAGGGCCAAGGTATCCTTGCGATTCCGCGGCCGTGAGATGGCCCACCAGGAGCTGGGGATGGAACTCCTCAAGCGAGTTGAAGGTGACTTGCTCGAGTACGGTTCGGTCGAACAGCATCCTAAGATGGAAGGACGCCAGCTGATCATGGTCATCGCCCCGAAAAAGAAGAAGTAATCAACAGGGCACGGCAGGCCTTCTGATTATGTTTATCAACTGAATGCGGAGTATCCGAACATGCCAAAAATGAAGACCAAAAGTGGTGCTGCTAAGCGGTTTCTGAAAACTGCTAACGGTATCAAGCACAAGCACGCTTTCAAGAGCCACATCCTGACCAAAATGTCGACCAAGCGTAAGCGTCAACTGCGCGGTAGCAGCTTGCTGCATCCGTCTGACGTGGCAAAAGTCGAGCGCATGCTGCGCCTTCGTTAATTTTAGTCAAGAATAGAGGAAGTAACTCATGGCTCGTGTAAAGCGTGGCGTCATTGCCCGTAAGCGTCACAAAAAAATTCTGAAACTTGCTAAAGGCTACTACGGCGCACGCTCCCGCGTATTCCGTGTTGCCAAGCAAGCGGTAATCAAGGCAGGCCAATACGCCTACCGTGACCGTCGTCAGAAAAAACGTCAGTTCCGCGCTCTGTGGATCGCTCGTATCAACGCTGGTGCTCGTATCAACGGTCTGTCCTACAGCCGTTTCATCGCCGGCCTGAAAAAAGCGTCCATCGAGATCGACCGTAAGGTTCTGGCTGATCTGGCAGTGAACGAAAAAGCGGCGTTTGCTGCGATTGTCGAGAAAGCTAAAGCCACCTTGGCTTAAGTACCCCCGACAGTCACCCGGCCTCACCTCCGTGGGGCCAGGTGTTAAACGTCATAAATAGGGGAAGAGCCTTCAAGCTCTTCCCCTATTTTGTATCTGGAGTCTGTACATGGAAAACCTGGATGCGCTCGTCTCTCAAGCACTAGAGGCTGTGCAAAGCGCTGAAGATATCAATGCCCTGGAGCAAATCCGGGTTCACTACCTTGGCAAGAAGGGCGAGTTGACTCAGGTGATGAAGACCCTGGGGAATTTGCCGGCAGAAGAGCGTCCGCAAGTCGGCGCCCTGATCAACGTTGCCAAGGAGCGTGTCACAGAGGTTCTCAATGCCCGCAAGGCACTGTTTGAAGAGGCCGACCTGGCCGCCAAACTGTCTGCCGAGTCCATTGACGTGACCCTGCCTGGCCGCGGCCAGACCTCGGGTGGCCTGCATCCGGTTACGCGCACTCTGGAACGTATCGAACAGTTCTTCACCCATATCGGCTACGGCATTGCCGAAGGCCCTGAGGTCGAAGACGACTACCACAACTTCGAGGCACTCAACATCCCAGGCCATCACCCGGCCCGGTCGATGCATGACACCTTCTATTTCAACGCCAACATGTTGCTGCGCACCCATACCTCGCCGGTACAGGTCCGCACCATGGAGTCGAAACAGCCGCCGATCCGCATCGTCTGCCCAGGCCGTGTGTACCGAAGCGACTCGGATATCACCCACTCGCCGATGTTCCACCAGGTCGAAGGCCTGCTGGTCGATCGCGACATCAATTTCGCCGATCTCAAAGGCACCATCGAAGAATTCCTGCGGGTGTTCTTCGAAAAAGAACTGGCCGTGCGTTTCCGTCCTTCCTACTTCCCGTTCACCGAGCCATCGGCCGAAGTCGACATGGAATGCGTGATGTGCAGCGGTAAAGGCTGCCGCGTCTGCAAGCAGACCGGCTGGCTGGAAGTGATGGGCTGCGGCATGGTTCACCCGAACGTGCTGCGCATGTCCGGGATCGACCCGGAAGAGTTTTCGGGCTTCGCCTTCGGCATGGGCGTCGAGCGCCTGGCCATGCTGCGTTACGGCGTGAACGACTTGCGTCTGTTCTTCGACAACGACTTGCGGTTCCTCGCGCAATTTCGCTAGTCGTAACGAATTCTTAGGAGAGCAGGATGAAATTCAGTGAACAATGGCTGCGTGGCTGGGTAAGCCCGCAGGTAAGTCGCGACGAGCTGGTTGCCCGTCTGTCGATGGCCGGTCTTGAGGTCGATAGCGTTACGCAGGCCGCCGGTGAATTCAGTGGCGTCATCGTGGGCGAGGTGCTGAGCACCGAACAGCACCCGGACGCCGACAAACTGCGCGTTTGCCAGGTCAGCAACGGCTCGGAAACTTTCCAGGTGGTGTGCGGCGCGCCAAACGTGCGCCCGGGCCTGAAGATCCCGTTCGCCACCATCGGTGCCGAACTGCCGGGCGACTTCAAGATCAAGAAAGCCAAGCTGCGGGGCGTCGAGTCCAACGGCATGCTGTGCTCGCAAGCCGAGCTGCAAGTGGGCGAAGGCAACGACGGCCTGATGGAATTGCCGGCCGATGCGCCGGTTGGTCAGGACATTCGTGAATACCTGAAACTGGACGATGCCAGCATCGAGGTCGACCTGACCCCGAACCGTGGCGACTGCCTGTCCCTGGCCGGTCTGGCCCGCGAAGTCGGTGCGCTGTATGCCGCTGAAGTCACCCGTCCGGTGGTACCTGCCGTGCCTGCCGTGCACGACGAAGTGCGTTCGATCGAAGTCCTGGCGCCGGCTGCCTGCCCGCGTTACCTGGGCCGAGTGATTCGCAACGTCGACCTGACCAAGCCAACGCCGCTGTGGATGGTTGAACGCCTGCGTCGTGGCGACGTGCGCAGCATCGACGCTGCCGTCGACATCACCAACTATGTAATGCTGGAGCTGGGTCAACCGCTGCACGCCTTCGATCTTGCCGAAATCAATGGCGGCATCCGCGTGCGCATGGCGGAAGAAGGCGAGAAGCTGGTACTGCTCGACGGTCAGGAAGTCAGCCTGCGTAGCGATACGCTGGTGATCGCCGACCACACCCGCGCCCTGGCCATCGCCGGCGTCATGGGTGGCGAGCACAGCGGTGTGAACACCGCGACCACCCGCGACATCTTCCTCGAAAGCGCGTTCTTCGATCAGATCGCCGTCGCTGGCAAGGCCCGTTCCTATGGCCTGCACACCGATGCCTCGCACCGCTACGAGCGTGGCGTGGACTGGCAACTGGCCCGTGAAGCCATGGAGCGCGCCACTGGCCTGCTGCTGGAAATCACCGGTGGCGAAGCCGGCCCGATCATCGAGACCGTCAGCGAACAACACCTGCCGAAGATTGCCCCGGTCACCCTGCGTGCCCAGCGCATCACCCAGATGCTGGGCATGGAAATGGATTCGGCCGAAGTCGAGCGCCTGCTCAACGGCTTGGGCCTGACCGTTTCTGCCGATGGGGCAGGGCAGTGGCGCGTAGAAGTGCCAAGCCATCGCTTCGACATCAGCCTGGAAGTCGACCTGATCGAAGAGCTGGCCCGCCTATACGGCTACAACCGCCTGCCGGTTCGTTACCCGCAAGCGCGCCTGGCGCCGCAAGCCAAGGCTGAGGCCCGTAGCGACCTGCCTGAACTGCGTCGACTGCTGGTCGCCCGTGGTTACCAGGAAGCGATCACCTACAGCTTCATCGATCCAAAACAGTTCGAACTGTTCAATCCAGGTGTCGAGCCGTTGCTGCTGGCCAACCCGATCTCGAACGACATGGCCGCCATGCGCTCGTCCCTGTGGCCAGGCCTGGTCAAGGCGCTTCAGCACAACCTGAACCGTCAGCAGGATCGCGTTCGCCTGTTCGAAAGCGGCCTGCGTTTCGTCGGCCAATTGGAAGGCCTGAAGCAAGAGCCGATGCTGGCCGGTGTCGTCTGCGGCAGCCGCCTGCCGGAAGGCTGGGCACAGGGTCGCGATACCGTCGACTTCTTCGACGTCAAGGCTGACGTGGAAGCGGTGCTGGGCTTTGCCGGTGCGCTGGATGCCTTCACTTTCGTGCCGGGCAAACACCCTGCGTTGCACCCGGGTCAAACCGCGCGCATCGAGCGAGAAGGTCGTCTGGTCGGTTTCGTCGGCGCCATCCACCCGGAACTGTCGAAAACCCTGGGTCTGGACCGTCCAGTCTTCGTTTTCGAGCTGGTCCTGGCGGAAGTGGCCTCGGGTAAAATGCCTAAATTCCACGAGTTGTCGCGCTTTCCTGAAGTG
This sequence comes from Pseudomonas sp. YuFO8, assembly GCF_035065025.1. Lineage (NCBI taxonomy): Bacteria > Pseudomonadati > Pseudomonadota > Gammaproteobacteria > Pseudomonadales > Pseudomonadaceae > Pseudomonas > Pseudomonas sp. YuFO8. The sequence goes on along the minus strand of NZ_JAXDEQ010000015.1, from coordinate 57,666 downwards.
CGTCGTGACCTTGCATTGATTGCTCACAAAGATGTTGCGGCCGCGGCAGTACTGGACGTAATCCGTGAAAATGCAGGCGAATGGCTGACAGACCTCAGGCTATTTGACGTGTATCAGGGTAAAGGCATTGATCCTGATAGAAAAAGCCTTGCAGTTGGCTTGACCTGGCAGCATCCATCGCGCACTCTTAATGACGATGAGGTGAATTCCACGACGCAAAATATCCTCACCTCGCTCGAACAAAGGTTGGACGCCACGTTAAGGAAGTGACGTATGGGGGCTTTGACGAAAGCTGAGATGGCGGAACGTCTGTATGAAGAGCTGGGCCTGAACAAGCGGGAAGCCAAGGAATTGGTCGAACTGTTTTTCGAGGAAATCAGGCACGCTCTCGAAGACAACGAGCAGGTCAAATTGTCCGGTTTCGGCAATTTCGACCTTCGGGACAAACGCCAGCGGCCTGGCCGCAACCCGAAAACGGGGGAAGAAATCCCGATCACGGCTCGCCGTGTGGTCACCTTTCGTCCAGGGCAGAAGTTGAAGGCCCGAGTTGAGGCTTATGCTGGAACCAAGTCATAACGACGAGCTTCCCGTCATCCCAGGCAAACGCTACTTCACCATTGGTGAAGTCAGCGAGCTGTGTGCGGTAAAACCACACGTGCTGCGCTACTGGGAGCAGGAGTTTCCTCAACTCAACCCCGTCAAACGCCGCGGAAACCGCCGGTATTATCAGCGCCAGGACGTGCTGATGATCCGGCAGATCCGCGCGCTGCTGTACGATCAGGGTTTCACCATTGGCGGCGCACGCCTGCGCCTGTCCGGCGATGAAGCCAAAGACGACACCACCCAGTACAAACAGATGATCCGGCAGATGATTGCCGAGCTCGAAGATGTCCTGGTTGTCCTCAAGAAATAAATTTCTGCTTTTAAATACTTCCAGTTTTCAAAAGCTTGCGATATATTCTTGAGCGTTCCTCGAGGTGAGGAACAAGATACACGCCTAGTCGGGGCGTAGCGCAGTCCGGTAGCGCACTAGCATGGGGTGCTAGGGGTCGAGTGTTCGAATCACTCCGTCCCGACCATATTTCCTGAGTAAAATCAGACACTTAAGCCGATCATCTAGGTCGGCTTTTTTGTGCCTGCGCGAAACCCGCGCAAAACTCGCCGGTGATTTCGCTGACATTCAGGTCCCGATTTGCCTCGGCCCCCAGATGGCCTCCTCGTGGTCGCGCTGGTAGTTTTTGGTCATGCCCTCGCTCGCATGATCTGCGCGTGGATCGTTGGATTGGTGATGTAATCCAGGCAGTAATTGGCGTTGTCTCCAATCAGGCGCCCCAAGTGGGGGGACCGTTCGTCGGCGCTCGCGCACGATCAACAAATTGCCAAGTCGATGAAGTAGCCCAAAAAAAAGACAGGTTCTTATGCGACCACTAATCCTCGATTTGCCGAATGGGCGTGAGCTCGCAAATGAACTTGATCTTGCAATCGGGCAGATGATGGCCATCCCGGTCGAACTAATCGGTGGCACAGAGTGGCTGGCGGCTTCCACCAGGCAGCAGCAAGCCTTCCAAAAATGGCGAGAGTATCTTCAGCTCATGGCTGATGGGCGAGTAAGTGTCGAGTCGTTAAGGGTCGCCTGATTTATGGCCCGTTGTAGATGGGCGGCGCTGACTGCAAATGAAAAAGCCCGACACTTGGTCGGGCTTCTCAATCACGTAGCCAATTCCCTTTGGCTGACTGCATTGTGCCGGGCAAATATGACGTTGCCGTGACGGGAGTGCGCATATCAGGTGCAGGCCAGATTTTCGACGACGCAAGGTAAACGCAGATTCTCAATGGAGAACTCGGCGACTCTCGCCAATCCTGATCCGGTCAAGCGCCCGGTTCAATGCATCCAAGGCATCAAGAAGGGCTTTCGCCTCAGCTTCCCGGCCATCTCCCCACAGTCTTTCCGCCATCTTGTTCAGGGCCTGGATAGACCTTTCAATGTCTGCAGCGGTTGCTGCGGGTGAGTCTGTCTGCCGATTCTTTGGCATTGTTAAAAGTGCTCAAGTGCTCGAGCGACAATGCCGACGATCCGGCATTGTCGGCGCTCATCTCAGTGGGAAAAATAGTGGAAACAGGATATCAAGCGACGGCCTAGTGCGTCTGAATATTGACTGAGGAGCAGGGCACGCCTATACAGGTGCCCTTTACAGTTTAGCCAACGCAGGAAATGTAAATGAGTGACGAGATCGATATTCCTGAGCCCGAGCACGACCATCTGCTCGATCATGAATTCCACGATGAAGAACCTTGGGTGGAAGAAGACGCCCAAGGCATTCTTGACGATGACGACGAGGAGCAGGATGACCTCGACTATCTTGATTCTATTGATCAAGAGGACCAGGACGACCTCCATCACCCAAAGGCTGATGAAGATCGAGGGCTCTGAGCAGAACCCTCGCTTCAAATCCCTCAACCGCTTAGTTGGCGGTCTTCAGCTGCCCTTGCGCGCTCGATCCGGTGCGCGCAATCACGGTCAGGATCGACAGGGCAGCAATCACCAACCCTGGTGAGGTCGCCAGCAGCACGCCAGTGGTGCCTGCACCGGCTGCGAGGATCTGCCCGGCGGCCAAGGGGCCTGCCACCGAGCCCAGGCGGCCGATGGCCACGGCGGCGCCGACACCGGTGGCGCGCACTGCGGTTGGGTAGGACGGTGGCGCCAGGGCGTAGAGCACCAGTTGCGCAGCCATGACGAACAACCCGGCGGCAAACCCGGCGATCGCCATCGGTACGATACCCACCGCGAGGCCGACCCCGGCCAGCGCCGTCAGCAACCCGGCATACACGAACAGCACTACCTTGACGCCGTTGCAACGGTCCAGGAGCAGGCCGCCGAGCAGCGAGCCGAGGGCGCCGCCGATGTTGAACAGCATTTGCACCATGCCCGCCTGGGGTTTGCTGAAGCCCTGTTCCAGCAGTAACGAAGGCAGCCAGTTGAGCAGCATGTACATCACGGTCAGGGTGAAGAAGTAGCTCAGCCACAAGGCCAGTGTGTTGCGTGTGCGACCTTCGCCGAACAGTGCCTGTGCGCTGGAGGGGCGCAGGTTGCCAGTGGCTGAATGTTGCTGGCGGAAGGCGCTGGATTCGGGCAGCAGCAGGGCCATCAGCGGTACGACCAACAAGGGGGCCAGACCGCCGATGATGAAGGTGGTCTGCCAGTGTTCACTGGAAAACATCGCCACCACCGCCGCGAGTGCACCGCCCAGGGGAACTCCGCAATACATGACGCTGATGGCGGTGCCGCGGTTGCGTTCGCTGACGGCTTCGGCGCACAGGGCGATCAGGTTGGGCAGGGCGGCGCCCAGGCCCAGGCCGGTCATGAAGCGCACCAGCAACAGGCTGGAGTAGCTCTCGACGTAGGCTGTGCAAAGGGAAAACACGCCAAACAGCAGCACGGCACTGACGAGGATTTTCTTGCGGCCGATGCGATCGGCGATCCAGCCGCCAAAAAATGCTCCGGGCAGCAGGCCGATGATCCCGGCGCTGAACACCCAACCCATCATCTTCGGGTCCAGGGCAAAACTCTGGCGCAGCCCGGCGGCAGCGGTGCCGGCGGCCTGCAGATCGAAACCCTCGATCAGCGCAACGATAAAGCACAAAGCGATTGTCAGCGTCGAACGACGCGATGGGCTGTCCATGGGTGAAACCTCATTGTTGTTTTTGTTGTGCAATCGTGTCGTCCATCGCACGGGGGCGCGGAAGATGACTGCCGATGAATAAGATAACAAAGATAACTAAAAAATGAACTGCCTCATGAAAATCCGAAAAATCAGCCGATAAGGCTTATAAATCAATTACTAAGATCAAGATGAAGCGGCTCACTTGAAAATAGATAATAATATTAATGTTCGATTATCGGTCATTTGCCGTTGACAGCTGTCATCGGCTGTTTCCATTCTCTGTTCGCGAAGCCGGCTGCAATGCGCTCCCCCGGCAGCACAAACAACAATAAAAAATGGAAATCGAACATGCCAAATCTCCCCACGCACGACGTTGCGACGGCGTCAGCCACCTGTGTGCCCGGTATCAACCGAGGGTTGGTCCTGGCGCTGCTCGGCTTGAGCGTCCTGCCCACCCAGCTTCGCGCCGCTGGTTTTATCGAAGACAGTCACGGCACCTTGACCCTGCGAAATTACTACCTGGACCGTCAATACAAGGACGATGGCGCCAAGACCGCCGCGCAGGAGTGGGCCCAGGGTTTCATCATGAACATGGAGTCTGGGTTTACCGAAGGGCCGCTGGGTTTCGGCCTGGACGTTCGCGGGCTGCTGGGGGTCAAGCTCGACTCCGCGCCGGATCGCAGCGGCACCGAGTTGCTGCCGGTGTCGGCCAGTGACAATCGTGCGGCGGATGAGTACTCGCGCCTGGCCCCGACCGCCAAGCTGCGTTTTGCCCAGACCACGGTGAAGTCCGGGGACGTGTCAATCTTCCTGCCGTTTGCCTTTGCCAGCCCCTCGCGATTGCTGCCACAGACCTTTCGCGGCACCACCCTCAGTTCCAGGGACTTCGATGGCCTGACGCTGAACACCGGGTACATCGATCGCATCGACAAGCGCAATTCCACCAACTATGAGGCGATGACCATCGCTTCGCCCAACCGGCGCTTCAACGCCACTGCCACGACTTCGCACATGGCCTACCTGGGGGGCGATTATCAGGTCAGCAAGACGCTGAGCCTGCGGGCCTACCACGCGGAAGTGGCCGACTTGTACCAACAGGACACCTTTGCCTTGCTGCATGACCTGCCCCTGGGCGGCGGGACATTGACCAGCGACCTGCGCAGTTTCTTCAGTCGCGAGGATGGCAGCGCCAAGGGCGGTGAAGTGGATAACCGCAACGTCTCGGGGCTGTTCAGCTACCGTTACGGCGGACACAAGTTGGGCATCGGCTATATGCATTCCAGTGGCGACTCGGCGACGCCCTACATCTCCGGGACAGAGTTGATGGGGATGAGTGAGCTGACCATGGCGTCGGACTTTCTCAACGCCAAGGAGCGCACGTGGCAGGCCATCTATGACTACGACTTCGTCGCGTCCGGAGTGCCCGGGCTGAGGGGGCGGTTGCGTTATTTGCGTGGTGACAATATCGAGCTGGCAGCCTTCAACGCCGAGGACCGCAAGGAGCGCGAGTTCCAGATGGAACTGGGTTACGTGGTGCAGAGCGGTCCGCTGAAAAACGTCGCACTGGTGGCGCGCAAGGCGATCTACCGCAACGATTTCCCGAGTGGCGCGGCATTTCGCGATGAAAACCAGACCCGCTTCCTGGTGACCTACACCTTGCCGATCTGGTAACCGCCTGCAAGCTTCTCACCGGCACGCCCCTTGGGGGGCGTGCGTCACTCCTGATAAATCTTCTTCAGCAGTCGCAGCAGCTCTTCGCGTTCCTGGGTGTCCAGCGCCGCGGTGGCGTCCAGGTCGCTTTGCGCGGCGATCTGGTTCAGTTCCTTGAGCAGGGTCTCGCCGGTCTTGCTGAGGAAGATCCCATAAGAGCGCTTGTCCGGCTTGCAGCGCACGCGCACCGCCAGCGCCCGGCTTTCCAGTTTGTTGAGCAGCGGCACCACCTGGGGCGGCTCGATGGTCAGTGCCCGGGCCAGATCGGCCTGCATCAGGCCGGGGTTCTGATTGATGATCGCCAGGGCGGAGAACTGGGCGGGTCGCAGATCGTGGGCCGAGAGGCGGCCAATCAGGTTCTGGAACAGCTTGAGTTGTGCGCGGCGCATGGCGTAGCCGATCAGGTCGTTCAAGGCCGAATCGAGTGGTGTCTGCATCTCGGCGTTGTTCGACGGTGCCTCGATCGACTCGGCGAGGGGGGAGGGCTTGGCCATTGCGGGTGAGTCCTGGGGATTTTGGGTTAACAAGACTATCTATTTTGCCGGCGTTGACCGGTGATTGCTATGGCCAAAATCGCTGGCGTTCGGACAGCAGGGCGCTGCGCAGCGGGAAACTGGTTAATTTTATTAATAGTTAATTGACATAACTAATTCGCCGGTTTAATTTCCAGTCATCTTCAAACCAAGAACAAGAGAGCATCGTCATGAGCAATTACGAAGGTCGCTGGACAACGGTCAAAGTGGAAATCGAGGAAGGCATCGCGTGGGTCATCCTCAACCGCCCGGAAAAACGCAACGCCATGAGCCCGACCCTGAATCGCGAGATGATCGATGTCCTGGAAACCCTCGAGCAGGATCCGGACGCCGGTGTCCTGGTGCTGACCGGTGCGGGCGAAGCCTGGACGGCGGGCATGGATCTCAAGGAGTACTTCCGCGAAGTGGACGCCGGCCCGGAGATCCTTCAGGAAAAAATCCGTCGCGAAGCCTCGCAATGGCAGTGGAAACTGTTGCGCATGTACGCCAAGCCGACCATTGCCATGGTCAACGGCTGGTGCTTCGGCGGCGGCTTCAGCCCCCTGGTGGCCTGTGACCTGGCGATCTGCGCCGACGAAGCGACGTTTGGCCTGTCGGAAATCAACTGGGGTATCCCGCCGGGCAACCTGGTCAGCAAGGCCATGGCCGACACCGTGGGCCATCGCCAGTCGCTGTACTACATCATGACCGGCAAGACCTTTGGCGGGCAGAAAGCCGCCGAGATGGGCCTGGTCAATGAAAGCGTCCCGTTGGCGCAACTGCGTGAAGTCACCGTGGAGCTGGCGCGTAACCTGCTGGAGAAAAACCCGGTGGTGCTGCGTGCGGCCAAGCATGGTTTCAAACGTTGCCGCGAACTGACGTGGGAGCAGAACGAGGACTACCTGTACGCCAAGCTCGATCAGTCGCGCCTGCTCGACACCGAAGGCGGCCGTGAGCAGGGCATGAAACAATTCCTCGACGACAAGAGCATCAAGCCCGGCCTGCAAGCGTACAAACGCTGAGGTTCTGCGGTAGGTAGCCGGGCGCGGTTGCGTCCCGGTACTGCGGTTACATCGTTCTTAATGTATTCCCGACAAAGACTATAAAGAGGAATCACCATGCTGGACGTGCCCCTGCTGATTGGCGGCCAGTCGTGCCCCGCCCGCGACGGTCGAACCTTCGAGCGCCGCAACCCGGTGACCGGCGAGTTGGTGTCGCGGGTTGCCGCCGCCACCCTGGAAGATGCCGACGCCGCGGTGGCCGCTGCGCAGAAGGCGTTTCCCGTCTGGGCTGCCCTGGCCCCCAATGAACGTCGCACCCGTTTGCTCAAGGCAGCCGAACAATTGCAGGCGCGCAGTGCCGAGTTCATCGAGGCGGCTGGGGAGACCGGCGCCATGGCCAACTGGTACGGGTTCAACGTGCGGCTGGCGGCCAACATGCTGCGTGAAGCGGCGTCGATGACCACGCAGATCAATGGCGAAGTCATCCCCTCGGATGTGCCTGGCAGTTTCGCCATGGCCCTGCGCCAACCCTGCGGCGTGGTGTTGGGCATCGCGCCCTGGAACGCCCCGGTGATTCTTGCCACCCGCGCTATCGCCATGCCATTGGCCTGCGGCAACACCGTGGTGCTCAAGGCCTCCGAGCTCAGTCCTGCGGTGCACCGCTTGATCGGTCAGGTGCTGCAGGACGCCGGCCTGGGCGATGGCGTGGTCAATGTCATCAGCAACGCACCTGAGGATGCCCCGGCGATTGTCGAGCGATTGATCGCCAATCCGGCGGTGCGCCGGGTCAATTTCACCGGCTCGACCCATGTCGGACGAATCGTCGGCGAGCTCTCGGCGCGCCACCTCAAGCCGGCGTTGCTGGAACTGGGCGGCAAGGCGCCGCTGCTGGTGCTCGACGATGCCGACCTGGATGCTGCGGTAGAGGCGGCCGCCTTTGGCGCCTATTTCAATCAAGGGCAGATCTGCATGTCCACCGAGCGCCTGATCGTCGATGCCAAGGTGGCCGATGCCTTTGTCGCCAAGTTGGCGGCCAAGGTCGCCACCCTGCGCGCGGGCGACCCCGCAGATGCGCAATCGGTGCTCGGTTCGCTGGTGGACGCCAGCGCCGGCACGCGCATCAAGGGCTTGATCGACGATGCATTGGCCAAGGGCGCGCGCCTGGTGGTCGGCGGGCAACTGGACGGCAGCATCTTGCAGCCGACCCTGCTCGACGGTGTCGACGCGAGCATGCGCCTGTACCGCGAGGAGTCCTTCGGGCCGGTGGCCGTGCTGCTGCGCGGCGAGGGAGATGAAGCGCTGCTGCAGCTGGCCAATGACTCCGAGTTCGGTTTGTCGGCGGCGATTTTCAGTCGCGATACCGGGCGTGCCCTGGCCCTGGCCCAACGGGTCGAGTCGGGCATCTGCCATATCAACGGCCCGACCGTGCACGACGAGGCGCAAATGCCTTTTGGCGGGGTCAAGTCCAGCGGCTACGGCAGTTTCGGCGGCAAGGCGTCCATCGAACATTTCACCCAGCTGCGTTGGGTCACCTTGCAGAACAGACCGCGGCACTACCCGATCTGAAGAGGCGGGCAAGGCCGAAATAACAATAACAAGGCTGCAGCCAACGGCTGCCACGCTATCGCTGAGTCACCTGTGGGTGACTTGGTTTAGCGTGCCTCGACGGAGTACATGCACTTGAGTTCCGAATTCAGCTTACAAGCCCAAGCCCAAGCCCAGGCCAGCGCACCGCGCTATCGCCCCGTGTCCATCGGTTGCGCGGCGGTCGAGGTGACCGAGCAGCAGGGCGAACTGCACATGCGCTCCCTGGAACCCTTGGCCGAGATGCCCAGGCGCTTGCTCGACCGTCTGGTACATTGGGCCCGGGTGCGTCCCGAGCAGACCTTTATCGCCGCCCGCCAGGACGACGGTGAATGGCGTCGGGTGAGTTACGCGCAAATGCTCGACAGCGTCCGGGCGATCGCCCAAAGCCTGCTGGGCTATGGACTGTCGGCCGACAGGCCCCTGGTGTTGCTCTCGGGCAATGACATCGAGCATTTACAAGTCGCCTTCGGCGCGCTGTATGCGGGCATTCCCTACTGCCCGGTGTCGCCGGCCTATTCGCTGCTGTCCCAGGATTTCTCCAAGCTGCGCCACGTGTGCGACCTGCTGCAACCTGGCCTGGTGTTCGTCAGTGATGCCCCGGCGTACCAGCGCGCCATTGACGCCGTGCTGCCGGCCGATACGCCACTGATTATCGTCCGTGGCCAGGTCGCGGGGCGCCGGCAGGTGAGCTTTGCCAGCCTGCTCGAACAATCGGGCGGCGCCGAGGCCGAAGCCGCTTTCGCCGCCACCGGCCCGGACAGCATCGCCAAGTTTCTGTTCACCTCCGGCTCGACCCGGCTGCCCAAGGCCGTGATCACCACCCAACGCATGCTCTGCGCCAATCAGCAGATGTTGTTGCAGACCTTTCCGGTGTTCGGTGAAGAACCTCCGGTGCTGGTGGACTGGCTGCCGTGGAACCACACGTTCGGCGGCAGCCACAACCTCGGCATCGTGCTCTACAACGGCGGCAGTTTTTACCTGGACGACGGCAAGCCGACCGCCCAGGGATTTGCCCAGACCCTGCGCAACCTCAAGGAAGTGTCGCCCACCGCCTACCTGACCGTGCCCAAGGGCTGGGAAGAACTGGTCTCGGCCCTGGAACAGGACGCGCAATTACGGGAGTGTTTTTTCAAGCGCGTCAGCCTGTTCTTCTTCGCCGCTGCCGGGCTGTCGCAAAGTGTCTGGGATCGGCTTGACCGGGTCGCCGAACAGCACTGTGGCGAACGTATCCGGATGATGGCGGGGCTGGGCATGACCGAGGCCGCGCCCTCCTGCACCTTTACCACCGGGCCCTTGTCCATGGCCGGTTACATCGGCCTGCCGGCACCGGGTTGTGAGGTCCGCTTGGTGCCCAAGGAGGGCAAGCTGGAAGGGCGCTTCCGTGGGCCGCACATCATGCCCGGTTACTGGCGCTCACCAAATCAGACCGCCGAGGTGTTCGACGAACAAGGCTATTACTGTTCCGGTGACGCGCTCAAGCTGGCTGACCCCGATGACGCGCAACTGGGGCTGATGTTCGATGGGCGCATTGCCGAAGACTTCAAGCTGTCTTCCGGGGTCTTCGTCAGTGTCGGGCCGCTGCGTAATCGTGCGGTACTGGAGGGCTCGCCCTACGTCCAGGATCTGGTCGTGACCGCGCCGGATCGTGAATGCCTGGGCGCGCTGGTGTTCCCGCGAATGTACGAATGCCGCCGCCTGGCGGGGCTCGGTGCCAGTGCCAACGATGCCCAGGTGCTGGCCAGCGCGCCGGTGCGGCAGTGGTTCGCCGACTGGTTGCAGCGGCTCAATCGCGACGCCAGCGGCAACGCCAGTCGCCTGGAATGGATCGCGTTGCTCGACGATGCCCCGTCCATCGATCGCGGTGAAATCACCGACAAAGGCTCGATCAACCAGCGTGCGGTGTTGCAATGCCGTGCGGCCCAGGTCGAGGCGTTGTATCGCGGTGAAGACCCGTCGATCCTGCGTGCAGGGCCACGGTCATGAGTGGCCCGGGGCAATACTCGTCCTTCAGCGATGTGGCGATTCTTGAAGCCGTGCGAACGCCTTGGATTGATGTCGGCGGCGCGTTGGCCCAGGTATCGCCCATTGATCTGGGCATCAAGGTCGGTCGCGAAGCGTTGGCCCGTGCCGGGCTCGATCCGCAGGCAGTTGACACGGTGCTGGCCGGCTCCATGGCCCAGGCCAGCTTCGACGCCTACATGCTGCCACGCCATATCGGTCTGTACAGCGGTGTGCCGCAACAGGTGCCGGCCTTGGCGGTGCAGCGCATTTGCGCGACCGGCTTTGAGCTGTTGCGCCAGGCCGGCGAGCAGCTTCAAGGGGGCGCACAACTGGCACTGTGCGTGGGTGCCGAATCCATGTCGCGCAACCCGATTGCCGCCTACACCCATCGGGGCGGGTTTCGCCTCGGGGCGCCGGTGGAGTTCAAGGATTTCCTTTGGGAAGCGCTGTACGACCCGGCGCCGGGCCTGGACATGATCGCCACGGCGGAAAACCTCGCCAGGCGTCACGGCCTGAGCCGCGAGGCGGTGGATGCCTATGCCTTCGACAGTCACCAAAGGGCGCTGCACGCGCAGACCAGCGGCTGGTTCAGCGATGAAATCGTCCCGGTGGATAATGAGGTGTTTGAACTGGAGGGCTATCAGCCACGGGGGATTACCCTGCCGCGTCGATGTGAAGCGGTGACCCAGGACAGCCATCCGCGGCCCACCGATTTATCCGCGCTGGCCAGGCTGCAGGCGATTCATGCTGATGGCGTGCAAACCGCCGGCAACAGCTGTGCGGTGGTGGACGGCGCAGCGGCCGCACTGGTCGGCCGAGCCTCGATGAGTGCGCGTCCGGTACTGGCGCACCTGTTGGCGACTGCGGTGGTCGGTGTGGCGCCGGAGTTCATGGGGATCGGCCCGGTGCCGGCGATCCAGTTGTTGCTGCAACGCAGCGGCCTGGCCCAGGACGATATCGCCCTGTTCGAAATCAACGAGGCGCAAGGTGCGCAGGTGCTTGCAGTGGCTCAGGCGCTGGAGCTGGATAGCCAGCGGCTTAACCGCCGTGGTGGTTCGATCGCCCTGGGGCATCCATTGGCCGCCACCGGCCTGCGTTTGGTGATGACCCTGGCGCGGCAATTGCGCGAACAACATCTGCGCTACGGAATCGCCGCTGCCTGTGTCGGCGGCGGGCAGGGCATGGCCGTGCTGATCGAGAACCCGGATTTTCGTGGCTGAACCCTGGCGGTATTTTTTCCTTTAATCGACACGAGGTTTGCCATGTGGCACTACCAGGCGCCATTGCGCGACATGCATTTCATCCTTGAACACTGGCTGCAGGCGCCCCAGGCCTGGAGCCAGATGCCCGCATTCGAGGCCCTGGACTTGCCGTTGGCACTCCAGGTGCTGGGCGAGGCCGGGCGTTTCAGCGCGGATGTACTGGCGCCGCTCAACAGCAGTGGCGATCGCCAGGGTTGCCGCTTCGACAATGGCCGGGTCAGCACCCCGGACGGTTTTGTCCAGGCTTACCGGGCATTCGCCGAAGGTGGCTGGCCGGCATTGGCCTGTGATGAAGCCTTCGGTGGCCAGGGACTGCCGCAACTGCTCGATGCCGCCTTGCAGGAAATGCTCTACGCCAGCAACCACGCCTGGGCCATGTACACGGGAATCGCCCATGGCGCCTACCTGTGCCTCAAGACCCATGCGCCGCAGTGGATCAAGGAGCGTTATCTGCCGCAGATCGTCAGTGGCGAGGCGCTGCCCACCATGTGCCTGACCGAACCCCAGGCCGGCAGCGACGTCGGCCTGCTGCGCTGCCGTGCCGAACCCCAGGGCGACGGCAGTTATCGGTTGAGCGGCAGCAAGCTGTTCATTTCCGGAGGCGAACATGACCTGACCGAAAATATCCTGCACCTGGTGCTGGCACGCTTGCCCGGGGCGCCCACTGGTAGTCGTGGTATTTCGCTGTTTTTGGTGCCCAAGCGCCTGGATGACGGCCAAACCAATGCGCTGCGCTGCGACGGTATCGAACACAAGATGGGCATCAAGGGCAGTGCCACGTGCTCGCTGGTCTTCGACGGCGCCCAGGGTTGGCTGATCGGCGAGGCGAACCGTGGTTTGGCCGCGATGTTCGTGATGATGAACTCGGCGCGACTGCATGTCGGTCTCCAGGGCTTGGGACATGCCGAGGCTGCATGGCAGAACGCCTATACGTACGCGCTGGAGCGCAGACAAATGCGTGCGCCCAAGCGTCCTGTCGGCGTTGCCGCCGAAGCGGTCGACCCGATTCATTATCATCCGGCCATGCGCCGGGTTTTGCTGGAATTACAGGCCTGCGCCGAGGGCATGCGCGCCGTTGGTTACTGGGCTGCGCATTTGCTCGATCAGGCCGAGCATGCCCCGGACCTGGCCACTCGGCAGAGTGCCTTGCAACTGGCGGAGCTTTTGACGCCGGTGATCAAGGCTTTTTTCACTGAGCAGGGTTTTCGCCTGGCCAGCAATGCCTTGCAGGTCTTCGGTGGCTACGGCTACGTCGCCGAGTTCGCCATTGAACAGACCCTGCGCGACAGCCGAATCGCGATGATTTACGAGGGCAGTAACGAAATCCAGGCCAATGACCTGCTGCTGCGCAAAGTGCTGGGCGATGAAGGTCGGGCCCTCGCTCAATTGTTGGCGGTGATGCGCGAAGAAGCCGGGCAGGATTGCGAAACAGCAGGCTGCACCGGTTTTGGCGCTGAGCTGGCGTTGCTGTGCGATAAGCTCGATAGTTTGCACCTGGATATACGTGATCAGGCCGTCGAGGACGACGAATATCCCTATCGGGCTGCAGGTGATTTTTTGCGCCTGTGTGGCGTGGCCCTCCTGGCTTTTGCCTGGACCCGGGCGGCGCGTGTCTCTCGCTTGTTACCCGACAGCGATCCTCTGCGCGCCAGTAAACTGCAAACCGCGAGCTTTTTCTTTGCCTACCTGCTGCCGGAAGCGGATCAGCGGATCGCTGCCATTCGTGCGGCCAAGGCACCGCTGCCGTTTCTCAAGTGAGTTCAGGAGGCAGGTCGCGGGCATCAGGCACCTGATTCCGGGTCGCTCGCAGGCAAGCCGCGAGCCTCCTTGTCGTTTTCGTCCTGATCGTTCATGTGCGGGGCGGCGTCGGAATCTTCGAGGCGAGCACCTTTTCCATGGTCCGGATGCTCACTCGAGACCGGGTTATTTGCCTCCACGCCTCTCATATCTTCATCGACAGGCGCTTCATCGTTCGGCGGCAATGGAACCTCAGGCGCATCCTTCATGGGGTCATGGCCGGTTTCGTTGTCCGTGGTTCGCGTCACGTCCTGCTGCGACCTGTTACCCACTGCATTCTCGTCAATGTCCATGCTGGTTCTCCGTTTTGATGCGCGCAATGTCCGCGCTTATACATGAGAGATAGCGGCGCGGCTCGAGTGCCGAGCTTTGGACGAGCGGCAAACCCGAGAGCCCTCAGGAAAGCTCAGTCCCAGTCGAAACCGAGTTCCGGATCGATCGGCGGGATGCACTGCAGGGTCGCCAGATCCAGCAGGGTGAAATAACCGTCCAGCCAGCCCGCTGTGTCGATGTGGTACACGTTGCCAAGCACTGCAGGCTGCCTGAGTGGTGTATGCCCGACCACCAGGGCACGAAGTCCCTCAATGCAGTCGGTATCGCCGTCCTGAATCCGGGTTCGCGACCACAGGCAACTGTGCTGCACAAGTTCCAGCCGCTTGGTGCTTTCAGGTGATTGCAGTTCGGTGCACAGTTGATCCCACGACGGCACCGGGCAATCGGCGTGAACGATCCCGACCAATCCGCCAGGCGTTTCGACCTCGATGGCGATCGGCAGCTCGGCGAACTGCAGCGCGAACGCTATCTGCTCGACCAGCGACAGCCCGGCGAACCATTCCCCGCCGTTGCAGATCCAGCTGTCGACGTCGCAGGTGTCGAAGTGCGCCACGTAGTCGTCATGGTTGCCGCGCACCGGGTGAAACCATGGTTTGGCAAGCCAGTCGAGCGCGTCGCGGCTCTCGGGTCCACGATCAACCAGGTCACCGACGCTGAACAGGCGGTCGACGACAGGATCGAAATCGACCGCCTCCAGCGCAGGCTGCAATCGGCTGAAGTGACCGTGAATGTCACCCACCGCAAAGTCCCGGCCGGCGGTGTTTGCGGCGAAGCGCTTGATGCGTGACGACTCGATGGTTTCGATCATGGCGCACTCCGGTACGACAGAAGGCGATCCTTTGAATATTGGCATAGCTTGGCCTTGCCCGTCCTTCACCGTCGGAACCAAAACAGTCCAGAGTGTCTACATTACAGGGAGTCTTCCCTTTCTGAGAGAACGGATATGATCAGACATCGCTCGTTGATTGCAGCTATCACATGTGTCGCATTGGTCTGCGGCCCGGCCACGGCATGGGCCGATCCAGGTAATGGCAAGGGGCAAGGAAACGCCAAGGGCAATTCGCAACACAGCCAGGAGCATGGCAACCAGGGCAATAAGGGGAATAAGTCCGGGGGCGATGATTGGGACCATGGTCCAAGCATCAATCGAGGAAGCATTATTGGCATTGTCGATGGGTATCGGGACTACTGGAGCCCCGGACCTGCCTTGCCACCCGGCATTCAAAAGAACCTCGCCCGGGGTAAACCGCTGCCACCCGGGATTGCGAAAAAGCTCGATGGTCGACTGATCGGCCATTTGCCTCGTTATGAAGGTTACGAATGGCAGCAGGCGGGCACCGACCTGATACTGGTTGCGCTTGCTACCGGCCTTATCTATGAGGTCCTCAATGGCGCTTTCGATTGACGATAGACTGATGTATCCGTCCGTCGCGGAACTTGAACTGTCGGGGATTTAACGCGTCTTAAACAACGCGCAATCAACCCTCACGGAAGCAATCATGCTTTTAAAAAACAAGAGTTTCGTTGCTGTAATGTCATTCGCCATGATGCTTGCAGCCGCTCCGTTACTGCCTGCTGACCTGTCCATCATGAACTCCGCCTATGCCAAAGAAGGTGGTGGTGGTGGTGGTGGTGGTGGTGGTGGCGGCGGCAGCGGCGGTGGTGGCGGTGGCCACGGCGGTGGAAATGGCGGCGGTAATGGTGGTGGCCATGGCGGCGGTAACGCTGGCGGTCACAGCGGTTCGGGTCACTCCGGCAGTAACGGCCGCGGTGAGGGATTGAGCAGTGATCATGCGGGCAAATCGGTTCGCGACCATGGCATCAGCGGCAACCGTTACGGCAGTGATCGCAACAGTGACAAGGGTCACGGCACCACCACTTCGGGCATCGCACAATCCAAAGATACCCGCGGCCTGACTAAAGCCTCTGCAATCTCGGCCACGACGCCGGGAGATCACAACGCCAAGGGATTGAGTAATGCCGGCTCGTCAACTTCGAAAAAGTCCGATTGAGCAGAATCGGGATGAGTTGACCGCTACAGGGTGAGCTCATCGTTATTGCGATGTGGTTCTGTGAGCAAAAAATCCCGGAGACCTTCTGTCTCCGGGATTTTTCGTTGTAAGGCCGGGGGAAATCCTGCCGTACGTCGTGATCCACCAGCTGGTTCCCTGGCTCGACTACGGTTGGATGTAAGACTGCTTTCCAACCCAGGAGCGTTAGGCATGCGCAGAATCCTCTTCCTGATGTTCGCCGCCCTGGTCATGTGCGCCAGCCAGGTCATGGCGGACACCCTCAAGATCAGCGTCATCGGCGCTGGCAACGTCGGCGGTACGCTGGGTACGCTTTGGACAAAGGCCGGGCACTCGGTGATGTTTTCGTCACGCCATCCCGAGGAGCTGGCGGACCTGGTCAAGCGCGCCGGCGCCAACGCCCGGGCGGGCTCGGTGACCGATGCCGCGGCCTGGGGCGATGTGATCGTGTTGAGCGTTCCCTACGGCGCGATGCCGGTGCTGTCCGAACAGCTGAAGGGCAAGCTCGGTGGCAAGGTGGTGTTCAGCACCAGCAACCCGTTCAGCGGCCGTGATGGAGATGTCGGGAGCAAGGCGCTGGAGATGGGAGCAGCCCTGGCGGACCAGCAATACCTGCCCGGCGTACACTTGGTGCGGGCATTCAACGCCGTAGGCTACGCTTCCATGAAGGACGAGTCTGGCAAGGGCAAGGCGATTCCCGTTTTCGCCGACGACGCCCAGGCCAAGGATGTGGGGGCGCGGCTGGTGCGCGACGCCGGATTCCTGCCCGTCATTTTCCCGCTGGCGCGAGCCAATGAAGGTTTACCCCGCGGTCCGCTCAGCGGCCTGTGGAACGAAGCCGAACTCAAGGGCAGGCTGGCTCCCTAGGAGAAAAACAGCATGGCTCCCGCAAACCTGTTGGTCCTGGCCTGGGGTGTGTTCTTCTGCACGGCAGCGTTTGGTCAAGGCGCGCCAGACACTGATCACCCACCGGCGATACTTCCACTGGAATCCGAGACGACGCCAAGCCTCATTGCCTGGCCGCCGCTCGCCGAACCGCTCGCCCGTGGGGTCGTCATCATCCAGTATCGAACAGAGCACGCCAGGATCATGCCGATCTTTGGCAAAGCGGCCGCTGATGTTTCACCACGCCTCGGTCACCTTCACGTGACCGTCGACGACTGGAAAGGTACATGGGCGCACACCAGTGAAGACCCGATCATCCTGGTCGGGCTGACCCCCGGCACGCACAAGGTTCTGCTGGAAGTGGCCGACCCGACGCACAAGATCCTCACCCGTACGACAGTGAGTTTTGTCGTTCCGCAGAAGAACCCCACGGACGCCCCGCACGTTGACGAGGGTCACGCCGCAAAACACTGACGATGAGCATCAGACAAAGCCGTTACTTGCGCACGTTCTGGTACAGCATCAACCGTGAGGTTTCATGCATGGCGCGGGTCAATTGTGACAGGCGTTTGAACTCCTCGGGATTTTGCTCGGCGACGTTGTCCAGCGGCGTCGGCGAGGCCAGGTCATGCAGGCTTGGCGAGCTGCCGTCGTGCTCCATCTGCACCATGTAGTGTTGCGTCACGCCGGCAATCAGCGGGAAGGTGCCTTCACGCAATACCAGTGGCACCACGCGTTCGCCTTCGGGGGCGGGCTGCTGGATATCACGGCCCATGCCGCCGTTGCGAAACTCAAGGCCGGCCATACCCGCCACGGTGGGCAGCAGGTCCACCAGGCCGACCGCTTCCTCGACTTTGCGGGTACCGATCATGCCGGGTGCGTGGATGATCATCGGCACCGCGTTGCTTTCCAGGCCCAGTTGCTCGTAGGCCGGCGCCAGGAACGGGATCTGCGCGATACGGGTGTTGTGGTCGCCAAACATCACGAAAATGGTGTTGTCGTACCAGCCGCCGGCCTTGGCGATTTCCATCAGGCGTCCGAGGTTGAAGTCCAGCAGGCGCACGGCGTTGTATTGCTCGACACTGCGCGAGCCGGCGGCCTGGACTTGCTCCAGGGTAGGGTGCTTGATCTCGAAGCCGTCATTGTCCTTTGGAATCGTGAAGGGCCGATGGTTGCCGGCCGTTTGCACATAGGCGAAGAACGGCTTGTCCTTGGGCAGCGCTTGCAGGATCTGGTCGGTTTCCTTGAACAGGTCCAGGTCCGAGATGCCCCAGACATCCACCACCGGGGATTTCCAGTCGCGCTCGTCGAACAGGCGCACGCCGTCGATACTTTGCCTGATCAAGGCATTCATGTTGGCCCAGCCGGAGTTGCCACCGATGGTGTAGATCTTCTCGTAGCCGGTGAAGGCATTGACGAGCGTGTTCTGCCGGGTGATCAGGGGATTGCGCGTCGCGGTTTCGTGGCGGGTGACGTCAGGCACTCCGGTGATGCTGGCCCAGACGGTTTTCGCGGTGCCCGTGACCGGCACGTAGAAGTGTTTGAAGAACCAGCTCTGGGTGGCCAGGCGATCGATATTGGGCGTCGGATCGATCGGGTTGCCATAGGCTCCGACGGCACTGGTGCCCAGCGACTCAAGCATGATGAACATCACGTTCGGTGGCCGCGAGCCTGGAATCTTGTAGGGCTGTGGCGCCTGGTGGCGGACAAAGTTGAGGGTCTGCGGGTCGGGTTGGTCGACACTCAGGTAGTGGGCCATGACCGCGTAGTGTTCGCGCACTTGGGCTTCGTCATAACGCGACTGGCCGACCTTGACCGTGTCGTAGAGGAAAATCACCGGGTTCAGGCCCAAGGCGGCGACCTGGTTGTTGCCCGAAAAGAACGCATCGCTCCAGCGCAGCGGCACGGGGTTTTCAAGGTTCAGGTTTTCGACACGACCCAAAATACCCAGCAGCACCAGTACCACCATCACCGCACCGCCCCATGTCGCGGAAAGTGGGTGAATGGTTGTGCGCGGGCGGTCCAGCGTGACCCGTTCCAGACGCACCAGGGCCAGTGTCACGAAGGCGACTGTCGCCAGCCAGCCCAGGGTAATCCAGATGACCGGGTAGGTTTGCCAGACCATGTCACGGGATATCTGCGCATCCTCGATGAAGCGCAAGACCGTGGCGTTGATCCTCACGCCAAGGTAGGCGTAATGGCCAAAATCGATGATGTAGATCAGCAGCACAGCGCTGAGGATGGCGACCAGGTACAGACGGTTGATGATGCGCAGGAGGCGGCTGCCGACAAGGTTCCAGCGCGGGATCCAGGCCAGCAACGCCACCGGCAGCATGACCAGGATGGCCAGGCGCAAGTCGAAGCGAAAGCCGATGCCCAGGGTTGTCAGGACGTCCTCGTTGCCCAGGGCTTTGGCGTCAAAACCGGAATAGCCGAAAAAGAACAGCACCCGCAGCAGTGCAAACAGCACGAACAGGATTGCTGTTGCGCCCAGCCAGTAATGCAGTCGTCTCGATTTCAGCCAGCCCATGCGTCTTTCCTTATTGAGAATTTCGTTGAATTTCAAACGCCGCGCAGGGTCATGAGCCGGCGATACGTCCAGCGCGCCGCCAGCACCAGCAGTGCCAGGCAGCAATACAGGCCCAGCAGCGGATCGACCAGGTAATCCCAATAGTTGTGGGAAGGTTTGAGCCCGGCGATGAAGGCCAGGGTCGCACAGGTCAACATCACCACGGCCAGGTAATGGCGCAGGTAAAACAGGCTGAACGTCACCAGCGCGACGAACAACAACAGGGCGCGCGGGCTGTAACCACGCCGGTACGGGTCCAGGTCACTCAAGCCCAGGGTGGCCGGGTACAGCACCAGGGCCAACGCGGCGAAGAGGATCAATACGCTCGTGTGCCCCTGCTGCGCAGGCGGCAACACATCCAGCCGACGCAAACACCCCCAGGCCATGAACACCAATGAGGTGATCGCAAGGTCGTCGATATGGCTGCGCAAGTAAGCGGCCAGCGACAACCCGCCCAGGGGTATGAAGCTGGCGGCCAGCAGTGCGAGCAGCAGCGCGATGCGCCAGACCCTGCCCAGGCCAAAAGACGGCAGTAACAGGAAGATGATCATCGCGAAGCTGACATGGGCTTGCCACAGGTTAATCATTTCAGGCGCTCGGACAGCCAGGCATCGTTGAAGGAGACGTGTTTGATGAAGGTGTTGTTCCAGGAGTAAACCAGGTGATACATCCCGTCGGGACTGCGGATGAAGTAGGGGTATTCATATTCGAATTCACAGCCCTGGCTTTTACACACACGTTTGTCGAGGTTGGCGAGGAATGCCGCCTCCAGCGCCTGGCGCAGCTTGCCACTGGAACCGCGGAACTCTTTGCCGATGATTTCCTTGTAAACCAGGGGTGAATACGGATCGCCCTCGGGATCCGGTGATTTGTCCAGGTCGTGCAACAGGCGCCAATCGTCCATTTTTGCATCGGTGATATACAGGCTCAGCTTGAAGCGCCCCTCTTGCAGGTCGTTGAGCGCTACCAGCAACCGGTGTTCGGGCGTCGCCACGGCCGCCAGCGAGGAATTGGGGTTCGAAGGCACCAGCGGAAAAGGTTCGCTCCAGCTTTGCCCGGCATCTTCCGTGCGGCTCGCCAGGACTCGGTGGTAGGTGCTGCCGGCATAACGCAACAGGGCAATGCCGCGTTGGCCATCCAGCGGAACGATCGCCGGTTGCAATGAATTGCTGCCATGGCTGATGCGGAATTTATCGATCACCTCACCGTCCGCGCTCAAGTACAGGTACTCGGCAAATTTGCCGAGGAATTCGTGATAGACCGGCAAGCCGATGGAGCCGTCGACATGAAACACCGGTGCCGAGCGGACCAGGGTGCTGATGTTCAGGAAAGGTGAAGTGATCAATTGCCGCGGCGCCGACCAATGCCCGCCAAAGTCGTCTGAAACCATCACGTTGACCGCGCTACCGGCCCAGCCGCCCATGGAGACGGAAACGTAGAACAGCCACAGGCGATTGTCCGGCGCGAGGGCGATGACCGGATTGCCCAGTTTGCGGATGTATTTGCGCGTGCTCTGCTGGGTCGAATCCCGGGTGGCCATGACCTGCTCCTCCCCCCACTCGCCGGTGCTCAGATTGAAACGGGCGGAGCGCACCTGCACATCGGCGGCGCCTTCGCGGGTGCCGGCGAACCAGACTGCCATCAGGCTACCGTCAGGCAAGGCTGTGACCGACGCGGAATGCACGAAGTCCACCAGCCCGGAGGAGGCGAAACGGCTGGTATAGATGGGTTTGGCCTCTTTATCAGCCACCGACATGAGCGGACTGATTTGGGCAAAGGACGAATGCCTGGGAGCGGGGTGGGTGATCCATGCGACTGCAAAGAGGCAGGCCAAGGCAAGGTAAATACAGAGTGCAGGAATGCCGGGAAGTTTGCTGCGCATGATTGGACCTATGGCATTTTGTGGGCCATTAGAACACTCAAGTGAAGACTTTAGTACAGGATCGCATCCCGCGAGTTTCAATTCTGCGAGCTGTTGTTTGTTCCTGGCAGTACGGACACCGCGATCATCACGCCCCGCTGGAAATCCAACGGAATCATTGAGTTACTTAATGGTCATAACCAGGGTTCAACGCCGTGCGGGTTATCCGCCGGGCAAAACCCTCACAGCCCCGACCTTCAGGATGTTTAAATGAATCGCGCAGTAATGATGACCCTGGCCATTTCCAGTTTGCTCCTGCTGGGCGGCTGCGGACCTCACTGGGAAGACGGAGAAAGGTACGGCCGCTATCACGATCATGATCATCGCCGTGGCTATGACCAGCGCGATGACGACGACCGAGGGTATGATCATCGATATGATCGGCGTGACGATGATCGCGACAACCGTCGCTATCGCGATCGTGATGACCGCGACGACTGATAATGAAAAAGAGGGGTAGGGAGTGATCAGCTTCCCGAGTCACTGCCTTTCTGATTGTCCCCGTCGTCTTCCGACGCCGCGTCTTTTTTCAACGAATGGGCATCGGCGCCGGAGTTCGAGCCTGACGCTTCCTCGCCCTTTTTATCAGCCTTTTCCTCGTTGGATTCAGCGCCCTGGTTGAGCGCGGGAGCGGAGGGTGGAATGGTTGCATCCTCGGTGGTTTTTTCGGTGGCCAGCACGCAAAGCGGAGAGGCCGACAGCAAGCCCGTGAACATGAGCGCGGCAAGGGTGGTGTTCATCGTTTGAGTCTTCCGTGCGAGGGGTGTGTACTGCATTGGAAGAGCGGCGCACAGGAAGGTGCGCAGTGGCGGACGAATGGCTGTACCCGATCTACTGTGGGAGCTGGCCTGCCGGCGATGGCGGCTTGCTGGCGATGCAATGGTGAAGCTGATGCCGCCATCGCTGGCAAGCCAGCTCCTACAGGTTTTGCGCAGGTAAGTTGAATTGGTGGCGTCACGCAAATCCGTAGGAGCCGGCTTGCTGGCGATGCGATGGTGGCCGTGATGCCGCCTTCGCTGGCAAGCCAGCTCCTACAGGTTTTGCGCAGGTAAGTTGAATTGGTGGCGTCACGCACATCCGTAGGAGCCGGCTTGCTGGCGATGCGATGGTGGCCGTGATGCCGCCTTCGCTACACCCCTCCCCTCTTTTCATCGCCTTCCGACCAGAAACTCCCATGAGGCTATTGCGCATCCGGTATTATGGTATACCATCATACGCACAGATACCTTCCACCCTGATACGGAGCAGCTCATGAGTTTCGAAATCCGCAAGATCGTCAGCTATGTCGAAGAAACCTTCATCGAAGGCGGCAAAGCCACCGACAAGCCTGTGACCATGGTCGGGCTGGCCGTGGTGATGAAGAACCCCTGGCTGGGCAACGGTTTCGTTGAAGACCTCAAGCCGCAGATCCGCGCCAACTGCTCCGACCTCGGCGCAATGATGGTCGAGCGCCTGGTGGGCATCATCGGCGGTGCCGAGAAGATCGAAGCCTATGGCAAGGCTGCCGTGGTCGGTGCCGACGGTGAAATCGAACACGCCTCCGCGGTGATCCACACCCTGCGCTTTGGCAACCATTACCGCGAAGCGGTGAAAGCCAAGAGCTACCTGAGCTTTACCAACAAGCGCGGCGGCCCGGGCACTTCGATCCAGATCCCGATGATGCACAAGGACGATGAAGGCCTGCGCTCGCACTACATCACCCTGGAAATGAAGATCGAAGACGCGCCGCGTGCCGACGAAATCGTCGTGGTCCTGGGTTGCGCCGATGGCGGCCGCCTGCACCCACGCATCGGTAACCGCTACATCGACCTTGAAGAACTGGCTGCCGAAAAAGCCCAGTAAGACGGTCGGTCACTACAACAAAAAGGTATGCAGGAGCGCTCCATGATTCGGCTCACCGCTGAACGCACCCCGGCTGGCACCAGTTACCTGGCGACCGGCCAAGGCCAGCCCGTAGTCTTGATCCACGGCGTGGGCCTGAACAAAGAAATGTGGGGCGGCCAGATCGTTGGCCTGGCCACGCAATACCGCGTCATCGCCTACGACATGCTCGGCCATGGCGCCAGCCCGCGCCCTGAAAGCGGCACGCCGCTGCTCGGTTATGCAGACCAGTTGCTCGAGCTGCTCGATCATCTGCAATTGCCCAAGGCGGCCGTGATCGGTTTCTCCATGGGTGGGCTGGTGGCGCGGGCTTTCGCCCTGCATTACCCGCAACGCCTGCAAAGCCTGGTGGTGCTCAACAGCGTGTTCAATCGCACCGCTGAGCAACGTGCCGGCGTGATCGCCCGCACCAGCCAGGCCGCCGAGCACGGTCCGGACGCCAACGCCGAAGCCGCGCTGTCACGCTGGTTCAGCCGTGAATACCAGGCGGCCAATCCGGCGCAGATCGCCGCGATTCGCCAGACGCTGGCGGGCAATGACCCCCAGGGTTACCTGACCACCTACGAATTGTTTGCCACCCAGGACATGTACCGCGCCGAGGACCTGGGCAACATCCAGGTACCGGCGTTGATCGCCACCGGCGAACTCGACCCGGGATCGACCCCGGAAATGGCCGAGCAACTGGCCCAGCGCATTCCCGGCGCGAAGGTTGCCGTGCTCGCCGAGCAGCGGCATATGATGCCCGTAGAATCGCCGCGCCTGGTCAACCAGCTGTTGCTGGAGTTTCTCGACACGGCGCACTCCCGACAAAACCAGATCAAGGGGATCGTTGCATGACACTCACACGCTTCCAGATGTGCATCGGCGGTGAATGGGTCGATGCCCTCTCCGGCAAGACTTTCGAAAGCCTCAACCCGGCCCTGGCCGAACCCTGGGCCGAACTGCCCGATGCCGACGAAGCCGACGTCGAGCGCGCCGTACAGGCTGCGCAGACCGCCTTCGACAGCCCGGCCTGGCGTGGCCTGACCGCCACCGCCCGGGGCAAGTTGCTGCGCCGCCTGGGCGACCTGATCGCCGAAAACAAGGAACAACTGGCGCAGCTGGAAAGCCGCGACAATGGCAAGCTGATCCGCGAGACCCGCGGCCAGGTCGGCTACCTGCCGGAGTTCTTCCACTACACCGCAGGCCTGGCCGACAAGCTCGAAGGCGGCACCCTGCCGCTGGACAAGCCCGACCTGTTTGCCTACACCGTGCACGAAGCCATGGGCGTGGTCGCCGCGATCATTCCGTGGAACAGCCCGCTGTACCTGACCGCGATCAAACTGGCGCCGGCCCTGGCGGCGGGCAATACCATCGTGATCAAGCCGTCCGAGCACGCCTCGGCGACCATTCTCGAACTGGCGCGTTTGGCGCTGGAAGCCGGCATCCCGCCGGGCGTGGTCAACGTCGTCACCGGTTACGGCCCGAGCACCGGTGCCGCCCTCACCCGCCATCCGCTGGTGCGCAAGATCGCCTTCACCGGTGGCGCGGCCACGGCCCGGCATGTGGTGCGCAGCAGCGCCGAGAACTTCGCGAAATTGTCCCTGGAACTGGGCGGCAAATCGCCGAACATCATCTTCGCCGACGCCGACCTCGACAGCGCGATCAACGGCGCCATCGCCGGGATCTACGCCGCCTCCGGGCAAAGCTGTGTGTCGGGTTCGCGCCTGCTGGTGCAGGACGAAATCTACGACGAATTCGTCGCTCGCCTGGTGGAACGCGCCCAGCGCATCCGCATCGGCAACCCGCAAGAAGACAGCAGCGAAATGGGCCCGATGGCCACCGCGCAGCAGCTGGCCGTGGTGGAAGGACTGGTGGCCGATGCCATTGCCGAAGGGGCAACACTGCGCCTGGGTGGCAAGCGTGCGCAGAACCTGGGCGAAGGCTGGTTCTATGAGCCGACCCTGTTCGAATGCGACCGCAATTCGATGAAGATCATGCAGGAAGAAGTGTTCGGCCCGGTGGCTTCGGTCATCCGTTTCAAGGACGAAGCCGAAGCCCTGGCGATCGCCAACGACTCGCAGTTCGGCCTCGCCGCCGGCATCTGGACCCGCGACCTGGGCCGCGCCCATCGCCTGGCCCGGGACGTGCGTTCGGGGATCATCTGGGTCAATACCTACCGCGCGGTGTCGGCCATGGCGCCGATCGGCGGTTTCAAGAACAGTGGCTATGGACGCGAAAGCGGCATCGATTCCGTGCTGGCCTACACCGAGCTGAAAACGGTGTGGATCAATCTGTCCCAAGCACCGATGCCTGATCCATTCGTGATGCGCTAGGAGTCCTGAGAAATGATCGAACCCGGCATTTACAAAGACGTCATGAGCTCGTTCCCTTCCGGAGTCACGGTGGTCACCACCCTGGACCCGGCGGGCGGCATCGTCGGCATCACCGCCAGCGCCTTCAGTGCGCTGTCGATCGATCCGGCACTGGTGCTGTTCTGCCCCAACTACGCCTCTGACACCTACCCGATCCTGCGCGACAGCAAGCAGTTCGCGATTCACCTGCTGTCCGCCGACCAGACCGCCGAAGCCTATGCGTTTGCCGGCAAAGGCAAGGACAAGGCCAACGGCATCGAGTGGCACTTGAGCGAACTGGGCAACCCGTTGCTGCGCAAGGCCACGGCGATCATCGAGTGCGAACTGTGGCGCGAATACGATGGCGGCGACCACGCCATCATCGTCGGTGCGGTGAAGAACCTGATCCTGCCCGAGCAACCGGTGACGCCGATGATCTACCACAAAGGCAAGCTGGGCCCCCTGCCCACCCTGGCCTGATCGGTTCCACACACACCCCTGTAGGAGCGAGCTTGCTCGCGAAAAACGTCCAGACAACGCGGGCACTCAGACAGCCCGCGTCATCGTTAACGTCCATCGCGAGCAAGCTCGCTCCTACAGGTCATCACCCTCTTCTCCAGGAGCCGGCATGAGCCCAGCAGCCTCGTTACTGTTCCGCCAGCAGGCCTACATCAACGGCCAATGGCTGGGTGCGCCCGACGGTGCGCAACAGGACATCTTCAACCCGGCCACCGGCGAGTTGATCGGCCAAGTGCCGAACCTCGGCGCTGAACACGCACGCCAGGCCATCGACGCCGCCAACAAGGCCTGGCCGGCCTGGCGCGCACTCACCGCCAAGGAACGCAGCAACACGCTAAAGCGCTGGCACGCGCTGATGCTGGAAAACGCCGATGCCCTGGCCGAAATCCTCACCCTCGAACAAGGCAAGCCGTTGGCCGAAGCCAAGGGTGAAATCCTCTACGCCGCCAGCTTCATCGAGTGGTTCGCCGAAGAAGCCAAGCGCATCTACGGCGACACCATTCCCAGCCACAAGGGCGATGCGCGCATTGTCGTGAGCAAGGAGCCGATCGGTGTCGTCGCGGCGATCACCCCCTGGAACTTCCCCGCGGCGATGATCACCCGCAAGGCCGGCCCGGCACTGGCCGCCGGTTGCCCGTGTATCGTCAAGCCGGCGCCGGAGACGCCGTTCTCGGCTCTGGCCATGGCCGCGCTGGCCGAGCAGGCCGGCATTCCCGCCGGTATTTTCAACGTGATCACCGGCGATGCCATCGCCATCGGCGCCGAACTGACCGCTAGTCCGCTGGTGCGCAAACTGTCGTTCACCGGCTCCACGGCCATTGGCAAGTTGCTGATGGCGCAGTGCGCGCCGACGCTGAAAAAGGTGTCGCTGGAACTGGGCGGCAACGCGCCGTTTATCGTCTTCAATGACGCCGATCTGGAACGTGCAGTGGAAGGCGCGCTGATCGCCAAGTTCCGCAACGCCGGCCAGACCTGTGTCTGTGTCAATCGCTTCCTGGTGCAGGACGGTATTCACGACGCTTTCGTCGCGCGGTTGGCCGAACGGGTCTCGCAACTCAAGGTTGGCAGCGGTTTCGCCGACGGCGTCACCCAGGGTCCGCTGATCAACGAGCGCGCCGTGGCCAAGGTTGAAGACCATGTGCAGGATGCACTGGCGCAAGGTGCACAGCTGTTGTGCGGCGGCGAACGCCACGCCCTGGGCCATGGCTTCTTCCAGCCCACGGTATTGGCCGGCATCACCACGCAGATGAAAGTCGCTCGGGAAGAAACCTTCGGCCCGCTCGCCGCGGTGTTCCGCTTCGCCAGCGAATCCGAGGCCGTGCAGATGGCCAACGACACCGAATTCGGCCTGGCTGCCTATTGCTACACCCGCGACCTGGGCCGCGCCTGGCGCATGAGCGAAGCGCTGGAATACGGCATGGTCGGGATCAACGAAGGTTTGATCTCCACCGAAGTCGCGCCGTTTGGCGGGATCAAATCCTCGGGGCTGGGGCGCGAAGGCTCCAAATACGGCATCGAGGATTACCTGGAACTCAAATACACCTTGATGGGTGGGCTGTGAATCAATACCTGTAGGAGCCCGGCTTGCCGGCGAAGGCGCCCTCAAGTACGCCTTCGCCGGCAAGCCGGCTCCTACAGGGGTCTAAGGAGATCATCGAAATGAGCAACGAAAAATACGAAAAAGGCCTCAAGATACGTACCCAGGTGCTGGGCGAGGCCTATGTGAATCGCTCCATCGAGAACGCCGACGACTTCACCCGTCCCCTGCAGGAGATGGTCACCGAGTACTGCTGGGGCCACGTCTGGGGCCGCGAGGGTTTGTCGCTCAAGGAGCGCAGCATGATCAACCTGGCCATGATCTCGGCCCTCAACCGCCCACACGAACTCAAGCTGCATGTGCGCGGCGCCTTGCGTAACGGCCTGAGTCGTGAGCAAATACGCGAAATTCTGCTTCAGGTCGGCATATATTGCGGTGTTCCCGCTGCCGTCGACAGTTTCCGGCTCGCCCGGGAAGCATTCGCCGAAGCCGATGCCGAGGCCTCAAGTTAACCCCTCGGCTGTTTGAACTGAACGAGCACGGACGGTGCCCGTTTTGCATGGACAGCCACATTCTAGAGCGGACCCCATGAAACGCCTGCCACTCGACGACAGCTTCAAGGTCAATCGCAACCCCGTTACCCTGCGCGAAATCGTGCTGGATAAACTGCGAAGCGCCATCATGAACTTCCAGCTCCTGCCGGGAGATCGACTGGTCGAACGCGATCTGTGCGATCGCCTGGGCGTGAGCCGCACCTCGGTGCGCGAAGCCTTGCGTCACCTGGAATCCGAAGGCCTGGTGGAGTTCGCCGACGCCAAGGGCCCGCGGGTGGCGATCATCACCCTGGCCGATGCCGTCGATATCTATGAGCTGCGTTGCGTACTCGAGGGCCTGATCGTCCAGCTGTTCACCCTGCGGGCCAAGGCCAAGGACATCAAGGCCCTGGAAAAGGCCCTGGAAGAAAACCGCCAAGCCTTGAAGGAAGGTGAACTGCAGCAGGTCATCGACTCCGTCCAGGGCTTCTACGACGTACTGCTCGAAGGCTCCGGCAACCATGTCGCCGCGACACAGTTGCGTCAGTTGCAGGCGCGCATCAGCTATCTGCGGGCGACTTCGGTGTCGCAGCAGAACCGTCGCGGCGCCAGCAACCAGGAAATGGAACGCATGGTCGAGGCGATCAAGAGCGGTGATCCCCTGGCCGCTCACCAGGCGTGCGTCGACCACGTGCGCGCCGCCGCCACCGTCGCCCTTGATTACCTCAAGCGCAAGCAGGAAGAGACCGGGGCGATCCCCGAGATCACCCAGCCCATCGCACTCAAAGAACCTCGCATAGGTCGTTGATCATGTTCAGCCCGAGCTATTGTCCAAAGTGCGGCAGCAATGACCTCAAGTCACAACTGCCCCCGGGCGATACGCACGAGCGCCTGATGTGCCGCGTCTGCGGCTATATCCACTACGTTAATCCGAAAATCATCGCCGGCTGCATCATCGAACAGGACGGCAAGTACCTGCTGTGCCAACGCGCCATCCCCCCGCGCCCCGGCACCTGGACCTTGCCGGCGGGCTTCATGGAAGGTGGCGAAACCACCGAGCAGGCGGCGCTGCGCGAAGTCTGGGAAGAGAGCGGCGTGCGCGCGGAGATCCTCTCGCCCTACTCGATCTTCAGCGTGCCTACAATCTGCGAGGTGTACATCATCTTCCGCGCCATCGCGCTGGAGATCACCGGGCAATACGGGCCGGAAACCCTCGACTACAAATTCTTCGCGCCTGAGGACATTCCCTGGGACAGCATCTATTACCCGGCGATCCGGCAGATCCTCGAACGTTATATCGAGGAGCGCCAGGCCGGGGTCTACGGCATCTACATCGGTAACGACGACACCGGCAAGATCCATTTCATCCGCTAGCGAAACCCTCCAATATTCCGCCATCCCTTGTAGGAGCCGGCTTGCCGGCGAAGGCGTCCTTGAGTATTGCGCAGGCCTCGCGGACGCCTTCGCTGGCAAGCCAGCTCCTACAGGGTGATGTGGTGTTTGTCAGGTTGGTGACACACCTTCGACGATGATCACCTCGGCCCGCGCCACGCCTTCGCGGTGCCCTTTCGCCTCCTGATACAGCTCGGATCGATAACAGGCCAACGCCTGCTCGTACGAGTCAAACTCGATCACCACGCTGCGTTGCGGCGTCGGCCGACCTTCCATCGCTTCGCTGCGTCCGCCGCGCGCCAATATCCGACCCCCGTATTCGGCAAACGCCTTCGGTGCCCGCTGGGTGTATTGGCTGTATTGATCGGGGTCGTTGATATCCACGTGAGCAATCCAGTACGCCTTCATAGTGACCTCTGTGGTTGTTGTGTATTATGGTATACCACAATATATCTCCATCAAACACCGAGAATCCTTACATGGCCTTCAACAGCATCGAAGAAATCATCGAAGACTACCGCCAGGGCAAGATGGTGCTCCTGGTGGACGACGAGGACCGGGAAAACGAAGGCGACCTGTTGCTGGCCGCCGACCGTTGCAGCGCCGAAGCCATCAGCTTCATGGCCCGTGAAGCGCGCGGCCTGATCTGCCTGACCCTGACCGACGAGCATTGCCAGCGCCTTGGCCTTGAACAGATGGTGCCGAGCAATGGCAGCGTGTTCAGCACCGCGTTCACCGTGTCGATCGAAGCGGCGGTGGGCGTCACCACCGGCATCTCCGCTGCCGACCGGGCGCGCACCGTGGCCGCCGCCGTCGCCCAGGGTGCGAGCGCCGCCGATATCGTCCAGCCCGGGCACATCTTCCCGTTGCGCGCCCGGGAAGGCGGCGTGCTGACCCGCGCCGGCCACACCGAGGCCGGTTGCGACCTGGCTCGCCTGGCCGGCTTCACCCCCGCCTCGGTGATCGTCGAAGTGATGAACGATGACGGCACCATGGCGCGCCGCCCGGACCTGGAAGTGTTCGCGCGCAAGCACGGGATCAAGATCGGCACCATCGCCGACCTGATCCACTATCGTTTAAGTACCGAGCATACGGTGGTGCGCATCGGCGAGCGCGAGCTGCCAACGGTGCATGGCACCTTTCGTCTGATCACCTTTGAGGATCGCATCGAAGGCGGTGTCCACATGGCAATGGTCATGGGTGATCTGCGCCGCGATGAAGCGACGCTGGTGCGCGTGCACGTAATCGACCCGTTGCGCGATCTGGTGGGCGCCGAGTACAGCGGGCCTTCCAACTGGACGTTATGGGCTGCATTGCAGCGCGTGGCGCAGGAAGGTCGCGGCGTGGTGGTGGTGCTGACCAACCACGAATCCTCGCAAGCGTTGCTGGAGCGGGTGCCGCAATTGACCCAGGCGCCGCGGCAATTCAGCCGTTCGCAGTCACGGATCTATTCGGAAGTCGGTACCGGGGCACAGATCCTGCAGAACCTTGGCGTCGGCAAGCTGCGGCATCTTGGGCCACCGTTGAAATATGCAGGGCTGACCGGGTATGACCTGGAAGTCGTCGAGAGCATCCCGTTCATTGAATGAATGATGCCCCCCTGTAATTGGATGGACTCGCCCCAGCCGAGGCGTCAACGATAACCGGTGTTTTCTGGATAAACGCGGTGTATGTGAGTCCTTCGCTGGCAAGCCAGCTCCTACAGGGGGTGCGTCGTTCTACAGATTCGAGTTCTGCAATAAAAAAGCATTTTTGGCTGATAGCCGGTAAGGCAAAGTGCTTGCACAAAGTTTGGAATACCATAATATGATATTCCATAGACCGGGCGATTCAGCCAAGCGCACCCGACAGGGAAAGCACCCACAACAGCCCTTGGCCCGGTCGCCTTTCAAGGCCAGATGGACCTACTGCTCCCGATAGGCGGGCACTACCAAGCCCGCTCAAAAACACAACAAATGAGGGCGTGAAAATGGTGTTGAACAAACGTGCAACCGCAGTACTGTTCGCCGGCTTGCTGGCCACGGCCAGTCATGTGGTTATGGCGGCCGAAAGCGTCAACTTCGTCAGCTGGGGCGGTAGCACTCAGGATGCACAGAAGCAGGCCTGGGCCGATCCGTTCAGCAAGTCCACCGGTATCACCGTGGTCCAGGATGGCCCTACCGACTACGGCAAGCTCAAGGCCATGGTCGAAAGCGGCAACGTGCAGTGGGACGTGGTCGACGTCGAAGCCGACTTCGCCTTGCGCGCCGCCGCCGAAGGCCTGCTCGAACCCCTCGATTTCAAAGTCATCGATCGCGCCAAGATCGACCCGCGGTTCGTTTCCGACCACGGCGTCGGCTCGTTCTTCTTCTCCTTCGTGCTCGGCTACAACGAAGGCAAGCTGGGTGCCAACAAACCCCAGGACTGGTCCTCGCTGTTCGATACCAAGACCTTCCCCGGCAAACGCGCCCTCTACAAATGGCCAAGCCCTGGCGTGCTCGAACTGGCGCTGCTGGCCGATGGCGTCGCCGCCGACAAGCTCTACCCGCTGGACCTGGACCGCGCCTTCAAGAAACTCGACACCATCAAGAAAGACATTGTCTGGTGGGGCGGCGGCGCGCAGTCGCAACAGCTGTTGGCCTCCGGTGAAGCGAGCATGGGCCAGTTCTGGAACGGTCGCATTCATGCCCTGCAGGAAGACGGTGCACCGGTAGGCGTGAGCTGGAAACAGAACCTGGTCATGGCCGACATCCTGGTCATTCCAAAAGGTTCGAAGAACAAGGACGCGGCGATGAAGTTCCTGGCCAATGCCAGCAGTGCCAAGGGCCAGGCCGACTTCTCCAACCTGACCGCCTACGCTCCGGTCAACGTCGACAGCGTGGCGCGCCTGGACTCGGAACTGGCCCCGAACCTGCCGACGGCCTACGCCAAGGATCAAATCACTCTTGATTTCGCCTACTGGGCCAAGAACGGTCCTGCTATCGCGACACGGTGGAACGAATGGCTGGTCAAATGAAAATGACGGCAACTGCGTCCCGTCCATCCTCGCCCGTCGGGAGCGCCCTTGGCGCTGCCGGCAAGGCCGCTGCGATGACGCAAACCCCGACCCTGGCGCAACGCTGGCGCGGATCGAGCAACCTGATCCCCGCCCTGCTGTTCCTCGGCCTGTTCTTCCTGGCACCCCTGATCGGCCTGCTGCTGCGCGGCGTGCTGGAGCCTGTGCCTGGGCTGGGCAACTACGAGCAACTGTTCGCCAACTCGGCCTATGCCCGGGTCTTGCTCAACACCTTCTCGGTGGCCGGCCTGGTGACGCTGTTCAGCCTGCTGCTGGGTTTCCCGCTGGCCTGGGCGATCACCCTGGTGCCCCGCGGCTGGGGTCGCTGGATCCTCAACATCGTGCTGTTGTCGATGTGGACCAGCCTCCTCGCCCGCACCTATTCCTGGCTGGTGTTGCTGCAAGCCTCCGGGGTGATCAACAAGGCGCTGATGGCCATGGGCATCATCGATCAACCCCTGGAGATGGTGCATAACCTCACCGGCGTGGTGATCGGCATGAGCTACATCATGATCCCGTTCATCGTGCTGCCGCTGCAGGCGACCATGCAGGCCATCGACCCGATGATCCTGCAGGCCGGCTCGATCTGCGGCGCGAGTCCCTGGACCAACTTTTTCCGGGTGTTCCTGCCGCTGTGTCGGCCGGGGCTGTTCTCCGGTGGCTTGATGGTGTTCGTGATGTCCCTTGGTTACTACGTGACGCCAGCGTTGCTGGGCGGTGCGCAGAACATGATGCTGCCCGAGTTCATCATCCAGCAGGTGCAGTCGTTCCTCAATTGGGGCCTGGCCAGCGCCGGTGCCGCGTTGCTGATCGTGATCACGCTGGTGCTGTTCTACTTCTACCTGAAGCTTCAGCCGGAATCCCCGGTTGGCGCCAGCAACGCGAGGTAAGCCGTCATGCTCCTGACCCCCAATGCCATGAGCCGCCGGATGCGCTTTGGCCTGTATGCCACCACCGGGCTGATCGGTCTGTTCCTGTTGTTGCCGATCGTGTTCATCGTCCTGCTGTCGTTCGGCTCGTCGCAATGGCTGGTGTTCCCGCCACCGGGCTGGACGCTGAAATGGTACGGCCAGTTTTTCTCCAACGCCGACTGGATGAACGCGGCCATGGCCAGCCTCAAGGTCGCGGTACTGACCACGTTCTTTGCCGTTGCCCTGGGCCTGCCGACCGCCTTCGCCCTGGTGCGCGGGCGCTTCCCGGGCCGGGAAATGCTCTACGGCCTGTTCACCCTGCCGATGATCGTGCCGCTGGTGATCATTGCCGTGGCGGTGTACGCGCTGTTCCTGAAACTGGGCTACACCGGGACCATGTTCGCGTTCGTGGTCAGCCACGTGATCGTCGCGTTGCCGTTCACCATCATTTCGATCATCAACTCGCTGAAGCTGTTCGACCAGTCGATCGAAGATGCCGCGGTGATCTGCGGTGCCTCGCGCCTGCAGGCGGTGTTCAAGGTGACCTTTCCGGCGATCCGTCCGGGCATGGTAGCCGGCGCCCTCTTCGCCTTCCTCGTCTCGTGGGATGAAGTGGTGCTGAGCGTGATGATGGCCAGCCCGACCCTGCAAACCCTTCCCGTGAAAATGTGGACCACCCTGCGCCAGGACCTGACGCCCGTGATCGCCGTCGCCTCGACGCTGCTGATCGGCCTCTCGGTATTGGTCATGGTGATCGCCGCCGCACTGCGCCGGCGCAACGAAATCAGCGCCTAAGCGCAGGAGTACGACATGAGTGCAGTGATCAAAGATTCCGCGCAGCAAAATGACAAGCCCCTGGTGAGCCTGCGCAACCTGAACAAATACTACGGCGACTTTGCCGCCGTGGACGACATCTCGCTGGACATCAAGGACGGTGAATTCCTCACCTTCCTCGGCTCCAGCGGCTCGGGCAAAAGTACCACCCTGTCGATGCTCGCCGGTTTTGAAACCCCGAGCAGCGGCGAGATCCTGGTCAATGGCCAGTCGCTGGTGAACGTGCCGCCGCACAAGCGTGACATCGGCATGGTGTTCCAGCGCTACTCGCTGTTCCCGCACCTGTCGGTGCGCGACAACATCGCCTTCCCGTTGGCGATCCGCAAACTGGCCACCGCCGAGCGTGAACGTCGGGTCGATGCCATGCTCAAGCTGGTGCAGCTCGAGCAATTCGCCCATCGCCGCCCTTCGCAACTCTCCGGCGGCCAGCAGCAACGTGTCGCCATCGCCCGGGCGCTGGTCTACGAACCACGCATCCTGCTGATGGATGAACCGCTGGGCGCACTGGACAAGAAACTGCGTGAAGACTTGCAGGACGAACTGCGCCAGCTGCATCGGCGCCTGGGCATCACCATCGTCTACGTGACCCACGACCAGGAAGAAGCCATGCGCCTGTCCCAGCGCATCGCCATCTTCAGCCACGGCAAGATCGTCGGCCTGGGCAGCGGTTATGACCTGTACCAGAACCCGCCGAACGCCTTTGTCGCCTCGTTCCTCGGCAACTCGAACTTCCTCAAGCTCAAGGCCCAGGGCAACGCGGTGGCTTCGTTCGAAGGGCAGCCGCTGTCGATCCGCCTGACGGCCGGGCTGCAAACCGATCAGGATGTGTTGCTGATGGTGCGGCCGGAAAAGGCCTTGGCCTTGAGTATCGAACAAGCCGCCCAGGAACCGCTGGCCGCGGGCTGGAATGAAGTGACGGCCAAGGTGGTGGAGGTGTTGTTCCTGGGTGAAAGCCAGACGTGCAGCGTGGTGACTTCGGGCGGTACCTCGATGACCGTCAAGGCGCTTTCCGCAGCGGGCATGCCGATGCAGGCGGGGGATCCGGTGCGGGTGCGTTGGGCGACTGCGGATGCTTGTGTTTATACCGAGTGGGCGGAGAGTGATTTGAACAAGGCTGCAGGGGCGCATTGATGCCTTGAGGTTCCCCTGGGCCGTTAATTGAGTATCACCCTCGGGTCGCCGCAACGTCGGGTTGCGGTGGCCCTTTTTTTTGGCGTACATATCCATTGCTGCAGTACCGCAAAACCTTGTGTGAGCCGGCCTGCCAGCGATGGCGTCCTGACAGCCACCCCATCTCTCGCGGCCGTACCCGATCTATTGTAGGAGCTGGCCTGCCGGCGATGGCGGCCTGACAGCCACCCCCATCTCTCGCGGCCGTACCCGATCTACTGTGGGAGCTGGCCTGCCGGCGATGGCGGCCTGACAGCCGACCTGATCTCAAGTGAACGCCCCTGTAGGAGCTGGCTTGTCGGTCGCCGCAGCGCAGCGATGGTCGTCAACGATGACGCGAGCTGTCTGTGGGACCGCGTATTTCGGACGTTTTTCGCGAGCAAGCTCGCTCCTACAGGTAGGAGGTGCGCCATAGGTGGCCGTTACCGCAGGAATGGATATGTACTCCAACACCAAACAATAGGTCGGCTGTCAGGCCGCCATCGCCGGCAGGCCAGCTCCCACAGTAGATCGGGTAGGGCCGCGAGAGATGGGTCGGTTGTGAGGCCGCCTTCGCTGGCAAGCCAGCTCCTACAGTAGATTGGGGACGGCCGCGAGAGATGGGTCGGTTGTGAGGCCGCCTTCGCTGGCAAGCCAGCTCCTACAGTAGATTGGGGACGGCCGTGGGAGATGGGTCGGTTGTCAGGCCGCCATCGCCGGCAAGCCGGCTCCTACAGTAGATCGTGTATAGCCGCGATCAGGTAGCAATCCGGATATGTTTACGAGCAAAACAAAAATGCCCGGCCAAAAGCCGGGCATTCCAGACAAACAAAAACCATCAATCGGTATAACCCAACTTAGAAGCCCGACTCCGCTCAGCCCGCCCACGGGTAGCCAGGCAATAGTAGAGCGGACAAGTCACCACCAACCCCACCAGCCACGACAAGTCCGCCCCTTCCACCAGATTGGCATAAGGCCCGACATACAACGAAGTATTGGCAAACGGTAGCTGCACAATGATCCCGATGAAATACGCGACGATCGCATGCAGATTGTAGCGCCCATAAATCCCGCCATCCGCACGGAAGATCGAGGTTATGTCATAGGACCCGCGCTTGATCACATAGAAGTCGATCAGGTTGATCGAAGCCCAGGGCACCAGCACCAGCAGCAACGCCAGGATCAGCCCGATGAACTGCGAGATGAAGTCCGCCGAAGCGCCCAGCGCCACCACACAGCAGCCCACCAGCACCACGGTCGACAACACCACACGCACCTTGATGCTCGGCGTCCACTGACTGGCGAAGGTCTGGATCGAGGTGATGATCGACAGCACCGCGCCATACAGATTCAAGGCGTTGTGGCTGATGATGTTGAGCAGGAACAGCACCATCAGGATCGGCCCCAGCCAGCCGGTGGATTGCTTCACCGCAGCCATTGCTTCGGTGCCTTCCGGGGTCGCCAGTACAGCCACCGCGCCGAAGGTGAAGGACAGGATCGTGCCCAGGGTTGCCCCCAGGTAGGTGGCCCAGAACGGCTTGGCGATGCCGATGTCGGCCGGCAGGTAGCGCGAGTAGTCCGACACGTAGGGCGAAAAGCTGATCTGCCAGATGATCCCCAGGGACACCGTGGCCAACCAGCCGGACAAGTTGAAACCGCCGCGGGTGAAAAAGTCCGCCGGCAGGTCATGGGCGAAGATGTAGAGGAAGCCGGCGAGCAAGGCGCTGCCCATGACCCAGGTGCCGATGCGGTTGAGTGAGTGGATGAAGCGGTAACCGATCACACCGATCGCCGTGGCGCTCAGGGCGCCGATCAGGATGCTCGCCGGCACTGGCACCGACGGTGCGATGCCGACAATCGACTTGCCCGCCAGCACGATGTTGGAGATGAAGAAACCGACGTAGATCAGTGCGGCGAAGAACACGATCAGCAAAGCGCCATAGCGCCCAAACTGACCCCGGCTCTGGACCATTTGCGGAATACCCATGCGCGGCCCCTGGGCCGATGCCAGGGCAATCACCAGCCCGCCGACCATATGCCCGAGGGCAATCGCCAGCAACCCCCAGAACAGGTCGAGGTGGAACACCTGGACCACCATGGCACCCGTCACGATGGGCAGCGGCGCGATGTTGGTGCTGAACCATAGAGTGAAAAGATCGCGGGCCTTCCCGTGGCGCTCTGCGAGTGGAACGTAATCGACCGTGTGATTCTCGATCAACGGGTCTTGCCGGGACATCTGGGACATATGCATGAACTCGAGTTTGTCTGTTCTTATCTTTGTATGAAGCCAAACCGGGGGGACTCTGTGGTCGCCCCTCAGATGCGCACCATATTATGGTATTCCAACATTTTCACAAGACTGATCCGGTCTTCGAATGCCCATCTGATCCGCCATCCTGCC
Organism: Pseudomonas sp. YuFO8; assembly: GCF_035065025.1. Classification (NCBI taxonomy): domain Bacteria; kingdom Pseudomonadati; phylum Pseudomonadota; class Gammaproteobacteria; order Pseudomonadales; family Pseudomonadaceae; genus Pseudomonas; species Pseudomonas sp. YuFO8. Next base: position 19,872 of record NZ_JAXDEQ010000015.1, on the reverse strand, counting down.
CGCCAGTCAGCGTTCATGACCCGCTTGAAGCCCCGTAAACATTGAGGTTCCGACGACGACCCTACGTTTATCGGTTCACCGAAAAAGACCTTGCAAACGATGTATTACGGTATACCATCAGACCTACAAACTCATAAAAACCACGCTTCACTCCCGAGGACAGTCCAATGATCGATGCCGCCATCTACAAACAAGTCATGGGCTCGTTCCCGTCCGGCGTTTGCGTGATCACCACACTCGATGACGACGGCCAGATCGTCGGCCTGACCGCCAGCGCCTTCAGCTCGCTGTCGATGGACCCGGCCCTGGTGTTGTTCTGCCCCAACTACAGCTCCGACTCCTACCCTGTCCTGATCAGGAACAAGCGCTTTGCCATTCACGTACTGTCCGGCGGCCAGCAGAGCGAAGCCTATGCCTTCGCCCGCAAGGGCAAGGACAAGGCGCAGGGCATCGAGTGGACGTTGAGCGAGCTGGGCAACCCGATCCTGGCCAACGCCACGGCGGTCATCGAATGCGAGTTGTGGCGCGAATATGAAGGGGGCGATCACGCGATCATGGTCGGCGCGGTGAAGAACCTGATCGTGCCCCGGCAGAACGCCGGGCCGCTGGTGTATTGCCACGGCAAGATGGGTGCCTTGCCCGTTCTGGCCTGACACTTACAGGCAAAAGATCACCGCCTGTGTAGGAGCTGCCGCAGGCTGCGATCTTCTGATCTTAAAATTGTTGCATCAATATCGTATTATGGTATACCAATAATCAACAGCCCCGCAGTCGACGGGTCGACCACAAGAGATTCGAGGTAGCGTCATGAAATTTTCCCTGTTCGTACACATGGAACGTTGGGACGAAAGCGTCAGCCACCGCCAGTTGTTCGAAGACTTGACCGAACTGACGCTGATGGCCGAGGCCGGTGGTTTCAGCACCGTATGGATCGGTGAACACCACGCCATGGAATACACCATTTCGCCAAGCCCGATGCCGCTGCTGGCCTACCTGGCCGGCAAGACCACCACCATTCACCTGGGCGCCGGCACCATCATCGCGCCGTTCTGGCACCCGATCCGGGTCGCCGGTGAATGCGCGCTGCTGGACGTCATCAGCAACGGGCGCATGGAAGTGGGCCTGGCCCGTGGCGCTTACCAGGTTGAATTCGACCGCATGGCCGGCGGCATGCCCGCCTCCTCTGGCGGCCAGGCATTGCGGGAAATGGTTCCGGTGGTGCGTGCCCTGTGGCAAGGCGACTACGCCCATGACGGCGACATCTGGAAATTCCCGACGTCCACCAGCGTGCCCAAGCCGATCCAGAAGCCGAACCCGCCGATGTGGATCGCCGCCCGTGACCCGGACTCGCACAACTTCGCCGTCGCCAATGGCTGCAACGTGATGGTCACGCCGCTGATGAAAGGCGACGAAGAAGTCCTCGACCTGAAGAACAAATTCCAGGCCGCCCTGGACAACAACCCGGACGTGCCGCGCCCGCAATTGATGGTGCTGCGTCATACCCACGTGCACTCGGCCGACAATCCCGAAGGCTGGAAAGTCGGGGCCAAGGCCATCGCCAGGTTCTACCGCACTTTCGATGCCTGGTTCGGCAACAAGGTAACCCCGGTCAACGGCTTCCTGGAGCCCAGCCCGGAAGAGAAATTCGCCGGCCGCCCGGAGTTCGAACTGGAGAGCCTGCACAAGACCGCCATGATCGGCACCCCGGAAGAAATCATCCCGCGCATCAAGTACTATCAGGAACTGGGCGTCGACGAGTTCAGTTTCTGGTGCGACAACAGCCTGCCGCACGCCGAGAAGAAAAAGTCCCTGGAGCTGTTTATCAAGCACGTGGTTCCGGCGTTCCGGTAGGAGCAAGCTTGCTCGCGTTGGACGCCAACGATAACGCGCGCCATCTGAATGACCGCGTTGTCCTGTGGGAGCGGGCTTGCTCGCGAAAGCGTCAGGTCCGTCGCCATCGATGTTGAATGAGCTGCCCTCTTCGCGAGCAAGCTCGCTCCTACAAGGGTCGATTCCCATGTCCAATGGTCGTCTCCAATCACTCGCCCTTCCCTCCAGCGCCGCGCGGGCTTACCTGCGCGGTGGCTGGACGTCTTCGCACCTGCATTTCAAGCGCCTGCGCGCCAGCGTTACCGCCAAGCAGAACGGCTTCTGGCAAATAGTTCACTGAGCCCACCCGAACAGGAATCCACGTAGCCGAACGTCAGGCGATAGCCTCGCGCTTGCGCTGCATTGTGCTTCGGGACGCTACCGCGTCCGGCCATGATCAGGTTTGCTCCATGAACAATAAAAACGCACTGTTGATCATCGACATGCAACAGGAGGACGGCTTCGTCCTCGAACACTTCGACTCGGTGGTGGCCAACACGGCCTTCCTTCTCGAAACCGCCCGCCAGCAGCGGGTCCCGATCCTCTATACCCGTCATGTCAATCCAGCCGATGGCAGCGACCTGCCGCCCGGCGAACCCCGCGCGCCCGACGGCGGCCCCAGCGGTTATCGCGCCGGCACCCGCCAGGTGGAGATCATCGAGAGCCTGGCCCCGCAGCCCGCTGAAACGGTGATCGATAAAGGCCGCTACAGCGCCTTCCACCGTACCGACCTGGATGCCCGGCTCAAGGCGCTGGACGTTCACACGCTGACCATCTGCGGCGTACTCACCGATGTCTGCGTGCTGACCACGGTGTTCGACGCCTTCGCCCTGGGTTACCACATTCGCCTGGTCAGCGACGCCTGCACCACGACCACCCTCGCCGGCCACTACTCGGCCCTGTTGATCATGGCCAACTGGGTCTACTCCCTGGAAATCCTCACCCGCAGCGAATGCCAACGCGCCCTGGAAAACCGCGACTACCTGAGCCTCAATCCCGAGCACCCGGACCTGTTCGCCCACCAGCCCCATGAGCTGCCAGGCACCATCGCCCGTTTGCACGCCCACCTCGCCCGGACTCAGGAGTAATCGCCATGCAAGTCGAAAAAAGAAGCATCGATTTCATCCCCGAAGGCGAACGCCATGGCCGGCCGGGGTCGCTGTTCTTCATCTGGTTCGGCGCCAACATGAACATCACCACCATCGCCTCCGGTGTGCTGCCGGTGGTGATGGGGCTCAACCTGTTCTGGAGCGCCCTGGCAATCGTCGTCGGCTCGTTGCTGGGGGCGATTTTCATGGCCTCCCATTCCGCCCAGGGGCCCAAATTGGGCATTCCGCAGATGATCCAGAGCCGCGCGCAATTCGGCGTGCTCGGGGCGGTGTTGCCGCTGCTGTTCGTAATGCTGATCTACCTCGGGTTCTTCGTCAGCAATACCCTGCTGGCGGCCCAGGCGCTGGAGTCGGTCAGCCCGCTGCCGGCCAGCGGCAACATCTACCTGATCGGCGCCCTGTGCTTCGTGGTAGCGCTGTTTGGCTACCGGCTGATTCACCGCTTGCAGAAGCTGCTGTCGATCCTCTCCCTGCTGGTCTTCGCCGCCGCCACGCTGTTCGCCCTGCAGCTGTCGATCCCGGCCGAGCAATGGCTGCCGACGGGGTTCTCGCTGTCGAAGTTCCTGGTGGCGGTGAGCATCGCCGTGACCTGGCAGCTGTCCTATGCGCCCTATGTCGCCGACTATTCGCGTTATCTGCCGAGCAATACCTCGAGCGCCCAAGTGTTCTGGTACAGCTACGCCGGCACGGTCAGCGGCGGTGCCTGGATGATGATCCTAGGGGCGATCCTGAGCGTCGGCATCGGCGACTTTTCCAGCAACGTCGGCGGCCATGTCGCCGGGCTGTTCGGCAGCGGCGCGATCCTGCTGTTCGCGTTCATCGTCTATGGCCAGGTGTCGATCAACGTGTTCAACCTGTACGGTGCGTTCATGTCGACCATCACCGTGATCGAACCCTTCGCAAGATTGAAAGTGACGCCGCGGGTGCGCGGCCTGTTCATGCTGGTGATCAGCGTGGTGGCGACCGGCCTGTGCACCATCAGTCAGGACGATTTCATCACCTTCTTCCTCAACTTCATTTTCTTCATGAGCTACTTCCTGATCCCCTGGACGGCGATCAACCTGGTGGACTTCTATTGCCTGCGCAAAGGTGAATACCGGATCGACGACATCTTCGACCTCAACGGGATTTACGGGCGGGTCAACTGGATCGCCTGCGGCAGTTTTGTCCTGGCGATTGCCCTGGAGATTCCGTTCATGAATACCACGCTCTATGTCGGTCCAGTGGCCACGGCGCTCGATGGCGTCGACCTGGCCTGGCTGGTCGGCTTGCTGGTGCCGGCCTTGAGTTATTACTGGCTGATGAAGCTCGGCAAGCGCGGCGAACGCATCGCTGAACTGTCCTGATCCATCCCTCAAGAACACAACGCCGGACTCAGTGCCCGGCGTTGCGCTCGAAAATGGCCCCTTCGATACCCAGCACTTCTCGGGTATCGGCGTAGATCCCCACCCCCTTCTCCCAGACGTGCTTGATCGATTGATCGGCGCAGCGAATCCGGTAGTTGAGTTCGAACGGCTCGCGCCGTGACAGGGCATATTGCACTTCGCGCCAGACATAATCGGCGTCCTGCGCCAGGATCAGGCTGTTGTAGGTGAATTCGTGATTGTCCACCAGCCGCTCCGCGGGATAGCCGGTCAGTTGCAGGCACCCGGCACTGACGAACTCCATGGTCCAGTCCCGGTTGTTGCGGCCGCGGTAGATCAGCCCCGGCATGCTGTCGAGCAAACTCATGCAACTGCGCTGGCTGGCCAGCAAGGCAATCTCGCGCCGCTTGTGCACGGTGATATCCCCCGCTACCAGATAGAACCCCTGGTCACCGCGCTTGAGACTGACCTCGAACCAGCGCAACTCCCCCGAGGGGTGCACGAAACGCAGACGCTGGTTGAACGAAGTCTCGGGCCGCCGCCGCAATTCATGCAGCGCCTGGCGCCACATCGATCGGTCTTCGTGGTGCACATGGTCAATCAGGTAACGCTCGCCCTGGGGTCGATCCATCAGCTCGACCCACGCCAGGTTGAAGTGGACGATGCGACCGTCATCGGCCAGTTCAAGCAACGCCGCCGGGAAGTGATCCATCCGCTGCACAGGCGCTGTTGGGACGATTGCCTCGGGGTGATCGATCATCTAATGGCGCTCCTCATGTCTCACCGATGCGCCGTTATGCACCCAGGCCGCCAGCTCCAGGCGCGAGTGCAGACTGAGCTTCTGCAAGAGATTCTTCACATAGATCTTCACCGTGCCGTCGCTGATCCCCAGTTCCCGGCCGATCTGCTTATTGCTCATGCCAGCGGCGATCAAGGCCAGCGTCTGGCCTTCGCGCTCGGTCAGGTTATGGGTATCGGCGTGCTCAAGATCGTGCCCGGGCCGGGGCGTCGGCGCGTCCTGGTCGGCCAGCAGGGCAATCAGGGTCGAATCCAGGACGATCGCGCCCCGGTTGCAATTGCGCATGTAGTCCAGCAGTGCATCGGGCTCGGTTTCCTTGAGCACATAACCACTGGCCCCCAGGCGCAGGGCCATCAGCAGTTCGGCGCGATCCATCGACGCGGTGAGCACCACCACCTGACAGTCGAGGCGCAACTGGCGCAGCTCATCGAGGACCTGCAAGCCGCTCAAGCCGGGCATGTGCAGGTCAAGCAGGACCTGTTGCGGCGCCAGGCTCACGGCCAGATTGATGCCTTCGCGGCCACTGGCGGCCTGGCCCACCACTTCAAAGTCGTCGCTGGCACCGAACAGCTGGGCCAGGCCCTTGCGAAACAACGGGTGATCATCGATCAGTAACAAGGTCGTGCAGTCCATCGAAACTCCCCTCAGGCAAATCCTGGTGACGGCAAAGGCCAAGGTGTACGCGTACCCCGTGCGGGCGGATGGCCTCGATGGCCAGGCGCGCACCAATGCTCGCGGCCCGCTCGCGGATGATCGCCAGGCCGAAATGGTTGTCCTCCCCGGACGCCGGGCTCAAGCCGATGCCGTCATCCTCCACCGACACCGACACAGCGCCGTCCTGGTCTTGCCGCAACTCGATGCGCACATGGCGTGCATGGGAATGGCGTACAGCGTTGGCCAGCGCCTCGCGGATGATCTGCAGTACCTGCAATTCGGTTTCCGCGCCCAAGGCATCGTCGGCCAGGCGGTTGTCCAGTTCGAACACGATGATGCAGCGCCGCGAGAACTCCGCGACCGAGTCGGCCAGGGCCTGGCGCAGGGAACGCCCGTCCATGGTCAGGCGGGCGCTGGTGATCAATTCACGTACCTGGCGCTGCAACTGGCTCAAGCCGCCGCGCAGCTCCTGCAACACCGCAGCCGCCTGCGCAGGCGCGCCCAGCTGCGACTGCAGCAGACTCGCCTGGAACGACAGATAACCCAGCTGCTGCGCCACCGAATCGTGCAGTTCACGGGCCAGTGCACCGTGCCGGAAAGTCGCCTGCCGACGCTGCTGTTCACGGCTGTGACAGAGCAGACGCACGCTGACGTCCACGGCCTGCGCGGCCTCCTCCAGCAACTGGCGCCAGCTCGCGCCGGCCGCGCGCGGCGTATCGAGCAGCAACCAGCCGCTGCTGCCGGGTTGGTCGCCGTTGGGTACGGAACACAGCAGGCGATGCACGCCCCGTTGCCGACAAGGGCCGCAGGCCTGGGCGGATTCACTCGCTGCCGAGGCACGCCGTGGGCAGTCCAGCACGCCCTGGCAACCCTCGATCACGCCGCGCCGAGCCGGCGTCGGCTCGACACCGGCCAGGACCAGATTCAGCTGGCAAGCGGGCAACAGTGCTTCGAAACGGTCCAGAAAAACCGCCAGGGCACCGTCAGCGTGCACCTGGCTCAAGGGCAACCCGGCCAACAGCTGGCGCACGCTGCGCGCCTGTTCGGGACGGATACGCCCCAACCAGAGCGGCCACCACTGCACTCGTGTTCGCACTCTCGATCACTCCCCGTCCGCTTGCTCGGCTGTGAACAAGGACGAGCAACTTCCATGCCCTGAATGGCCGCCGTGCTCGACCTACCCCCAAAGAGATAGCGCTTTTTCTGGATTGAGAGATTTTTCCCCGTAGGAAATTATCTTCCTCAGCAGGAAACAACACGCCCTGTGCAACGCCACCTTTCCCGCCCCGCAAACAGGGGCGGATCAACAGGAAAGCCAGCATGACGGATAGACACAGCGCCGCTCCGGATCGACTTCACAGCCTGCCGCGCTATCGCCAGCCCCAGCCTCGTGAAGCCGCCACCCGCCATATCGTGGTCATGCAATCGGCGGCCGCCTGCGCGTCCTTTGTCGGCGACTTGCAACAGCCCCTGGTGCTGAACCAGCAGAACAGCGACTTCCAAGCGCGCCTGCAGCAGGTACTGGGCAGCGCCACCGTGGGCAGTCACCTGTACATCATGGGCGACGAGGCATTCGTCTGGCGCATCCATGCCCAGGCTCGCGCCGCCGGGCTGGAAGACGACGAGATCGACATCACCCACGCCACCGTCGGCCCGCGCCAGGTGTATTGCGTGCATTGCGGACTGACCCAGGCGTGCGGGCCGCAGCCAGCGATGACCTGCGAGCGCTGTGAAGTCGGGCTGGAGGTGCGCCAGCACTTTTCCCAACGCCTGGGGGCTTACCTCGGCGTCTGCAGCGATCCCGACCAGCCCTACGCCGGAGTCCAGCCATGAGCGCCTCGCTGAAGGTCCGGGTCAGCACGGCCGACATGCTCACCCCCGTGGTGCGCGAACTCACCCTGGAGCCCTGCAGCGGCACCCTGCCGGGATTCTCCGCCGGCAGTCATGTGCAGGTGCACCTGCCACTGGGCAGCGGCCAGGTGCGCAATGCCTATTCGTTGACCAGCGACCCGGCGGACCACCAGCACTACCGCATCGCCGTACGCCTGCAGGAAGCCTCCCGCGGCGGCTCACAGTACCTGCATCGACACGTCCAGGTGGGTGACACCCTGCAGATATCGCCGCCGGCCAACCTGTTCGCCCTGCACGCCCCCGCCCGCCTGCACATCCTCATCGCCGGCGGCATCGGCATCACGCCGTTCATGGCGCACATCGCCGAGCTGGAGCGACGCCAGGCCGATTTCGAACTGCATTACCTGTATCGCCCTGGCCTGAGCGATGCCTATCTCGAGCCCTTGCAACAACGGCTGGGCTCGCGACTGCACACCTACAGCGCCCGCCCGGACCTGGACACCATCTTGCGCGACCGCCCGCTGGGCAGCCATGTCTATACCTGTGGCCCGCAACCCTTGCTCGATGCAGTCCGGCAACAGGCCAAGGCCCTGGGCTGGCCTTCGATGCGGGTGCACTGGGAGGCCTTCAAGGCCGCAGAACCTGGGCAAGCCTTTGACCTGGAACTGCTGCGCAGCGGGCAGCGCCTGCGGGTCGGCGCTGAACAGAGTCTGCTCGAAGCGCTGGAGTCCGCCGGCCTGCAGGTGCCCAACCTGTGTCGCGGCGGGGTCTGCGGCCAATGCATGACCCGCCATGTGCGCGGCGACATCGAACACCGCGACAGCTTCCTCAGCCCCGCCGAGCAGGGCGAATTTCTCATGCCCTGCGTCTCTCGCGGCCGCGGCCCCTGCGTTTCGCTAGACCTCTAGGAGTCGACCATGACCATTCCATCCAGCCCGGTGCTGAGCTACCGCAACGACTTCAGTTTTCGCAACAGCCCCGCCGCCATCCGCCGCTTTCCCTTCCCGTTCACCGAGGACAGCTACCTGTATTCGGTGAACATCGAACCGGCCACGTCCCGGGACCCTGGTTCGATTTACCAGCACGGCTTCGACATCGACGAACACTACCGTTCGGAAATGGCCGAACGCGCCCTGGTACTGGACAAGGACCCGCGCCGCTACCTGGTGATGCCGCACATGCAAGTGGCAGCGTGGGATGCCCTGCAGATGCTCATGGAGCAGCTCGCCGCCGATTATCCGCAGTGGTTTGTGCTGGAGCGTCAGGGCGAGCACTGGCATTGGCGCAATCAGCTGCTGGACATCGACCAGCACTTTGTCTTCGGCGATGCCGCGAGCCTGCCCTGCGAGCCGCTGGAGTTCATCACCCGCCAGGTCCAGGGGGATTTCGCCCTGCTCGACCAGCGCGACGGTGATCTGTACATGGACGCCGGCATGGTCACGAGCCCAGCCGACTGGTCCCTGGCATTCGACGCCGGCATGAGTTTCAAGCAGTGGCATTCGCCCGTGCCCATGGCCCATCAGATGGGCGTGTTCGACCGCGCACTCAAGTACCTGCTGGCCTTGCAGGTCGGGAAGCCGGTTCGCCGCCTGAACTGGACGCTGACCATCAATCCGCGCCTCGACTCCTCACCCGAGACGTTCCATGAATGGGGCGCCGACCGTGGGCGCATTACGGCTGGCAACGTCGGGCAGCAAGTGCATCTGCGGGTCGAACTGCAAGTGATGGCCCGCTTGCCCCGCAGCAACGCGGTGATGTTCAGCATCCGCACCTACCTGATCAGCATGGATGAGCTGGTCACTCAGCCCGGCTGGGGCTGCCGCCTGCACCGCGTCCTGCGCGACCTGCCCGAGCCGATCGCCGACTACAAGGGCATGAGCCGCTACCGACAGACTCTGGTCCAGTGGCTGAGCCGCTTCGACCCGCAAGCCTGACCCCTTACCACTTTCTTCCGACAAGGATCCTCACATGGCTCACTCATGGCGTATTTCTGCACTGGCCGAACGGCACCGCGCACTCGGCTCGAACCTGGAAGACTGGAACGGCATGGGCACTGCCTGGACCTACAGCAGTGAACTGGCCGATCATCATCAGGCGATCCGCACCCGGGCCGGGTTGATGGATGTGTCCGGGTTGAAGAAAGTCCACTACGTCGGTCCCCACGCCGAAAGCCTGTTGCAGTGGGCTACTACCCGCGACATCGCCAAGCTCTACCCGGGCAAATCGGTGTACGCCTCGATGCTCGACGAGGACGGCAAGTTCGTCGATGACTGCATCGTCTACCGCACCGGACCCAACGCGTTCATGGTGGTGCATGGCGCCGGCAGCGGCCACGAAATGCTGGTGCGCTCATCCCAGGGCCGGCAAGTGGCGGTGTTGTTCGACGACGACTTGCACGACCTCTCGCTGCAAGGGCCATTGGCAGTGGACTTTCTCGCCGAGCACGTCCCCGGTATTCGTCAGCTGCCCTACTTCCATCACTTGCAGACCCGCCTGTTCGACCGCCCGGTAATGATCTCCCGGACCGGCTACACCGGCGAGCGAGGCTACGAGATCTTTTGCAAGGCGGCCGATGCCCCGGCGCTGTGGGACTCGATTCTCGAACAGGGCGCGGGCCTGGGCATCATCCCCTGCGCCTTCACCGCGCTGGACTGGTTGCGGGTGGAAAGCTCGTTGATGTTCTTTCCCTACGACAACTCGCAGATGTACCCCTTCGCCGACCAGAAGGCGGGCGACACCCTGTGGGAAATGGGTCTGGACTTCACCGTCTCCCCGGACAAACGCGATTTCCGCGGTGCCGAAGAACACTTTCGACTGCGCGGCCAGGAGCGTTTCAAGATCACCGGCGTACTGCTCGAAGGCGTCCGCCCTGCCGAGGCCGGCGACACCCTCTGGCAAGGCGACAAACAAGTCGGGGTGATCACCTGTGGCATGTATTCACGCCTGAGCAAGCGCTCCATGGCCATCGCCCGCATGAACGTTGCCTGCTCCGTTCCAGGTATTGCCCTGCAGGTTCGCGGCAGCCAGGACAGCGCGGCGGTAACCCATGCCCTGCCCTTCGACGACCCGGAAAAAACCAAGCGCACGGCCAAGGGCTGAGCCGTCATTTTCATTTCATCAAGGAGCCCATGATGGATACCCCCGAACACTACATTCTCAAGATCAGTTGCCCGGCAGCCTCCGGCATCGTCGCCGCCATCACCACCTGCCTGGCGGCGCAACACTGCTACATCAGCGAGCTCGCACAATTCGACGACGAATTCACCGGGCAGTTTTTCATGCGCGCGGTGTTTCGCTTCAACGCCGGCATCACCGGCGATGTCGGTGCCCTGCGCGAAGACCTGGGCGACATGGCCAGCGGCTTCGACATGCAGTGGCAACTCTTCTGCACCAGCCAGCCGACCCGGGTGTTGCTGATGGTCAGCAAATTCGACCATTGCCTGACCGACCTGCTGTATCGCCACCGCAAAGGCGAAATGGACATGACCATCACGGCAGTGGTCTCCAACCACCTCGACCTGCGGGCCATGGCCGAACGCGAAGGCATTCGTTTCATCTACCTGCCCATCACCAAGGACAGCAAGGCCAGTCAAGAAGCCGAGTTGATGCGCATCGTCGAGGATACCCGCACCGACCTGGTGGTCCTTGCCCGCTACATGCAGATCCTCTCCGATGGACTGTGCCAACAGCTGTCCGGTCGCGCCATCAATATCCATCACTCGTTCCTGCCGGGCTTCAAGGGGGCCAAGCCGTATCACCAGGCCTACGACCGAGGCGTGAAGCTGATCGGGGCCACGGCGCACTACGTCACCAGCGACCTCGACGAGGGACCGATCATCGAGCAGGAAATCCAGCGGGTCGATCACACCCATCTGCCCGACTCCCTGGTCGCCATCGGCCGCGATACCGAAACCGTGGCCCTGTCCAAAGCCCTCAAATACCACCTGGAACACCGGGTGTTCATCAACCAGGACAAGACAGTGATCTTTCGCTGAGCGCGCCTGCCCTTTATCCCAAGAGCCATTACGAGGCACGATCATGACTTTACGCGTGGCAATCATCGGCGCCGGACCTTGCGGCCTGGCGCAACTTCGCGCTTTCCAGTCGGCCCGCGACAAGGGCGCCGACATCCCCGAACTGGTCTGCTTCGAAAAGCAGAGCGACTGGGGCGGCATGTGGAACTACACCTGGCGAACCGGCCTGGACGAGAACGGTGAACCGGTGCACGGCAGCATGTACCGCTACCTGTGGTCGAACGGCCCCAAGGAATGCCTGGAGTTCGCCGACTACACCTTCGAAGAGCATTTCGGCCGCGCCATCGGCTCCTACCCGCCGCGCGAAGTGCTGTGGGACTACATCAAGGGCCGGGTGGAAAAGGCTGGCGTACGTGACTACATCCGCTTCAACAATGTGGTGCGCCAGGTCACGTTCGATGAGCAAAGCCAGCGTTTCACCCTGCACGCCCACGACTACAACAGCGATACGCTGACCTGCGAACAGTTCGACTACGTGATCAACGCCTGTGGCCACTTCTCTACACCCAAGGTGCCGTACTTCGAAGGCTTCGAACAGTTCGCCGGGCGCATCCTGCACGCCCACGATTTCCGTGAGGCACTGGAATTCAAGGGCAAGGACCTGTTGATCGTCGGCAGCAGCTATTCCGCCGAAGACATCGGTTCGCAATGCTACAAGTACGGCGCCCGCAGCATCACCAGCTGCTACCGCACCGCGCCCATGGGCTATAACTGGCCGGACAACTGGGAAGAGAAACCGCTGCTGCAACGCCTGGAAAACAACCGAGCCTGGTTCATCGATGGCAGCAGCAAGCATATCGATGCGGTCATTCTCTGCACCGGTTACAAGCATCACTTCCCGTTCCTGCCAGACGAATTGAGCCTCAAGACCGACAACCGCCTGTGGCCCATGAACCTCTACAAAGGCGTGTTCTGGGAAGCCAACCCGCGGCTGATCTACCTCGGCATGCAGGATCAGTGGTACTCCTTCAACATGTTCGATGCCCAGGCCTGGTACGCCCGCGATGTCATCCTGGGGCGCATCGAACTGCCAGGCCAGGCCGAAATGATCGCCGACAGCCGGCAATGGCATGAACGGGAACAGACGCTGCAAACCAACCAGCAGATGTTCGAGTACCAGGGCGCCTACATCCAGCACCTGGTGGATGCCACCGACTACCCCGACTTCGACATCGCCGCGGTCAACCAGACCTTCCTGCACTGGAAGCATGACAAGGCGCAAAACATCATGGGTTATCGCGACAAGTCCTACCGCTCGCTGATGACCGGCACCCAGTCGCCGCCCCACCACACCCCGTGGTTGCAGGCCCTGGACGACTCCATGGCGGCGTACCTCGGTGAACCGCCCGCCGCCATCAAGTCGGTCGGCTGACCCTGGAGCCTGTCATGCAAGCACCTCGTTTTTCGCGACCCCGGGAGCCCGGGCTCTTTGCCCGCGCCCCTGACCTTGAGCGCTACCGGGTGGCGGCCGGTGGCCTGACCCTGGTCGCCCTGCAGCCCGGCGACAGCCTGCAAGTGATCGACCTCGAAGGCCAACAGCCCTGCGAGTTGCTGGCGTTGACCATCAACGGCCGCAGCGCGCTCGGCGATTGGGCGCTGAGCGGTTCGCCAAGCTGCCGGTTCATCGCTTCACGCCTGGTCGACGGGAGCGCGCAGGCTCGTCGGGTGAAACAGGCGCTGGTGCGGCGCGGTGTCGACCCACAACAGCTGCCTGCCGCCGCCTCCCTGTGGGACGACGACAGCCCCGCCGGCCACAGCCGGCATTTCGTGGCCTGCGCTGAGGTGCTGGTGATCGTCGCCGCCCCCGCCGGGCCGACCTCGGTCGACCGGCAATACCGGCCCAGCGAACTGAGATTGTGGGTGACCCGGGCCAATCCCTCGTCCCTGTTGCTGCCCGCCCTCCCGGAACCCCTGGGTGAACTGCTGGACGAGTTCACCCTGAGCCCCGGCACTGCTCACAGCTACAGGGTCGGCAAGGGCCAGTACGTGCAAGTGCTGGATGTCGCCGGACGCCAGTGCTCGGACTTCGTCGCCCTGGATCGGCGCGCGCTGGATCGCGGTGAGGAACTGGACCTGGACCAGACCGTTACCCGCACCTTGAACGGCAGCGCTTATCCGGCACCGGGGCTGTTTTCGAAGTTTTTCGACCAGCGAATGCAGCCGATGCTCGAGGTGGTGCACGACACCGTCGGCCGCCACGACTCCTTCGCCCTGGCCTGCGCCGCTCGCTACTACGAGAGCCACGGCTATTTCGGGCACGACAACTGCAGCGACAACCTCAGCCGGGTGATGGCGCCCCACGGTGTCAAGCCGCGCAACGGCTGGCCGGCGATCAACTTTTTCTTCAATACCGGGATCGACGCGCACCAGCAGATGACGCTCGACGAACCCTGGTCACGCCCCGGCGACTATGTGCTGCTGCGGGCCATGACCGATCTGTTGTGCGGCAGTACTTCGTGCCCGGATGACATCGACCCGGCCAATGGCTGGAACCCGACCGATATCCATGTCCGTATCTACAGCGAAAAGGAGCGTTTTTCCATCGCCATGAGCACTCGAACCACGGCCGATGCCGACCCGATCCTCACCCGTAAATCGGGCTTCCATTCACGAACCAGCGCCCTGACCCGCAGCTTCGTCGACTACCGCAACTGGTGGCTGCCCCTGCGTTATGACGGCTATGGCGCCATCGAGGAATACCTGGGTTGCCGCGAACGGGTGGCGGTGATGGACCTGACCGCCCTGCGCAAGTTCGAGATCATCGGCCCCGACGCCGAAGCCTTGTTGCAGTACTGCCTGACCCGCGACGTGCGGCGCCTGGCGGTGGGGCAAGTGGTGTACTCGGCGATGTGTCACGAGCATGGCGGCATGCTCGACGACGGCACCCTGCTGCGCCTGGGCCCGGATAACTTCCGCTGGATCTGCGGCGAGGACTACGCCGGAGTCTGGCTGCGCGAGCAGGCGCAGAAGCTGGGCATGAAGGTCTGGATCAAATCCGCCAGTGAGCAGATTCATAACCTGGCCGTGCAAGGCCCGATGAGCCGCGATCTGCTCAAACAAATGGTCTGGACTGCGCCGACCCAGCCGAGCCTGGAAACCCTGGGCTGGTTCCGTTTCCTGGTCGGCCGGCTGGACGATTACGACGGCTGCCCACTGATGATTTCGCGCACCGGCTACACCGGCGAACTGGGTTATGAAGTCTGGTGCCACCCCAATGATGCCGAAAAGGTCTGGGACCGGATCTGGGCGCTCGGCCAACCCTTGGGCATGGTGCCGCTGGGCCTGGAAGCGCTGGACATGCTGCGCATTGAAGCCGGGCTGGTGTTTGCCGGCTACGAGTTCAGCGACCAGACCGATCCATTCGAAGCGGGTATCGGTTTTTGCGTACCGCTGAAAAGCAAGACCGATGACTTCATCGGACGCGACGCCCTGCTGCGCCGCAGCGCCCATCCCGCCCACAAGCTGGTGGGCCTGCAATTGAACGGTAACGAAGCGGCCCACCACGGCGACCCGGTCTACCGCGGCCGGGCCCGGGTCGGCGTCATCACCAGTGCCTGCCGTTCGCCGTTGCTGGCCAGCAACATCGCCTTGTGCCGGGTCGATGTGGCCTGTGCCGACGCGGGCACGGAACTGGAAATCGGCAAAGTCGATGGCCTGCAGAAGCGCATCAGCGCCACGGTCAGCGCAGCGATTTTCTACGACCCGGACAAGAGCCGGGTACGCAGTTGATCGACTTCACATTCATTGTTTGCTGCCCATACCCGCACCTGTAGGTGCGAGCTCGCTCGCGATGGTCGTTAACGATAACGCGTGTTTACTGGTTTAACGCGGCGTTCTCAAGTCCATCGCGAGCAAGCTCGCTCCTACGGGCCGCTCTACTCAAGACATGGGAATACGAAGATGGAAGCGACTACGTTCGAGGCCGTACCGCAGGCCGCCGGTTCGGTGGGCAGCCTGCACCGCAAGATCGATTGGCGCGGGGCTTTCTGGGTCGCCAGTGGCGTGCCCGCCCTGGTGCTGTTCTCTATCGGCGCCATCGCCGCCACGGTCGGCAAACCGGCCTGGATCGTCTGGATCGTGTCAATTGTGTTCGGCTTCATCCAGGCCTTCACCTATGCCGAAATTGCCGGGCTGTTCCCGCACAAGTCCGGGGGCGCCTCGGTCTACGGTGCTGTGGCCTGGGTGCGCTACAGCAAGCTGATCGCGCCGGTGTCGGTCTGGTGCAACTGGCTGGCCTGGTCGCCGGTGCTGTCGATCGGTTCCGGGCTGGCGGCCGGCTACATCCTCACCGCGCTGTTTCCCGCCGATGCATTGATCAATACCTGGCAACTGACCTTGCTCGACCTGGGCTGGATCAAGAGCGGCCTGTCGCTACGGGTCAATGCGACCTTCGCCATCGGCCTGTTGATCCTGCTGACGGTGTTTGCCGTGCAGCATGGCGGCATCCTGCGCTCGGCACGCCTGACCCTGGTGCTCGGTGTGACGTCGCTGATTCCGTTGCTGCTGGTGGGCGTCGTGCCGTTGTTCACCGGGGACGCGGCCCAGGCCAACTTCCTGCCGCTGTACCCCCTGGCCCATGATGCGGCCGGCCAGGTCATCGACGGGCCCTGGGATATGTCCGGTTGGTCGCTGATGGCCGGCGGGTTGTTCATGGCCGCGTGGTCGACCTACGGTTTCGAAACGGCGGTGTGTTATACGCGCGAATTCAAGGATCCCAAACGCGACACCTTCAAGGCGATCTTCTATGCCGGCCTGCTGTGCATCCTGGTATTCACCCTCGTGCCCCTGGCGTTTCAAGGCAGCCTGGGTCTAGGTCAGTTGGTGACACCGGCGGTGCTCGATAGCAGCGGCGCGGTGATCACACCCGCGGTCTACAGCGGTCTGTTGTCGCCGGCGATTTACAGTGGCATGGGCGTTGGCCAGGTCATGGCGGACAGCATCGGCGGTGGCAAGGTGGTGGCCAACATCGTGTTGATCATGCTGGTCCTTGCCACCTTGCTGGCGATCATGACTTCGATGTCCGGGTCCTCGCGCACCCTGTACCAGGCGTCGGTGGATGGCTGGCTGCCGAAATACCTGGGCCGCACCAACGAACATGGTGCACCCACCGCCGCCATGTGGACCGACCTGTCGTTCAACCTGTTGCTGTTGCTGATGTCCGACTATGTCTTCGTGCTCGCGGCGTCGAACGTCAGCTACATCATCTTCAACTTCCTCAACCTCAACGCAGGCTGGATCCATCGCCTGGATCGCCCGGATTGGGTCCGCCCCTACAAGGCGCCCACCGTGCTGCTGGCGGCCGGTGGTGTACTGAGTTTCGTCAACTTGGCCTGCATGGGCCTGGGCGCCGATATCTGGGGTGCCGGAACCCTGGTGACGGGCCTGCTGCTGGCGCTATTGATCCTGCCGGTGTTCTGCTATCGCCACTACGTGCAGGACAAGGGGCGCTTCCCGCAAGCCATGCTCAACGAGCTGCACGTACAGGCCGATGCCGGCCTGAAACGCGCCGGCTGGTTGCCCTATGCCACGCTAATCGCGGGCGTGCTGGTGGTGTATGGCTGCCATCAACTGGTAGCCTGAGCGTCCTTGCCCGCAGGTCTCTGATCCATCATCGGGGCGCAACGGCGCCTCGGTGATCGCTTCATCTCCCACTCAATCCAGACAACGGTGACTATTTTGCTCAACGCCACCCCCGCACCTGCCCGCGATATCGACGGCAAAGCCATCTCGGCCCTGGTTCTCGACGAGGTTCGAGAAGAAGTTGAGGTCCTGTCCCGACAACAGATCTTCCCGGCCCTGGCCGTGCTGCTGGTGGGTGCAGACCCGGCCAGTGAAGTGTATGTGCGCAACAAGCTGCTGCGGGCCAGGGAGGTCGGCATCCGTTCACTGGAGTACCGCCTGGCGGAAAACGCCAGTCAGGCCGAGGTGCTGGACCTGATCGCGCAACTGAACGCCGACGTCACCGTGAACGGGATCCTGGTGCAATTGCCGTTGCCGGCCCACATCGATGAAGCGGCGGTGATCCATGCCATCGATCCGATCAAGGACGTGGACGGGTTTCATCGGGAAAACGTCGGTGGCCTGGTCCAGGGCATCGAAGTGCTGACACCCTGCACTCCAAGCGGCTGCATGCGCCTGCTGCACGAAACCTGCGGCGACTTGAGTGGCAAGCACGCCGTGGTCATCGGTCGTTCGAACATTGTCGGCAAGCCCATGGCGACGCTGTTGTTGCAGGCCGACTGCTCGGTCAGTGTGGTGCACTCGCGCAGCGTCGATGCGCCGGCCTTGTGCAGGCTGGCGGACATAGTGGTGGCGGCGGTGGGTCGTCCAGGGCTGATCGATGCCAGCTGGCTCAAGCCCGGGGCGGTGGTGATCGATGTGGGGATCAATCGCATCAGCAGCGAGTCGGGCAATCGACTGGTCGGCGATGTCGACTACGCCAGTGCGCGCACGGTCGCCAGCGCCATCACACCGGTGCCCGGTGGGGTCGGGCCGATGACCATTGCCTATCTGCTGAAGAACACCCTGATCGCCAGCCAGTTGCAGCGTGCGGTGGGAATTCGTCAGGCGGAACCAGCCTTCGTCTGATGTACGTGTACATGTAGGAGCGAGCTTGCTCGCGATGGTCGTTAACGAAGACGCGTGTTTTCAGGTTACACGCGGCGCCTTTGAGACCATCGCGAGCAAGCTCGCTCCTACAGGGTTACAGGGTTCTCGTCGATCAGTGGTTGTAGGCACGCTCGTTGTGCTCGGCCAGATCCAGGCCCATCTCCTCCACCGAGTCATCGGCGCGCAAGCCGATCACCGCGTTGATCACCTTGAGAATGATCCAGCTGATGGCGAAGCAATAGACCGTGGTCATCAACACACCCTTCACTTGCGCCAGCACCTGACCGCCCATGGTCACGCCTTCTACCAGCCCGCCCAGGGACGGTACGCAGAACACCCCGGTCAAAACCGCGCCGATCATCCCGCCGATGCCGTGAAGCCCGAATACATCCAGGCTGTCGTCATAACCGAAGCGACGCTTGAGCACGGTGACGCTCAGGTAGCAGAACACCCCGCACAACAGACCGATGGCCAGCGCACCGCCCACGCCCACATAGGCGCACGCCGGCGTAATCCCCACCAGACCGGCCAGGGCGCCGCTGGCCAGGCCCAGCGCACTTGGTTTGCCGACCTTGAACCACTCGGTGAACATCCAGCCCAGGATCCCGGCGCATGCGCCCAGTTGGGTGTTGAGCATGACCACGCCGGACGTGCCGCTGAGGCCGCCACCGGAACCGATGTTGAAACCGAACCAGCCGACCCAGAGCATGGCGGCACCGGCCATGGTCAGGCTCAGGTTGTGCGCCGGCATAGGCGTATTTTCATAGCCCTTGCGCTTGCCCAGGATCAGGCAGGCGGCCAGCGCGGCGACACCGGCATTGATGTGCACGGCGGTGCCACCGGCGAAATCGAGGACACCCCAGTTATGCATCAAGGCCCCCGCACCACCCCAGACCATGTGCGCCACCGGGGCGTACACCAGGGTGAACCACAGCGCCATGAACAACAGCGCCGCGGAGAATTTCATGCGTTCGGCGAAGGCACCGGCGATCAGCGCCGGGGTGATGATGGCGAAGGTCATCTGGAAGGTCACGAACACCCCTTCCGGGATCTCGCCGACCAGGCTTTCCGGGGTCATTCCGGCGAGAAACGCCCGGCTCAGGCCGCCGACAAAACTGTTGAAGCTCACCTCGCCCTCGACCATGCCCGTGGAGTCGACCACCATGCTGTAGCCGTAGATCACCCACAGGACGCCCACCAACCCTGCGATGCCGAAACACTGGGTGAACAACGACAACATGTTTTTCGCCCGCACCAGGCCGCCATAAAACAGGGCGAGACCGGGCAGGCACATGAACAGCACCAAGACCGTGGCGGTGACCATCCAGGCGGTGCTGCCGGTGTTCAATGTTGGTGCATCGGCGGCCTGCGCCAGGGGCACCAGCGCACCGGCCGCCACCAGGCCCAGAAGGGATTTGCCGAGAAGACGATTGACCATGTTCGAAGCTCCTGCAATGGAAATCGGAAGTGTCGGGCAGCGAGCAAGTAGCAAAACAATGGGCCTTGATGGCCTCTTCGAATATCTGATGCGTATACGTCCTTGTAGGAGCCCGGCTTGCCGGCGAAGGCGATCTCTCGGACGC
>NZ_JAXDEQ010000156.1:0-421 GCF_035065025.1 Pseudomonas sp. YuFO8 | reverse complement strand
AAGGCTGCTGGGGCAGTTGCTCACAAAGTTCCGGCGCCAGCCCCACCGAGTGATAGACGATCGCCTCGGCATTGTAGGAGCTGTGTTCGGTGTGAGGTGGCACCCACACCGCGTATTGCGGCGGCGACATGAAGCGGTTGCCGGCCACTTCCATGCGCATCACGCCGCTGGCCGAGTAATCCAGCGAGCCCCAGAAATGCTGGTGCGGCGTGCATTCGGTGTCAGGCGCGAAATCCGAATAACGGAAGTACACCGGGCTCGGCAACCGGGGGAAATCCGCAAGACGTACGTTGTGCTTGGCCATATTGTCTGGATACAGAGGTGGTTTGTCTGGATCGCAGTATAGACTTCGATCCAGACAATGGATAATCCTGCCTCATCAACACACTTGGTTACTTTCGATGCAATACGCTTATCCCTT
>NZ_JAXDEQ010000155.1:0-423 GCF_035065025.1 Pseudomonas sp. YuFO8 | reverse complement strand
CAGACCGCGAACACTTCGGGCGGATCTTCTTCAACCAGGCCAACATGAGCGCCCAAGGCATCCCGCAGATCGCAGTGGTAATGGGCTCGTGCACCGCCGGTGGCGCCTATGTGCCGGCCATGGCCGACGAAGCGATCATGGTGCGCAACCAGGCCACCATCTTCCTTGCCGGCCCGCCGCTGGTGAAAGCCGCGACGGGTGAAGTGGTGAGCGCCGAAGACCTCGGCGGTGCAGATGTGCACTGCAAGATCTCTGGCGTCGCCGACCACTATGCCGACAGCGATGAACACGCCCTGGCCCTGGCCCGGCGCAGTGTGGCCAACCTCAATTGGCGCAAACAGGGCGAGTTGCTGCAACGCCCGCCCGTGGCGCCGTTGTACAGCAGCGAAGAGTTGTATGGCGTGATCCCGGCCGATGCCAAGC
>NZ_JAXDEQ010000154.1:0-424 GCF_035065025.1 Pseudomonas sp. YuFO8 | reverse complement strand
GCGCTATCGCAGTGACGTATTGATGCCAGCCATCAACGACTTGGGTCGCATCGCCATCGTCACCGCCGATACGATCAACAGCCAGTTGGGGCAGGGCATCGACCTCAACGGTGAGTTCGGCGCGTCGATGTTCAAGGACATCAACAGCGCGGCGGCGGTGGCTTTGCGCAGTGTGGCCGGCCAAGGCAACCAAGGCGCCGGTAGCCTGGGTGTGACGATCAAGGACTCCAGCAAGCTGACGAACTACGATTACAAGGTCACCTTCAGCGACCCGGCCAATCTCAACAAAGTGACGGTGCAGCGCTCCGATGGCAAAGCCATGGGCACCTTTGATATCTCCGCCACACCGCCTTCGGTGATCGACGGCTTTACCCTTGAACTTAAAAACGGCCCGATGTCGGCCGGTGACAGCTTCAAGGTCAGC
>NZ_JAXDEQ010000153.1:0-424 GCF_035065025.1 Pseudomonas sp. YuFO8 | reverse complement strand
CTCGCCGATGACGTTTTTTGCAACAGCGTCAGGCTTGATGATGGAGAAAGTACGTTGAACAGCCATGGTGTAACTCCAGAAACGGTAATTTACGAAAAATTAAACCCGCGAATTATACGCGGGTTATTGGGTATTGCCTAACTGCGTAAAGGGAGGCGTCAGTCCTGTTCTTCTTTCCAGGCAGTCTGGATAGCTTCCAGAACCTTCTCACCACCGCGATCACGCTCATCTTCGAACCCTGGCAACGCCATGACCATGTCACGCAAAGCTACAAAGTTCAGGGAGTAAGGATCCAGATCCGGGTTGGCATCGGCCAACAGGATAGCGATCTCTTGTACATCAACCCATTTAAGACTCATGACACTTCCTTGAATCAATGCGGCGCTTCGGCAGCATGGTTGAGGGAATATTTCGGAATTTCGAC
>NZ_JAXDEQ010000152.1:0-425 GCF_035065025.1 Pseudomonas sp. YuFO8 | reverse complement strand
TGAAACGGCGGCACGGTATCGGACATAAAACCCGTTGGCACCACCTCCTCAAGCGACTTGTGGTCACGCTTGTCATTCAAATCGAACGCGACAATGTGTGAAGCTTCGGAGATCGCGGTACGATCAACACGCACGGGACGTTGCGAAAGAGTAATGACCGAAATGCGCTTGGCGCGTCCCTGCGTCAACAATGCAGAGAATGCGCCTTTACGAACTTCCGGAAGCATGTAGCCCTCATCAATGAAGAGGCCACGGTCGTCATTCTCCCAGATACGCCAAAGCCAGTTTTCGGTATGCTCTTCCAAATCAGGCCTTGACTTTAAAATATAAAGTCCCGGTTGGGAAGGCGTATCCTTGAAATCGATTTGGCGAATTCTGGGGATCGAATTCAGCAGTTCCTCGCCTTTGTAATCGAGCACATACCA
>NZ_JAXDEQ010000151.1:0-425 GCF_035065025.1 Pseudomonas sp. YuFO8 | reverse complement strand
CGCCCGCCGCTGACGCGCGAGCAGGTGCTCGACAATGCCGAGACCTACAAGACCCAGGTGTTCAAGATTCTCGATCCGGCCAAGACCGAAGTGGCATTCAACTCCACTTGGATGGATCAGATGGGGCCAGCGGACTTCATTCGTCTGACCTCTCAGTACACCGTTGCGCGGATGCTTGAGCGCGATGACTTCGACAAGCGCTACTCCACCAATCAGCCGATCGCCATTCATGAGTTCCTCTATCCGCTGGTTCAGGGCTATGACTCGGTGGCCTTGCGTGCGGACGTTGAGTTGGGTGGCACTGACCAGAAATTCAACCTGTTGATGGGGCGTGAACTGCAGCGTGCGTATGGGCAGGAAGCTCAATGCATTCTGACCATGCCGTTGCTCGAAGGGTTGGATGGCGTCAAGAAGATGTCCAAGTC
>NZ_JAXDEQ010000150.1:0-429 GCF_035065025.1 Pseudomonas sp. YuFO8 | reverse complement strand
GCCTTCCAGGTTACCCATGCCGAAACGGTCCAGCAGGTGCTGGAAGTAAGGCGGCAACACATTCTTGAACTGCTCGATATACCCCGCCACGTCCAGCTTGCCGCTTTCGATGTTCTTGTAAAGCGTCGCGCCTTCCTGCACCAACAGGGCACTGGTAATGATCACCGGCAGGATCGCGATGATCAGGCAAGCACTCAAGGTGGCCAGGGAAGTGAGGTTGCGGTTCCAGCCAAAACGCTGTTGCAGGCGCCGCTGCATCGGGGCAAAGATGATGCCAAGGATCACCGCCCAGAACACCGCGCCATAGAACGGCAGCAGTATCCAGATAAAGGCGACGGTCACCAGGCCCAGCAGCAACAGCAGGGTTTTGAATTGCAGGTTGGTTTGATTCATGTCCGGTCCATGTCAGAAAAGCAGAGGGCCCATGTA
>NZ_JAXDEQ010000149.1:0-431 GCF_035065025.1 Pseudomonas sp. YuFO8 | reverse complement strand
ATCCTGCTCCCAAAGCAGGCGCGCTACCGGACTGCGCTATACCCCGGTAAAAAAAGGCGACCTAACCAAAGAGCCGCGGCTGAAGCTGCACTGATTTAAAACTGTGGGAGCCAGCCTGCTGGCGATAGCGTCGAATCAGTCACCATCGATGTTGACTGACATGGCGCCATCGCCAGCAGGCTGGCTCCCACATTGGTTTTGCAGTGTTCTGGAAATTTTCGCAGGCAAAAAAAACCCCGTATCTTTCGACACGAGGATTTTTAATATGGTCGGGGTAAGGGGATTCGAACTCCTGACATCCTGCTCCCAAAGCAGGCGCGCTACCGGACTGCGCTATACCCCGGTAAAAAAAGGCGACCTAACTAAAGAGCCGCGGCTGAAGCTGCACTGATTTAAAACTGTGGGAGCCAGCCTGCTGGCGATAGCGTCGA
>NZ_JAXDEQ010000148.1:0-432 GCF_035065025.1 Pseudomonas sp. YuFO8 | reverse complement strand
TCGGATGCTTTCTGTTCGTCCATGAGGGCTCCTTTTTATAGGAGCGCGAGTCTAGCGAGCAGGATGTGCTTTGCCCAGGCCGTCTGCGCGCATCGGGTCATGCACATAAGTTTGAATTTTTTGAATGAAATCCCGGCCAGTGTGCCTCACCATTGCACCGTCCAGATTGAGAGGAACACCGCGTCCATGAGCGCACTGATCGAAACCCGCGCCCTCACGCGCATGGACGAGCGCCGCCACGTGGCCTTGCTCCAGCCCACCGATTTCACCTTGAATGCCGCCGATCGCGTGTCGATCACCGGCTCATCCGGCTCCGGCAAAAGCGTGTTCCTGCGCGCACTCGCCCTGCTGGATGCGCCCAGTTCCGGGCAGATCCTGTGGAATGGCCAGCCGATTAACAACGCGCAGATTCCCCACTACCGCTGCCACATC
>NZ_JAXDEQ010000147.1:0-434 GCF_035065025.1 Pseudomonas sp. YuFO8 | reverse complement strand
GTCCAACTTGACCGCACCTTCGGCAAATTTGGCGCCGTCGAACGGGATACGCCCACGCAGCATGCCGCCCAGGTCTTCGCCAGTCTTGAGCATCTGTTTGAAGATCGCCTTGCGCTGGCCCAGCGGCGAATTCGGATCCACGCCGCCACAGGCGGACAGTGTCAGGCAGGCCAGCAATACAACAGTCAGTCTTTTAAAAGTCATGGTTGCTTCGAGGTCACGGGAAACGGCGGCCAGTATCCTCGCCCCGCCCGCAAAGACCAATAGCCCTATTAATAATAAGGGTTGCCCAGCAGCGTTGCGACGCGGGCAACCGCTTCAGGAAGTGTTTGTATGAATGTCACCTTGAAACCCTGGAGCCGGCGCCTGGCGTGGGCTCTGCCGATGATCGCACTGCTGGCCGGCTGCGACGCGGGCAAAGAAACAGCCAAAGA